>NZ_JAGSOG010000015.1 GCF_018139695.1 Actinospica durhamensis | reverse complement strand
CGCGGTGCGATGGCCACCATCTGGCGCGGCGGCTGCATCATCCGGGCCCGCTTCCTGGACCGCATCCGGGAGGCCTACGCGGAGAACGACGCGCTCGAGTCCCTGCTGGTGGCGCCGTACTTCGCGGCTCGGCGGGCGGCTGGCCTGGCGCCGGTACGCGCGGGTGGCCCGGCGGGTGGGGATGCGCCCGGAGCAGATGGTGGACCTGGCCGAGGAGGTCTTCACGCACGTGGACCAGATCGCCACGGCGTGCGTACTCGGATACGCGCAGGCCAAGGCGGACCTCGGCGAGGCGCGGGAGCGTCGGCGGCGGCTGCTCGCGGAGGTGCTCGCGGGCACCCGGCCTGACCTGCTCGCGACGGCGGCCGAGGAGGCGGACTGGGCGCTGCCCGAGGTCGTGGCGTGCGTGGCGCTGGGTCCCGGGACCGGCTGGCGGGAGGCGGCGGACCCGCGGCCGACCTCGACCGGGTACGGCGCGCGGCTGCCCGAGGAGGTGCTGGCCGAGCTCTCCTCGCCCGACCCCCACCTGCTGCTGCCCGAACCCGAGGCGTGGCTGGACAAGCCGGAGATCATCGAGTTCTTACGCGACCGGCGCGCGGTGGTCGGGCCGACGGTGTCGCTGCGTTCCGCGGCCGATTCGCTGCGCTGGGCCCGGCTGGCCCGGGAGCGGCTCTCCGCCTCAGCCCTCGACCACGCGCCGATCCGCTGCGACGGCCATCTGCCCGCGCTGCTGCTGTTGGGCGACGAGGCGCTGGTGCGGCTGATCGGCGAGCGCAGGCTGGCGCCGCTGGGCGGGCTGACCGTCAAGCAGCGCGAGCGGCTCGAGTCGACGCTGCTGGCGTGGCTGGACACCAGCCGGGGCACCGCGCCGGAGGTGGCCGCGCGGCTCGGGATCCATCCGCAGACCGCGCGCAGCCGGCTGCACCGGATGCAGGAGCTGCTCGGCTCGGCCCTGGCGCACCCGGAGTCGAGGTTCGAGATCGAGGTGGCGCTGCGCGGGCGGCGGCTGCTGGCGCGGTTCGGCCGCGCCGCCTGAGCCACCCGCCCGGGCCACCTCCCGAACCACCCGCCTGAACCACCCGCCCGACGCGGGTAAGTGCTCAGATCACCACCGGCAGCTGCGGCAGGTCCGGCCGGCGCAGCCAGCGTTCGAAGAACGAGCCCTGAGTCTCTATCACGGCCTCGAGCCCGGCGTAGTGGCCGGTGAACAAGGCCACGAAATCGCTCGTGCGCACGCCGCCGTGGCGGTGGGCCGCGGTCCACTCGCGCACGATCCGGAAGAACGCGTCGTCGCCCACGGTCAGGCGCAGCGCGTGCAGGGCGAGGGCGCCGCGCTTGTAGACCCGGTCGTCGAACAGCTGCGCCGTGCCCGGGTCGAGCAGCACCAGGTCCTGCGGCAGCCGGGCCAGGCGCCGGTGCCAGCGGCGGGCGTGCTCGTCGGCGGTGCGCTGGCCGCTGGCCTCGGACCAGAGCCACTCGGCGTACGCGGCGAAGCCCTCGTGCAGCCAGATGTCGCGCCAGTCCACCAGGGTCAGGCTGTTGCCGAACCACTGGTGCGCGAGTTCGTGCGCGATCAGGCGCTCGTTGTCCCAGCCGCCGGCCAGGTGGTTGCTGCCGAAGATGGAAAGACCCTGGGCCTCGATCGGGATCTCCAGGACGTCGTCGGTGACCAGCGCGGTGTACCCGGCGAAGGGGTACGGCCCGAAGCGCTGCTCGAACACCTGCATCATCCGGGGCTGCGCGGCGAACGCGGCGGTGGCGCGCGCGGCCAGGCGCGGGGGGACGACGAGCTGCTGCGGGATGTCGGCGGGCAGGTCGATCGAGCGGTACCGGCCGATCTGCACCGTGGCCAGGTACGTGGCCATCGGCGCGTCCTGGCGGTAGACCCAGGTCGCGCTCGACCCGCGCGGCGTGCGTTCCTCGAGCACCCCGTTCGCCACCACGTGGTACATCGCGGAGGTGGTCAGCGTGACGCGGTAGGTGGCCTTGCGGTCCGGCCGGTCGTCACACGGGAACCAGGACGGCGCGCCGGTCGGCTGGCTGGCCACCAGCACGCCGTCGGTCAGCTGCTCCCAGCCCAGGCCGCCGTACGGACTCTGGACCAGGTGCGGCGTGCCGCCATAGCGCACCTCGACGCTGAACCGCGCGCCCGCCTCGATCGGCCGGCCGGCCGGCACGGTGACGCGCAGCTTGCCCGCGCGGTGGGTGTGGCGCACGCGGGCGCCCTGCACGGTGACCCGCTCGACCCGCAGGGCGTTGGACAGGTCGAGTTCGAACACGCCGAGCGGCTCGGCCCCCTCGGCCTCGGCCGTGAGCACGGCCGTGCCGTCGAGCCGGTTCGCCGCGACGCGGTAACCGAGGGTCAGGTCGTAGTGGGCGACGCGGTATCCGTCGTTGCCGTGGCGGGGGAAGTACGGTTCGAGCTCGGGCACAGTGCTAGTCATTCGGGCTTTTCGTCGATCCAGGGGGCGATCGGGTTTCCGGTCCAGCGGCTGCGCGGCGGCACCGCCTCGCCGCGCATGACCAGCGAGGCCGGGCCGACGCTGGCGCCGGTGCCGATGCTCGCGGCGGGCAGGATCACACACTGCGGGCCGAGGGTGGCGCCCTCGTGCAGGGTGACCAGGTCCATGCTCATGACGCGGTCGTGGAACAGGTGGGTCTGCACCACGCAGCCGCGGTTGACGGTCGCGCCGTCGCCGAGCACGATCAGGTCGGCCTCGGGCAGCCAGTAGGTCTCGCACCACACCCCGCGCCCGATCCGGGAGCCGAGCGCGCGCAGCCAGAGGTTGAGCACGCCGCTGCCGAGCCAGGATTCGGCGAACCAGGGGGCGCCGATGAGCTCGATGAAGTTGTCCGCGAGCTCGTTGCGCCAGACGAAGGAACTCCACAGCGGCTTGTCCTCGGCCGCGATCCGCCCGACGATCCCCCATTTGGCCGCCACCGCGATCGCCGCGCCGAGCACTCCGGCCCCGAGCAGCACGGGTCCGGCGAGCAGGACCGCGGCTACGGCGCCGAGGTCGGCGGCGACCTGCGCGAGCAGGACCGCGACGAGCAGCGCGAGGCCGGCCGAGATGAACGCGGGCACCAGCCGGCAGATCTCGACCGCGGCCCTGGCCGCCTTGAGCCGGGCGGGCGGGTCGTAGGTGAGCGAGGTGTCCGTGTCCTGGCTCGCCCGGCGCAGCCGCTCCGGCGGCATGCCCAGGTACGACTTGTTGCGCTTGGCCTTCTCCGGCGCGGCCGAGAGCACACCGACGAGGCTGCCCTTGGGCAGCTTGCGGCCGAGGCCGACCATCCCGGAGTTGCCGACGAACACGCGCTTTCCGATGCGCACCTGCCCGACGCTGAGCAGGCCGTCGGCCAGCTCGTAGGGCGCGATCATGGTGTCGTCGGCGAGGAACGCGCCGTTGTCCACGCTCGTCATCGCGGGCACGGCCAGCACGGTGGAGGCCTCGACGTCGCGACCGACCTGCATGCCGAGCGCCCGCAGCCAGACCGGGGTGGCGATGCTGGCGTAGAGCGGGTAGAGCCAGATCCGCGCCATCGCCATGAGCTGCGTCGTCGTCCACACCCGGTACGCGGCCAGGCTGTGCAGCGGGAAATCACCGGGGCGCATGCCCAGGCTCAGCGCCCGCACACCGGCGAGCACCAGCGCGGCGAAGGCGAGGAAGAACACGACCACGGCCGGGACGAGCCCGGCCACGCCCTGCCCGAAGGCCTGCCAGGGCGTGCGCGCGCCGCCGAGGAACGCGGCCAGCACGGCCAGCGCCGGGACCGCGGCGGCCAGCGGGAGCAGGCCGAGCAGCAGTGCGGTGCACCCGTAGGCCACGGACCAGCGGCGGGTGAAAGCAGGCGGGGCGGGCGGGCCGAACTCCTCGGCCGCGAGCAGCGCCTGCGCCTTCGCGCCCTTGCCCGCGCCCTTGCCCGGCCTGACCCGCTTGGCCGGGGACCCGGCCCAGTGCTCTTCCTCGGGCACCTCGCCGGCCACCGCGGAGCCGGGCGCGATCCGCGCGTGCGCGCCGACCCGGGCGCCGGGCAGCAGGGTGGAGCGGGTGCCGACCGAGGCACGGGCGCCGACCCGGATCGTGCCGACGTGGACGAGGTCGCCGTCCACCCAATGGCCCGTCAGGTCGACCTCGGGTTCGATCGCCGCGCCCTCGTCCAGCCGCAGGTGCCCGGTGATCGGCGGCGGGGAGTGCAGCACCGCGTCGCGGCCGATCCGGGCGCCGAGCGCGCGGGCGTAGAGCGGGAGCCAGGGGCCGCTGGCGATGCTGACCGCGGCGAGCCGTTCGGCCAGGGTCTGCGCGGCCCACAGCCGCAGGTGCACCCGGCCGCCGCGCGGGTAGCTGCCCGGGCTCAGGTCGCGCAGCAGCAGCCGGGCGCCGAGCGCGGAGATCAGGATGCGTCCGGGCGGGGCGACGAAGAGCAGGAACCCGGCGAGCACGGCCCACCAGGACACCCGCGGCGCCCAGGCCGGGCCGAGCAGGTCGCCGGCGGCCGCGAGCACGGTGAGCCAGCGCACCATGCCCAGCACGGAGATCGGCAGCATCGCGGCGGCCTGCGCCACCTGGAAGCCGAGCCGGACCGGGCGGACCTCGCTCGCCTCGCCGTGCGCGCCGAGCAGCGAACGCGGCGCGCCGGTGGCGGGGGCGAGTTCGGCGAGCCGGTCGGCCAGGTCGCTGAAGCCCGGGTTGTCGTAGACGTCGCGCACGGTCACGGTCGGGTGGGTCAGACGCAGCACCGACACGAGCCGGGCCGCGGCCAGACTGCCGCCGCCGGCGTCGAAGAAGTCCGCGTCCAGGCCGAGCGGGCGCGAGCCGAGCACGGCGGCCCAGTGCTCGGCGAGCTCCTCCTGCGCCGGGGTGAGTTCGGCCGCGCGCTCCTCGGCCGCGGCGCCGGCCGGCCCGGCGGGCTCGGGCAGCGGCCAGGGCAGGGCGAGCCGGTCCACCTTGCCCGAGGTACGGGTGGGCAGTTCCTCCACCACGGCGATCCGGGGTACCAGCGCGGCGGGCAGGCGGGTGGCCAGCAGGGCCCGCGCGGCGGCGGGATCGAAGGGTTCGACGTCCTCGGCGCCCGCGGCGCGCAGGACCAGGTAGCCGACCAGGATCTGACCGCCCGTCGGGCCCTTGACCGCGGCGGCGGCCGCGGCGACCCCGGGCAGCGCCTGCAGCGCGGCGTCGATCTCGCCCAGCTCGATCCGGCGGCCGCCCAGCTTCACCTGCTCGTCCGCGCGGCCGAGGAAGACCAGCCCCTCCGGATCCGCGCGCACCAGGTCGCCGCTGCGGTACGCCCGGTCCCAGCCGGCGGCCGGCAGCGCGGCGTACTTCGCCGCGTCCTTCTCCGGGTCCAGATAGCGGGCCAGGCCCACGCCCGCGATGACCAGCTCGCCGGACTCGCCGGGCCCGACCGGCTCGCCGGCCGCGTCGATCACGGCCAGCTCCCAGCCGTCCAGCGGCAGCCCGATGCGCACCGGACCCTCGCCGGTGAGCAGGGCGGCGGTGGCCACCACGGTGGCCTCGGTGGGCCCGTAGGTGTTCCACACCTCGCGCCCGTCCACGGCCAGGCGCTCGGCCAGCTCGGGCGGGCAGGCCTCGCCGCCGAAGATCAGCAGCCTGACGCGGTCGAGGGCCCCGGCCGGCCAGAGCGCGGCCAGGGTGGGCACGGTGGAGACCGCGCTGATGCCGCGTTCCACCAGCCAGGGGCCGAGATCCACGCCGCTGCGCACCAGCGAGCGCGGGGCGGGCACCAGGCAGGCGCCGTGCCGCCAGGCCAGCCACATCTCCTCGCAGGAGGCGTCGAAGGCCACGGACAGGCCGGCCAGCACCCGGTCCCCCGGGCCGAGCGGGGCGCGCTGCAGGAACAGCCGGGCCTCGGCGTCCACGAAGGCGGCTGCGGCGCGGTGCGTGACGGCGACGCCCTTGGGCACGCCGGTGGAGCCGGAGGTGAAGATGATCCAGGCGTCGTCCTCGGGCCGGGGCGCGGCGGCGCGGGACCCGGCGGACGGGTCGTCAGCTGCGGTGTCGTCAACTGTCTCGGCTGCGGTCGCGGCTGCGGCCGCGGCGGCTTCCGTGCCGGTCAGATCGATCCGCAGGCCCTCGCGGACGACCGCGCGCACGGCGGCTTCGCCGAACACCAGCGCGGCCCGCTCCGGCGGATCGTCCACGTCCACCGGCACATAGGCGCCGCCGGCCGCGAGAATTCCCAGGATGGCGAGGTAGAGTTCGGCTGTACCCGAGGGTATGTGTACGCCGACGCGGTCGCCCCGGCCGACTCCGGCCTCAGCGAGTCGCTCGGCGACCTCGGCCACGGCGGTGCGCAGCGCCTCGTAGTCGAGCCGGCTGACGCCGTCGTCGAGGGCGGGGGCGTGCGGGTGCTGCGCGGCGGTGGCCTCGAGCACGTCGAGCAGGGTGCGCGGCGAGGGGGCCGCGGTGGCGGAGCCGTACCGGGCGGTATCGGCGAGCAGGCGGTAGGGCGGCAACTTCGGCGCCTGCTTCCTCTGGGAGACTGCGGTCTCCGGTCAGCCTAACAGAGATGCGGTATATCAGCTGATTTGTCACCATATCCTATGGAGGACACCAGACACCGGCCGGAGTGGAGCTGACGGGGCATGGACGCACAGCGCACCCGCATCGAACCCCAGCCGGCGCTCTACCCGCTGGTCGACCTGGACTCCATCACCGGCCATCTGAGCGACTGGGTGCGCGAGTACCGCACCCACGCGGACCTGCGGGTGGAGTATCCAGATGGTTACGATCCGATCCTGATCCGGCCGGACGGGCGCGAGGTGGACACCTGGCGGCTGGACTACCCGTACGACAACCTGCTGCGACGGGCCGAGTACGACCCGACCAAGCGGGCGCTGCAGATCGAGCTGCTCAAGCTCCAGTCCTGGGCCAAGGAGACCGACGCGCGGCTGGTCATCGTCTTCGAGGGCCGGGACGCGGCGGGCAAGGGCAGCACCATCAAGCGGTTCATCCAGCACCTGAACCCGCGCGGGGTGCGGGTGGTGGCGCTCAACAAGCCGAACAAGCAGGAGCGCACCAGCTGGTACTTCCAGCGGTACGTGGCGCACCTGCCCTCGGCCGGGGAGTTCGTGCTCTTCGACCGGTCCTGGTACAACCGGGCCACGGTGGAACCGGTGATGGGCTACTGCACCGACGAGGAGTACCGGCTGTTCCTGCGTCAGGCGCCGCTGTTCGAACGGATGCTGGTGCAGGACGGGATCATCCTGGTCAAGTTCTGGTTCTCGGTCTCCCGCGCGGAGCAGCTCACCCGCTTCGTCATCCGCGACGTGGACCCGGTGCGCCGGTGGAAGCTCAGCCCGAACGACCTGGCCTCGCTCGACCGCTGGGACGCCTACACCCGGGCCAAGGAGGCGATGTTCACCGCCACCCACACCGAGCGGGCGCCGTGGACCGTGGTCAACGGCAACGGCAAGCGCCTCGCCCGCCTCGAGGCGATGCGCTTCGTGCTCTCCCAGGTGGACTACGCCGGGAAGAACACGGACCTGGTCGGCGTGCCGGACCCGCTGATCGTCGGCCCGCCGCGGATGGCCGGCGCCCCCGGCGGCTCGGGTCTCGCCTCACGCTGAGCCGGGCGGCCGCACCGGTCACCGGTCACCCGCTGCACCCGTCACTCGTCGACGAACTCGTATTCGGTCACGTCGCGCACCGGGCGGTAGCCGAGGCGCTGGTAGACGGCGTTGCTGGTGGGGTTGGACAGGTCGGTGTAGAGCAGGACGTGCGCGGCGCCGCGCTCGAGCGCCTCGTGCGAGGCGGCCCAGGTGATGCCGGCCGCGTAGCCGTGGCGGCGGTGCTCGGGCGGGGTGTAGACGCCGGTGATGCGCGAGCTGCCGCCGGCCACGCCGGTGAAGTTGGCACAGCCCACCGGCTCCTCGCCGCTGATCCACAGCAGCTGCCGCCCGTCGCGCACGCGGGAGCTGACGTAGGGCTCCGGGTCGCGCGGGCCGTTCAGGCCGCACTCACGCAGGAACTCCAGCTCCCAGGCGGTCAGCAGCGCCACGTCGGCAAGGGTAGCCAGACGGGCGTGGCCGACCGGGGCCGGTTCTGGCGCGGTGGGCTCGGCGAAGGTGAACAGCCGCATCTCGTGGTGCGCCCTGATCCGGTAGTCGCAGCCGAGCAGCCGGGACCAGTGCGACGCGATGCCCTCGGCCGCCTTCACACCGCCGGAGACGCTCAGCGGCCGGGCGCGCCCGGAGGCCTGCCAGGCGGCCGGGAGTTCGGCCGCGGCCTGCTCGGGCAGCTCGGCGCCGAGGGTGAGCGCGTACGGGTACTGAGCCGTGAAGGCAGCCCGGATCCGGCCGTCCTCGTCGCGCCACCAGCCGTAGCAGTCCTGCTCCATCGGCTCGCGCGGGCTGGTGCGCAGGCCGGCCGTGATGGCCAGGGTGGAGGTGTTGCCGACCGGGTCGCGGCTGAGGAAGGCGAGCGCGGCGTCCGCGAAGGCGCCCCCGTCTCCGGTCAGCGTCCATCCATGATCCGTCACGCGGCCCATCCTTCCGGCGGCGCGAAGCCGAGGTCAACCCCCTGGCCGCGCTACCATCGCCGATGTGGAGCGGATTATATGAAGATCTTCGTCTCCTCCGACATGGAGGGCACGGCCGGGGTGGTGGACTGGGAGCAGTGCCGCCCGGGCCAGGGCGACTACGAGCTCTACCGGGGGCTGCTGCAGTCCGAGGTGAACGCGGCCATCTCCGGGGCCCAGGCGGCCGGCGGGGACCACGAGATCCTGGTCAACGACTCGCACGGGCGGATGGCGAACCTGCGGCCGGACCGGCTGTGCGGCGAGGCCTCGTACCTGTCCGGCCGGCACAAGCCGATGTACATGATGCAGGGGCTCGACGACTCCTTCGACGGGATCTTCTTCGTCTCCTACCACGGCTCGATGTCGGCCGGCCCGGCCACGCTCTCGCACACCTACAACCCGCTGGCCATCGCCGAGGTCAGGCTCAACGGCACGGTGGTGGGCGAGAGCGGCATCAATGCCCTGGTCGCGCTCGGCCACCGGGTGCCGGTGCTGCTGATCACCGGGGACGACACGACCGCCGCGGAGCTGCGCCCGCTCTGCCCGGACGCGCGCGCCGCGGTGGTGAAGAAGTCGGTCACCCGCTTCGCCGCCGAGAGCCTGCACCCGAGCCGCGCCTGCGCGCTCATCCAGGCCACCGCGCGCGAGGCGGTCGAGGCCGCGGCGCGCGGTGAGATCAAGCTGCCCCGCATCGCGCTTCCGGCCACGCTCAGCGTCCGGATGCGCAATCCCGACCTGGCCGAGCTGGCCTGTTGGCTCGAGCGGGTCGAGCCGGACCCGGCGGAGCCGACCGTGGTGCACCTGCGCGACGAGGACCCGATCCGGCTCTACCGCACCTTCGTCACCCTGGTCCTGCTCACCCGCGGCATCGCCGAATAGCCCGACAGCCGCGCCGCGAATCAGAGCTCGAGCTTGACCGGGTACTGCCGCAGCCAGGAGTCGAGCAGCAGCACCGGCTCCGCGGCCCGGCGCAGCTCCGGCCCGGACGCCGACTCCACCGCCCGCCGGGCCGCGGCGGCGTCGAGCAGCGGGAGCACCGGCGAATCAGGGTTCGCCAGCACCTCGCGCAGCCGCCGCCGCACGCCCTCGGCGAAGACGGGGTCCTGCGTGCTCGGATACGGGCTCTTACGCCGCCCGGCCACCTCGACCGGCAGCAGGTCCTGCGTCGCCGCGCGCAGCAGGGACTTCTCCCGGCCGTCGAAGGACTTGAACTCCCAGGGCACGTTGAACACGTACTCCACCAGCCGGTGGTCGCAGAACGGCACCCGCACCTCCAGCCCGACCGCCATGCTCATCCGGTCCTTGCGGTCGAGCAGGCCGGGCAGGAAGCGGGTGAGGTGCAGATGGCCGAGCTCCCGCATCCGCCGCTCGGCCGGGCTCTCCCCGGACAGCCGCGGCACCTGGGCGAGCGCCTCGCGGTACTGCTCGGCGACGTAGTCGCGCAGCTCGAGCTTGGTCAGCAGGCCGGGGTCGAGGAAGGAGTGGGGCGTGTTCGTGGTCTGCTCGCCGGAGAATCCGCCGGAGCGGGCCAGCCAGGGGAAGGTCTCGGCGTTCACGGCGGCCTCGTCGTGGAACCAGGCGTACCCGCCGAACACCTCGTCGGCCGCCTCGCCGGAGAGCGCGACGGTGTTGCCCTGCTCGCGCAGCGCGCCGAAGAGCAGGTACAGCGAGGTGTCGCCCTCGCCGAGTCCGTCGGGCAGGTCCCGGGCGCGCACCACCCGGTCGATCGTGTCGCGGTCGGCCAGCCGCGCGGCGTCGAGCAGCACCTCGGTGTGCTCGGCTCCGACGTGCTCGGCCAGCAGGCGGGCGAAGGGGGCGTCGAGGGTGTCGCGCATCCGGTCGGCGTCCGCGTCCCAGTGCTCGTGCTGGCCGGCGAATCCGACCGCGTACGAGCGCACCGGCCCCTTGTTGCGGCGGGCGAGCGAACGCGCGGCCAGCGCCGTGATCGCGGACGAGTCGAGGCCGCCGGAGAGCAGCGTGCACAGCGGCACGTCGGCGATGAGCTGCCGCTCCACGATGTCCTCGAGCAGTTCCCGGACGTGCGCGACGGTGGCGGGCAGCTCGTCCCGGTGCTTGCGCGCCTCCAGCGTCCAGTACCGGCGCGTCACCGGGTGCTGATCCTCCCGCACCACCAGCGTGTGCCCGGGACGCAGCTCGTGCACGCCCCGGTAGCAGGTGCGGCCCGGCGTCCTGACGAAGGAGAGCAGTTCGGCCAGCCCCTCGGCGTCCACGGCGGCCTCGACCTCCGGGTAGGCCAGCAGGGCCTTGATCTCCGACCCGAACACCAGGCCGTCGATCGTCCGCGCGTAATACAGCGGCTTGACACCGAGCCGGTCCCGGGCGAGCAGGAGCAGCTCGCGCGAGCCGTCCCAGAGCGCGAGCGCGAACATGCCGCCGAGCCGCTCCACGAAGTCCTCGCCCCAGGCCAGATACGCCTGGAGCACGACCTCGGTGTCGCTTTCAGTGACGAAGACGCGGCCCTTGGCCTTCAGCTCGGTCCGCAGCTCGCGGTAGTTGTAGACCTCGCCGCTGTAGACGAGCACCACCTCGTCCACGGCGTTGTCGCAGCGGGCCCGCATGGGCTGGCGGCCGCCCTCGGGGTCGATCACGGCCAGCCGCCGGTGCCCGAGCGCCGCGTTGAGCCCCAGCCAGATCCCGGAGGCGTCCGGGCCGCGGCAGGCCAGGGTCTCGGACATCGCCTTGAGCAGGTCGGGGCGCTGCCTCGGCTCCGGAGGGAACCTGACCCAGCCGGTGATTCCGCACATGCGGACAATTCTGGACCTTGCGGGCCTAGGAGCCGGGGACGCTCGCCGGGACGGGCTCAGCCGACGGCGTAACGGACGACCCGTCAGCCGGGGCCTGCGCGGCGGGCAGTTCGCGCAGCGGCGCGGGCGCCGGCACGGCGAGCTGATCCTCCGGCAGTTCGGCGGCCTTGAGCACGGCGTGCACCGGCCCTATGGCCGCGCGCCGTTCCTCCGTGAGCTGATCCACCAGGACGCTGCACCCGGCCCAGATCGCGCCGCACTGCTCGACGATGTCGCGGACGGTGGCCGCCTGCGCGCCCGTCTGGAGCCAGTCGTCCACCAGCAGCACCCGGTCGCCCGCGCCGAGCATCTCGCGCTGGAGCCGGAGCGTGTGGCGCAGGCCCCGGTAGTCCGGCGTGGTCTGGCCGAAGGCCTTGTCTCCCGGCAGCATGCCGATGCCCTTGCGCACCGGCACGAACCCGACCCCGAGTTCCACCGCGACGGCCGCGCCGAGCAGGAACCCGCGCGACTCGATCCCGCACACGGCCGTGACGCCCTCGGCGCGGACGGGTTCGGCCAGCCCGGCCACGAGCGCGCGCAACGCCTGGGCGTCCCGGAACACGGCCCAGACGTCGGCGTGGCCGCCGACCCAACGGAAGTGCCGGAGCACGAGCTGCGCGGCGTGGGAGGCTGAGGACGCTGACATGGAGGCAGTGTGCCCGTCGGCCTGGGCCTCAGTCCAGTGGGTGACGCGGGTCCACGCCGTCCGGCGCCGCGGCGCGCGCGGCACCTGGGAGGTAACCGTTCTCCAGGTCGATCGGTCCTTCGCCCGAGGTCAGCCCCCGGTGTGCGAGACGCATCCGGCGCAGCAGCCGCCCGGTCAGATGCCGATCGAGTTGAGCTAATCCGACGTAGTGATACTCCGAGAGTTCCTCCGTCTGGAGCACAAGCGCCGCGTGCTGCGCCGCCGTCAGCCGCCCGCAGTCGAACACGTACATGATCGACGGACGCGGCCGCTCGGGCCGGGCCGGCATGAAGTCCACCACCAGCAGCCGACCGGGTTCGATCGCCAGCCCGAGCTCCTCGGCGAGTTCGCGCCGCAGCGTCTCGCGCGGATACTCCCCCGCGTCCATGGCGCCGCCCGGGATCTCCCAGCCGGGCTTGTAGGTCGGCTTGACCAGCAGCACGCGTCCGTCCTCGTCGGTGATCAGTGCGCCGGAACCGACGTAGGCCGCGGGGAGGGTGGAGAGGAAGTCGTTCATGCCCGCAAGCCTAGGAAGACCACGGGTTGTCGGGTGGGGGCCTGTATCTAGTCGCGGGACTCGGGCACGGTCAGGTCGAGCCGGGCCAGCAGCCAGAGCAGCGCGAGGGTGGCCAGACCGCTGCCGGCGAGGGCGATCAGGCAGCCGGTGTAGAACGCGGACTGGGAGGTCTCGTAGCCGGGCGCGTAGTGCACGCGGTGGTAGTAGGTCAGCGCGGCGTAGAGCATGGCGCCGCACACCGCGGTGGCCGTGCCGAGGGCGATCGGGCCGAGCGTGAGCAGGCCGCGCGGCGGGCGGCCCTCGAGCGGGCGCGCCGCGATGGGCCGGATGCGTCCGAAGGCGGCCAGCACGAGCACGGCGAGGCCGGCGTAGAACAGCACCACGAGGTCGGCGCCGAGGGTGTCGCTGGGGCGGTGCCAGCGTGCGACGATCGTCAGCGCGCCGATCTCGGTGGCGGTCGCGGCCGTGCAGAACGCGATCAGGCCCCTGAATCGGTACGGCGCCACCAGGATCAGCGCGAACATCACCGACATGGCCACGGTGGTGTGCCCGCTGGGGAAGCTGTTGCCCGCGCTGTCGGTCCAGCCGGGCACCAGGTTCGGCCTGATCAGCGTGCTCTTGAGGAACTCGGTGGTGGCCATCGAGGCGCCGACCACCGCCGCGCCGGCCAGGGCGAGCGCGACCTGACGGCGCAACAGGCCGATCCCGACCACCACGAGGACGGCCGCGATCACGCTCCAGGTGCCGATCAGGTCGAGGGCGCCGACCGCCTGGGCCGGGCGCTGCATCGCGGTCTGCCCGGAGCCGACCCACACCGCGTTCTCGAACCGCTGCCCCACCCCGCTGCGCACCGCGACCAGGTACACCACCCCCAGCAGTACGGCGCTCGCGGCCGCGACCGCGGCGGCCCTGCGCACGGTGACGGCGGTGGTGGCGACGGGAGCCGCGGTGGCGGTGGAGGTGGCCATCGGTGAGTTCCGACTTTCAGGTGGTGGAGCGGGGGGACGCCGGACGGCCGCGGGGGTCAGCGCACGGACGGCTCCGCCGGCAGCTCGATCCGGCCGCGCACCAGGTCCTCGAACTGTGCGACCCGCAGCGGCCGGGCGAACAGGTGGCCCTGCACGTAGTCGCAGCCGAGCTCGCGCAGCCGGTCGCGCTGCTGCCAGGACTCCACGCCCTCGGCCACGACGTGCATCCCGAGGGCGTGGGCCAGGGTGATGACCGCGACCACGATCGCGTCGTCGCCGCGGTGCCGGGTGAGCCCCTCGATGAACACACGGTCGATCTTAAGCGCGTTGACCGGGATCTCGCGCAGGTGGCCGAGCGAGGAGTAGCCGGTGCCGTAGTCGTCCAGCGCGATCTGCACCCCGATCCGGGAGAGCTCGGCCAGGGCCCAGCGGACCTCGCCCGAGGCCTCGTGCACGGCGGTCTCGGTGACCTCAAGGCAGATCTGCTCGGCGGCCACCCCGTGCTTCGCGATCGCCCCGGTGACCTCCGCGACCAGGGCCGGATCGTGCGCGAGCTGCCGGTTGGAGACGTTCACCGAGAGCATCAGCGGCCGGCCCCCGTCCAGTCCGGGCTGGGCGTTCCACTCCGCGAGCTGGCGGCAGGCCTCCTCGATCACCCAGCGCCCGATCGGGATGATCAGGTGGGTCTCCTCGGCCACGCCGATGAACTCGGACGGCGCCAGCAGCCCGCGCACCGGGTGGTGCCAGCGGATCAGCGCCTCGGCGCCCACGATCCGGCCGCCGGAGAGGCTGAGCACCGGCTGGTAGACGAGTTCGAACTCGCCCCGCTCCACGGCCAGGCGCAGATCGTGCTCGAGGTCGATCCGCGCCACCGCCAGCTCGTGCGCGGCCGGCTCGAAGAAGCGGTACCCGCCGGTCACCCCGCCGGCCGCCTTGACCTGGTACATCGCCGCGTCGGCGTCCCGCAGCAGGGCGTCCACGTCGGCCTCGTCGTCCTCGGCCATGGCGATGCCGATGCTCGAGCGCACGTGGATCGCCTTGCCCGCGCAGCTGAACGGGCGCACCAGGCAGCGGTTGATCCGCTCGGCGATCTCGGCCGCCTCGTGCCGCTCCACGTCCTCGCACAGGATCACGAACTCGTCCCCGCCGAACCGGGCCACCAGATCGCCCCGGCGCACCGCCTCGCGCAGCCGGTCGGCCACCGCGGCGAGCAGCTCGTCCCCGGCCGCGTGGCCGAGGCTGTCGTTGATCAGCTTGAACCGGTCGAGGTCGAGGAAGAGCACGGCGAGCCCGGCCCGCCGCGCGGTGCCGAGCTCGATCGCCTGCCGGATCCGGCTGACCAGCAGGGTGCGGTTGGCCAGGCCGGTCAGCGGGTCGCGCACCGCCTGCTCGGCCAGCGCCTCCTCGATCCGGCGCCGTTCGGTCAGGTCCCGGCTGACCGCGAGCACGCTCAGCACCTCGCCGTCGTCGTCGATCTCCGGGACGAACCGGGTGTGCAGGAAGCGGTAGGTGCCCGCGAGCATCACCCCGAACTCCCGCTCGGCGCTCTCGCCGGTGGCCAGCACGTGCCGCAGCGTGTCGTCCCAGCCCTGGACGAACTCCTCCGGCTCCTGGCCCATCTCCTCCAGGGTGCGTCCGAGCAGCTCCCGCCGCGCCATGCCGCTGATCTTGAGCGCGGCCGGGTTCGCGTAGGTGCAGCGCAGGTTCCGGTCGAACCGGGACATCGGGTCGGGGCTGGTGTCGATCAGCGTGCGCAGCTCCCGGCCGACCCGGTCGAGCTCCGCGGTGCGGGCGATCAGCTCGCGCTCGGCCATCTTGCGCGCGGTGATGTCGCGGCTTATCCCGAAGGTGCCGATGATCCGGCCGTCGAAGTCGCGCAGCGGCTGCTTGCTGGCGCTGAGCGTCTCCTCGTCGCCGGTGTGCGGCCGCAGGTGCGGCTCCTCGACGTCGTTGACCGCCACGCCGGTGCGCATGATCTGCTGCTCGGTCTCGAAGGCCGCGGAGACGTGCTCCGGGGTGAAGTAGTCGCGCACCGACTTGCCGAGCATGTCCTCCGGGCTGGCCGCCCCGGTGAACTCGGCGGCGCTGCGGCTGGCCTTGATGAACCGGGAGTCGCGGTCCTTGAAGTAGATCATGTCCGCGCAGGTGGACAGCAGGTTGTAGAGGCAGATCCGGTCGAGTTCGGCCGGGTCGAGGGCTCGCGCCCCACCTGGCGCCTGCTGCGGCGCCGCCTGGTCCGGCTCGCCGACCTCGGCGGGCGGGCCGTTGCCCGCGTCCGCCCCGTGCTCCGACGTACTCGTCATCGACGAACCTGCTCCCTTGCGTCCGGCTGGTGCGCTGCCGGGCGGCGGCACGGCCTCGCCCAGCGACTCCGGAGTGCGATCTCCATCTTATCCGAGCGTGATCTCCGGGCTCTCGCCCCCGTCGGCGCCCTCGCCGACACCTGTGTTCTCACCGGGTGTGATCCGAACCACATGTCCGTCCGGACGGATCAGCACCGCCTCGGCCCGGCCGCCCCAGCCGCCGCGCAGCGCCCAGTCCGGCCCGAGCACGCCGCGCGCCGCGAAGACCGCCGGCGCCTCGTCCTTCGCCTGCTCCACGGCGACGTCGGCGGCGTCGTCCGCCTCGTCCGACGCGCCGCCGAGCCGCAGCGACGCGAAGCGCCCGGCTCCGGCCTCGGCCAGCAGCTCGTAGAGCCGCTTGGGCTCACTCGGGCCGACCCCGTCCGCCACGTCCAGCAGCAGGTCGGGCACGCGCGTGCCGAGCCGCGGATCCTCGCCTTGCGCCGAGTAGCGCACCTCGAGGCCGGCCAGCCGCCGCGCGTACTGCAGGTTGACCTCGGGGTGCTCACCGAGCAGCGCCTCGAACCGGGCCCGCAGCGCCGAGCCGTCCGCGCCGGTCGCCGCGACCAGCGCCATCTGCGCCCGCACGTCCTCGAGCACATGCTCGCCGGCCGGGCGGCGCTCCGCCTCGTAGCCGTCGAGCAGGGCGTCGCCCGCGTCGGGCCGCTCGCGCTGCGCCCGGACCACGGCGGTCAGCCGCCAGGCCAGATTGTGTGCGTCCTGGATGCCCAGGTTCATGCCCTGGCCGCCCATCGGGAAGTGCACGTGCGCGGCGTCCCCGGCGAGCAGCACGCGGCCCTCGCGGTAGCGCTCGGCCTGCTTGGCCGAGTTGCCGAGCGTGGCCACCCGCTCGGTCGCGCGCATGCCGTAGTCGGTGCCGGTGATGCGGCGCACCGAGTCGCGCACCGCCTCGGCCGTCCACACCATGCCGACGTCGTTCATCACGGCGTGGTCGATCGTGGAGACGACGAAGCGGCCGTCGGGCAGCGCGATGACGAAGAAGGTGCCCTGCTCGTGGGTCTGGATGTAGTCCTGCGGCTTCGGCGGGTCGGCGAACTCGACCAGCGCGGACGGGGAGAGCATCGTGTCCGGGTTCCCGTGGAAGCCGATGCCCGCTACCTGCCGCACCGTGCTGCGGGCGCCGTCACAGCCCACGACGAAGCGCGCGGTCAGCTCGGACTCGCCCTCGCCGTCGCGCACCCGCACGCTGACCCGGTCCTGACCCTGCGTCAGCCCGACGGCCCGCCAGCCGCGCCGCACGGAACCGCCGCAGCGCTCGAGGTGCGCTTCGAGCAGCTCCTCGGTGCGCGCCTGCGGCTGGAGCACCAGGAACGGGAAGGCGGAGGGCAGCCGGGTGAAGTCCAGCCGCCGCGTACCCATCGCGTAGTGCCAGGTGGACAGCTGCCTGCCGGAGCCGAGCAGTGCAGTCACGGCGCCGCGCGAGTCGAGGATCTCGAGCGTCCGCGGATGCACGACGAACCCGCGCGACCAGGAAGCCCGCTCCTGCCGCGCCTCGAGCACGCACACCCGCACCCCGGCGGCGCACAGCTCGGCGGCCAGCCAGAGCCCGACCGGACCGGCGCCGACCACCAGGACCTCGGTGTCGAGGTCCGGCGCACCGCCGTCCGGCGGGGCCGACGCGTTCGGTTCAGCTGGCACGGCCATCCGGCTCCTTCGCTCGCCTTCCCTCGACACCTGCGAGTACGAACGATGATAGCGGGCGGGGCAAGTGAGCTCCCTGGGCCGGATGAGCCGTGACCTTCAAGCAAGGACCCGAGTATCGTCATCCGGTATTCGATCCGGGTTGTCGTTCCGTAAGAAGAGTGGGGACAGAGTGAGCGTGCGCTTGCGCGCCGTGGCCTTGGCCGCCACTGCCGTGCTGGGCAGCAGCCTGATATCCGGCTGCGGAGCCGGCCAGACCACTCCGGTGCTCCTGCGGAGCGGAACCACGCTCGGGCTGGCCTGGTACCTGTGGGCCTGGGAACAGAAGGGGAGCCTTTGCATGTCGACGGGCACCGCGGCCGGCCCCGACGGCGGCGACATCACGCCGCCCCCGAACGCGGTGGAGGGCGGGCAGTGCGAGTACACCGACAAATACCCCGCCGCCACGTACTACATGAGTGCCGAAGGCGGAACGGACGGGAAGGACGATTTCACCGTCTCGCTCGTCTTCGGACCGCTCCCCTCGGACGCCACCCATATCAAAGTGGCGACCCACCTGACCCTCACCACCCAGCCCTTCCCCAGTGGAAAGGGCCTGCCGACCGGCCGCTACTGGGTCTGGGTCGACACCTACGTGCCGCCGGCCTCGGTGGGCACCGTGCTCGACGTCCCACAACCGCTCGACAATCAAGGCAAGCCGGTGGCGTTCCAGATCTTCTGAGACGCACGGGTCACGCCGAGACCGTACTGCTCGTCCGCATCGTCGTTCCGTAAGAGAAGTGAGGGCAGATTGAGCATGCGCTTGCGCGCCGTGGCCATGGCCGCCGCAGCCGTGTTGGGCAGCGGCCTGATATCCGGCTGCGGCGATGGCGAGACCACTCCGGTGCTTCTGCGGAGCGGAACCACGCTCGGGGTGGCCTGGTACCTGTGGGCCTGGGAGCAGAAGGGCAGCCTGTGCATGTGGACGGGCACCCCGGCCGGCCCCGACGGCGGCGACATCACACCGCCCCCGAACGCGGTGACGGGCGGGCAGTGCGACTACACCGACACGTACCCGGCCGCCACGTACTACATGGGTGCCGAAGGCGGAACGGACGGGAAAGACGATTTCACCGTCTCGCTCGTCTTCGGACCGCTGCCCTCTGACGCCACCCATATCAAGGTGGCGACTCAACTGACCCTCACCACCCAGCCCTTCCCCAGCGGTAAGGGTCTGCCGACCGGTCGGTACTGGGTGTGGGTCGACTCGTACGTGCCACCGGCTTCGGTGGGCAGCGTGCTCGACGTCCCGCAACCGCTCGACGATCAGGGCAAGCCGGTGGCGTTCCAGATCTTCTGAGGCGTACGGGTCACGCCGAGGACCCGCGCGCCAGGCACGGCTCGTGCGCGCGGCGGGTCGGCGGGGCTGCGGTCGCGGCGGGCTGCGCGGCCGGCTCGACCGGACGGATGTGCTGGCCGCGCGGGACGAAGCGGCCGCCGAGCGCGATGGCCAGGCAGACCACGCCCGCGGTCAGCGCGTAGCCGAGGTGCATGGACGAGGCGGTGCTGACGAAGCCGATCGCCACCGGGCCGAGCAGCAGGCCGCTGTAGCCCATCGTGCTCGCCGCGGCGATGGCGCGCTCGGTCTGCGCACCTCCGGCCGCGCCCGCGAGGGACATGACCAGCGGCGTCACCGTGCAGACCGCCAGGCCCACGGCCGCGAAGCCGACCAGCCCGACCATCGGCACCGGGGCTGCGGCGACCAGGGCGAACGCGGCGGCGGAGGCCAGTCCGGCGGTGATGATCAGCCTTCGCGCGCCGAAGCGCAGGGTGAGCCGGTCGGCCCGCATCCGCCCGACGAACATGCAGGCCTCGAACATCGGGTAGCCGAGCGCCGCCACGACCTCGGTCGCGCCCAGCGTGTCGTGCAGGTAGACGCCGCTCCAGTCGGCCACGGCGCCCTCGGCCAGGTAGCTGCAGAACACCAGCGCGCCGAAGAGGAAGACGAGCATGGGCAGGCGAGGCTTCGGCGCGGCGCGGCGCGCGGCCTGGTGCCGGGCCGAGCCGGCCGGGTCGGCTGCGTCGGACGCGCCGTGTGAATCAGTAGGCGGATCAGCGGACGGACCAGTGGACGGATCGGCGCCGAGATACGTCGGCCCGACGGCCAGCACCGCGGGCAGCAGCAGCACCGCCACCACGCACAGCGCGGCGGTGAAGCCGAGTCCGATCCAGGCCGTGACCGCGCCGAGCAGACCGCCGGCGACGGCGCCGAGCGACCAGCCCGCGTGCATCCGGCCCATCAGCGGACGTCCGTAACGCCGCTCGACCGTGGACGCCTGGGTGTTCATCGCCACGTCGACCAGGCCGAAGCAGAGACCGAAGACGAGCCCGGCGGCGATGAGCAGCGCGTAGTTCGGGGCCAGCCCGACCAGCGCGAGGCTCACCGCGGTCGCGGGCAGCGCCGCGCGCAGCACCCGGCGGCTGCCGTGGCGGCCGAGGATCCGGCCGGCCAGCAGCATCGTGATCAGCGCGCCCACGCCCCAGCCCAGGACCTCAAGGCCCAGCTGTGCGTCGGACAGGCCGAGTTTGCTCTGCAGCGCGGGCATGCGCACGGTCCAGACCGCGCACAGCGCGCCGGCCAGCGCGAAGGTGGCGCGGGCGCCGAAGCTGGCTCGGGAGAGTCGGCGTTCGGGAGACACGGTTACCAAGCTCCTTGGGTGCGGCGCCGGGCGCCGCGGAAGTACAGCAGTGGATTGCCGGAGAAGTCGATTGCGGGGGAGACGAAGGCGGCGGCCGCGCACGGCGGACGCGGCCCGAGCGAGACGGAGGCCGAGGTCAGGACCCTGGGAAAACCGGGTCCGTGGAGACGAGAGCCGGGAGTCGAGAGCGAGGAGACGCTAGGAGACGAGCGCCAGCAGGCGTCGTCGCAGTGCCTCGAGCCGCTCGGGCCCGAGCAGAGCCTGGTCGAGTTCGGCCGCCTCCCAGACGCCGTCGGCGGCGAGCCGGGCGAGCTGCGCGAGCTCGGGATCGGGCTCCTCGTCGAGGCCCTGGGTCATCCAGCGCCGCTGCGCCGCGGTGAGCGGAACGCGCAGCGCCGGGTCGGTGGCCGAGGCCGAGAGCGCGGCCCAGCGGCGTCGCGCCAGTTCCGCGTCCTGGCCCGCAAGCACGGCGAAGGTGGCCTCGATGTACGCGCGGGTGTACCACCCGGGACGCTCGAGCCGGAAGGACTCGACCAGCTCGTCGAAGCCCGCGATCAGGCGTTCGATCATGGCCGTGATCAGGGCGTCCTTGCTGGCGTAGTGATAGAGCAGGCCGCCCTTGCTCACTCCCGCGCGCTGCGCCACGGCGGCCAGGGTCAGCCCCTGGGTGCCGCGCTCGCCGAGCACGGCCTCGGCGGAGTCGAGCAGGCGATCGCGGACCATGCTTCTACTGTACCGGCTGGACGGTACAGTCCGCCACCGGATATCCCGCGCCTGCGCCTGCCACCGTGCCCACCGCCCTAAGATGCGACCCATGAAGACCGGTATCGGCGCGCCCGTGTCCGGCGCGTGGGCCGGGCCGGAGTCGCTGTCGCACGTCTCCGGTCTGGCCGAGGAGCTCGGCTACCACGCGCTGTGGACCTTCAGCCGCCTGCTCATGCCCGCCGACCAGGGCGGCGAACGGGTCGGCGACCCGGTCTACCGCAGCGTTCTCGACCCGCTGGTGGCGCTCGGGTTCGCGGCGGCGCGCACCAGCCGGGTGCGGCTCGGGGTGGCGGTGGTGAACCTGCCGTTCCTCTCCCCCACCTACCTGGCCAAGCAGGCGTCCACGCTCGACGTGCTTTCCGGCGGGCGGTTCGACCTCGGGCTCGGCATCGGCTGGTCGCCGCTGGAGTTCACCGCGTCGGGCGCGTCCACGGCGCGGCGCGGGGCGCGTACGGCGGAGTACCTGGAGGTGCTGCGCACGCTCTGGTCGGACGAGGTCCCGGCCCGGTACGACGGCGAGTTCTACACGCTGCCGGAATCCCGGATGGACCCGAAGCCGGTGCAGCGCCCCGGGCCGCCGGTGCTGCTCGGCGGGATCACGCCGGTGGCGCTGCGGCGGGTCGGGCGGCTCGCGGACGGGTGGGTGAGCGCCAGCGCCACCCGGCTGGCCGGGATCGCCGGGCAGATCGGGCTCGTACGCGAAGCCGCCGAGCAGGCCGGGCGCGACCCGGCGGCGCTGCGCTTCGTCTGCCGCGGCGTGGTGCGCTTCGACCCGTCCGGTGCGGGCGCGACGGACGGGGCGGGCGAGCGGCTGCTGCTGTCCGGCTCGGCCGAGCGGATCCGCGAGGACACCGCCTGGCTGGGCACGCAGGGTGTGACCGAACTCTTCTATGATCTGAACTGGGATCCGCACATCGGCGATCCGGCGGCCGATCCGGCCGGCGCGGCCGACCGCGCGGAGGAGATCATCAGGGCACTGGCTCCGGTCTGATCCGGCCGGGCCGGGCCGGACCGAGGGGAGCTTGACCGTGCCCGAGGAAGAACCCGAAGAAGCCGCCGCCGTCGAAGCCCTGAGCGAGACCGCCCGGCGCCAGGTGCACAACCAGGCGGTGATCGACGATTTCCGGGCGGCCGACGGCGCCGTCGGCGGCTTCTACGCCGAGATTCCGCTGCTGCTGGTCCATCACGTCGGCGCCAGGTCCGGCACCCGCTACGTCACCCCGCTGGCCTACCTGACCGCGGGCGAGGCCTTCGTGCTGCTGGCCGCGAACGGCGGCCGCGACCGGAATCCGGGCTGGTACCACAACCTGGTGGCGCACCCGGAGACGGTGATCGAGGTCGGCGGCCGCACGGTGGAGGTCACCGCGCGCGAGGCCGCGGGTGCGGAGCGGGAGACGCTGGTCGAACGCGCGCGCACCGAGACGCAGCTGTTCGGCGGGTTCGAGGGCCGGACGCGGCGGCGCATCCCGATCCTCGTGCTCGATCCCGTACAGCCCTGAACCAGGGGCCTGGTACGCACCTGCCTCAGGCCTCTGGCTCGTCCTGGGCCACGCCCTCGAGCAGGTCGAGCGCGTCCTGCAGGCCGTCCTCCATGCCGGAGGCCAGGTGCGCGTCCCGGAACTCCTTGGTCCGGTGCGTCACCAGGATCTCCAGCACGGTGCGCCCGTCCTTCTCGGTGAAGGTGGCCGCGCTCAGCGACTCGGCCTGCGGGGCGCCGGAGTAGATCTCCGTGGACACCAGCCGCTCGTCCGGCACGATCTCGCGGTACTCGCCGTGGAAGGAGAACGCGAAGCCGCCGGCCGCGGTCATCGCGTAGCGCCAGGCGCCGCCGACGCGCAGGTCCACCTCGATGGACTCGATCGTGCCGCGGTTGGCGTGCCACCAGCGCCTGATCAGCTCGGGTTCGGTGTAGGCCCGGTAGAGCAGGTGCCGGGGCGCGTCGAACTCGCGGGTGATCAGGATCTGGGTGTCGCTCGGGGTGGTCACGACGGCGCGCCGGGCGCCACCGGGGTTCGTCGTCAGGTCATGGCTGGTCATGGTCGTCCTCCTGGGATGACTCGGGTGACTCGGGTTGCTGTCCGGGCCCGCGCTCGGCGCGCAGGTCCTCGAGGACCGTGTCGAGCAGGTCGAAGCGCTCGGACCAGAGCCGCTCGTACCCCTTGACCCAGTCGTACACGGCCCGCAGCGGACCGGCCTCGAGCCGGTATATCCGCGCCCGGCCCTCGTCGCGCACCCCGACCAGCCCGACCTCGCGCAGCACCCGCAGGTGCTTGGACACGACGGGTTGGGCCACGCCGAGGTGCTCGACCAGGTCGGTCACGCTGCGTTCCCCACCCGCGAGGGCGTCGAGGATCTCCCGCCGCCGGGGTTCGGCGACGGCGTTGAACGCGTCGGTGGTGGTCGCCGCTCTCGCCATGACCCCATCGTATGCCTATATCGGCATACGTCAAGCGGCGCGCCGCGCACCGCCCGCACCGAGCGCGCGGGCGGCGGCGAACGCGGTATCAGCGCAGGTCGCGCTTGAGCACCTTGCCGGAGGCGTTGCGCGGCAGCCGCTCGACCAGCCGGATCTCGCGCGGGCACTTGTACCCGGCCAGCGAGGCCCGGCAGAACGCGATGACCTCCTCGGCCTCCAGCTCCGCACCCGGCCGCGGCACCAGCACGGCCACGATCTCCTCGCCGAGCCGCTCGTCGGGCCGCCCGATCACCGCGGCCTCGAGCACGCCGGGGTGGCGGTAGAGCACCTCCTCGACCTCGCGCGGGTAGACGTTGAACCCGCCCCGGATCACCAGGTCCTTGATCCGGTCGACGATGAAGTAGAAGCCGTCCTCGTCCGCGTAGGCCACGTCGCCGGTGTGCAGCCAGCCGTCGGCCAGGGCCTCGGCGGTGGCCGACGGGTCCTCGTGGTAGCCGGTCATCACCACGTGGCCCTTGATCAGCAGCTCGCCGGCGTGCTCGGGCCCGGTGCCCTCGGCGCCCTCGATCTTCGCCTGCACGCCCCACAGCGGCTTGCCGATGGAGCCGACCCGGCGCGCGTCCGGCCGGTTGAGGAACCCGGCCGCGCCGGTCTCCGACATGCCGAAGCCCTCCAGCACGTCCACCCCGAAACGCGCTTCGAAGCCTTCGATCAGGGCTCTAGGCATGGGCGCGCCGCCGCAGGAGGCCACTCGGAACCGCTCGAGGCGACGCTCGCCGAGGTCGGCGGTGAGCAGCGCGTGGTACATGGTGGGCACCCCGAGCGTGATGGTGACGCCGTGCTGCTCCATCGCGTCGAGTACGGCCTCGACGTCGAACCTGCGCACCAGGCTCATCGTGGAGCCGTGCCGCACGACGCTGTTGACCGCGCAGGAGAGCCCGTATATGTGGAACAGCGGCAGCACCACCAGGGTGACGTCCTCGGGCACGGCCCCGAAGACCTCCGGGGGGATCGTGCAGCTCATGTAGAGCTGGAAGTGGCTGAGTTCGGCGCCCTTGGGCTTGCCGGTGGTGCCGCTGGTGTAGATGATCACGGCGGTGTCCTGCGGCTCGGTCGCCGCCACGTCGGCCACCCGGTCCGCCGCGTCGCACAGGGCCGCCACCTCCACCGGATCGGCGAAGTGCCGCAGGGCGCCCGAATGCGCGACCAGATACTCCGTCTCGGAGGCCGTGAGCAGCGGGTTGACCGGGACCATGACGAGGCCCGCTTTGAGGATCCCGTAGTAGGCCACCAGGAACTCGGGCACGTTCGGCAGCTGCACCGCGACCCGGTCGCCGCGGGTGAGCCCGGCGTCGATCAGCTTCGCGGCGAAGCGCCCGCTCTGCTCGTCCAGCTCACGGTAGGGGATGTCCCGGGTGGCGGTGCGGCAGACGAACTTTTCCGGCGTGGCCAGCGCGGACTCGTGCAGGGTGGTGGCCAGGTTGAAGGCCATGTCGGCTCCCTTGTCTCGGTCTCTCGTCCGTTCCGGCGGGTCGGTGTCCCGGTGTTCCGGTCAGCCCTCAGCGGCCCGGCGGCGCAGTTCGGCCTTGGCCAGCGAACGGCGGTGCACCTCGTCCGGGCCGTCGGCCAGCCGTAGGGTGCGCGCGCCGGCCCACAGCTCGGCCAGCGGGAAGTCCTGACTCACCCCGCCGCCGCCGTGCGCCTGGATCGCCTTGTCCAGCACCCATTCCGTCATCGAGGGTACCGCGATCTTGATCGCCTGGATCTCGGTGTGCGCGCCCTTGTTGCCGACGGTGTCCATCAGCCAGGCGGTCTTGAGCACCAGCAGCCTGGCCTGCTCGATCCGCACCCGCGACTCGGCGATCCACTCCCGGATCACGCCCTGCTCGGCCAGCGGGCGGCCGAAGGCGACCCGGTGCGCGACCCGGTCGCACATCAGCTCAAGGCCGCGTTCGGCCATGCCGATCAGCCGCATGCAGTGGTGGATGCGGCCGGGCCCGAGCCTGGCCTGGGAGATGGCGAAGCCCTCGCCCTCCCCCGCGATCAGGTTCGCGGCCGGCACCCGGGCGCCGTGGAAGCGCACCTCGGCGTGGCCGCCGTGCCACTCGTCCCGGTATCCGAACACGTGCATAGGCCGGACGATCTCCACCCCGGGGGTCTCCCGCGGCACCAGGATCATCGACTGCTGACGGTGGCGCGGGGCGTCCGGGTCGGTCTTGCCCATGACGATCAGGATGCGGGCGTTCGGGTTCATCGCGCCGGAGGCGTACCACTTGCGCCCGTCCAGCACGTAGTCCCCGCCCTCGCGCCGGATCCTGGTCTCGATGTTGGTCGCGTCGGAGGAGGCCACGTCGGGCTCGGTCATGCAGAACGCGCTGCGGATCTCGCCGTCCAGCAGGGGCCGCAGCCACTGCTCCTTCTGCTCCGGGGTGCCGAACTGGGCGAGCACCTCCATGTTGCCGGTGTCGGGCGCGGAGCAGTTGACCGCCTCGGGGGCCAGCCGCGGACTGCGGCCGGTGATCTCGGCCAGCGGGGCGTAGGAGAGGTTCGGCAGTTCGCGGAAGAAGTTCCACAGGCCGCGCTCGCGGGCGGCGGCCTTGAGCTCGCGCATCAGGGCCGAGGTGGCGAACGGGTCGTCAGCCGACGCGGCGGTCGCGGCGTCGGCCTCGGCCACCCGCCGCTCGGCCGGGTAGACGTGCGAGTCCATGAACGCCAGCAGCTCGCCGCGCAGCTTCTCGGTGGTGGCGTCGAAGGCGAAGTCCATCGGTGTCAGTGTCCTTCCGTGAGGATCGCGTGCCCGCGGGCGACGAGCACCGGCACGGCGGCGCCGAGCCGTTCGAAGCCCGCGCCGACGGTCTGGCCGGCCTGGAAGCGGTAGTGGATGCCCTCGGCGATGACCGCGAGCTTGAAGGTGGCGAAGGCCAGGTACCAGGGCAGGTGCTCGAGCCCGGCGCCGCCCTCGGCGAGGTAGGGCTCGAGCAGCGCCGAGGTGGCCGGGAACTCGGCGCCGGGCGGGACCTTCCCGAACAGGCCCTGGCCGGTGACCAGCAGCTCCCAGTACAGCAGCAGCGCGCCGATGTCGGTGAGCGGATCGCCGAGGGTGGCCATCTCCCAGTCGACCACGGCGGCGATCCGGTCGTCCGGGCCGAAGATCACGTTGTCCAGCCGGTAGTCCCCGTGCACGATCGCGGCCCGCGGGGTGGGCGGGAGCGCGGCGGCGAGCCGGTCGCGCAGTTCGTCGATCCCGGGCAGCTCGCGGCTGCGCGAGGCGTCGAGCTGCTTGCTCCACCGGCGCAGCTGCCGCTCCAGGTAGCCCTCGGGGTGGCCGAAGTCGGCCAGCCCCACCTGCGCCGGGTCGGTGGTGTGCAGCCGGGCTAGCACCCGGCCGAGCTCCCCGGCCAGGGTGGTCAGCCGGTCCAGGCCCAGCGCGGCGGCGGAGGCGGCCGAGCGGTAGACCTCGCCCTCGACGTAGCGCATGACGTAGAAGGGCGCGCCGAGTACGGACGGGTCCTGGCACAGCAGGTCCGGGCGCGGCACCGGCACCGAGGTGTCGGCCAGCGCGCTCAGCACGCGGTACTCTCGGGCCATGTCGTGCGCGGTGGCCAGCACGTGGCCGAGCGGCGGGCGGCGTACGATCCAGGATCCGCCCTGCCCGCGGACCAGGTAGGTCAGGTTGGACCGGCCGCCCGCGATGAGCTCGGCGGTGAGCGGCCCGTGGCCGAGGTGGGCCGAGAGGGCGCGCAGGTCGAGCCCGGGCGGGGAGCCGTCGGCGGCTGGTTCGTCGGTCATGGCGCGTCCTTCCGAGCTTCCGGGGTACCGGAGCTAAGCGATTGCTTACACTGGATCCCCTCGGCCGCATCGCCGAGGACGCCGCGCACCGCAGGAGGACGCCGATGCCCCAATCCGACGCAGGACTCGACCCGGCGCAGGAGCAGGGACTCGTCGAGGCGTGGGACCGGGCCGCGGCCCCCGCGGCGCGGCGGCTGATGATAGCGGCGGTGGAGGCGTTCGCCGCCCGCGGCTACCACGGCACCTCCACCCGCGACATCGCCGACCGGGCCGGGCTGAGCCCGGCGGGCGTGTACGTGCACTTCGCGTCCAAGGAAGAGCTCTTCTACCGGATCACCCTGGTGGGCCATCAGCAGACGCTGCGCAGCGCCCTCGAGGCCGAGGCGGCGTCCGGTCCTGCCGCGTCCGCGGCCGAGCGGCTGCGCGCGGTGGTCGCGGCGCAGACCGCGTTCGAGGCGCGCCACCACACCACCGCGCGGGTGATCGAGTACGACCTGCCCTGCCTGTCCCCGGAGCACTTCATCGAGGTCAATGCCCTGCGGCGGCAGATCACCGCGGTGGTGCGGGGCATCTTGGCCGACGGGGTGAAGTCGGGCGAGTTCGACGTGCCGGACGTGGACGGGACCGCGCTGGCGCTGCTGTCCATGGTCACCGACGTGGCCCGCTGGTTCCCGGCCAACAGCCGGCAGACCCCGGAGCAGCTCGGCCGGCTCTACGCCGACCTCGCGCTGCGGATGGCCGCGCCGCACGGGACCCGCGCGGCGGACGCCCCGGGGCACTGATCAGACCCCCGCCTTGAGCAGCAGGCCGCCGTCGACCACCAGGGTCTGCCCGGTGATCCAGCCCGCGTCGGCCGAGGCCAGGAAGGCGACGGCGCCGGCGACGTCCTCGGGTACGCCGAGCCGGCCGAGCGCGTAGCCGGCCGCCACCTTCTCCTCCCGGCCCTCGTAGAGCGCGGCGGCGAAGGAGGTCTTGACCACGGCCGGCGCGACCGCGTTGACCCGGACCAGGGGGCTGAGTTCGTCCGCGAGCTGCGCGGTGAGCTGGATCAGCGCGGCCTTGCTGGCGGCGTAGGCGCCGATGCCGGCGGCCGGGCCGAGGCCGGCCACCGAGGCCACGTTGACCACGCTGCCGCCGTGCTCGCCGAAGGAGGCCCGGTGCGCGGCGCGGACCCAGCCGAGGGTGCCGATCACGTTGACGTCGAAGACCTTGCGGAACGCGGCCGGGTCGAGCTCGAGCATCGGACCGTAGGCCGGGTTGATGCCGGCGTTGTTGACCAGGATCTCGAGCGAGCCGAACGCGGCGATCGCGGCGGCGACGGCCTCCTCCTGGTGCGCCGGGTCGTCCGCCTTGCCGGGCACGGCGATGGCGTGCTCGGGCCCGCCGAGCGAGGCCACGGCCGCCTCCAGCGCCTCCGGCTTGCGCGCGGTCAGGCACACCCGGGCGCCCTCGGCCACCAGCCGCTGCGCGATGCCGAGCCCGATGCCGCGGCTGGCCCCGGTGATCAACGCCGTCTTCCCCTGCAGGTCGCGCACCCTTGCTCCCGTTCACTCGATGGCCGCCGCGTGAGCGCCACGCGGAACTAAGCGTTTGCTTAGGATGCCTCGCCCGACCAGGCCTGTCAACGACCGACCTGGCTTGACAGGGCTGCGGCCGACGGTGATGCTAAGCGAACGCTTACCTCGGGAGCGGCCCGGGGCGAGACCAGGACACGCGGCGCGCGAACGCGGCGACCGCGGCACCGCGACACGCGGGCGAGACCGGGAGGACCGATGGAGCTGGACGGCGCGGGGGTTGTGGTCACCGGGGCCGCGGCCGGCATCGGCGAGGCGCTGGCGCGCCGGTTCGCCGCGGCCGGGGCGCGGGTGGTGGTGGCCGACCTGGACGGGCCCGGCGTCACCCGGGTGGCGGAGTCGATCGGCGCCCTGGCCGTGCCCGGCGACGCCGCGTCGGCCGAGGGCGTCGCGCACCTGGTCGCCGCCGCGCGGGCCCACCTCGGCGAGATCGACCTGTACTGCGCCAACGCGGGCGTCGGCGGCGCGTCGAGCCTGGACGACGAGGCCGGCTGGGACCTGGCCTGGCAGGTCAATGTCCTGGCTCACGTGCGGGCCGCCCGGGAACTGCTGCCGGCCTGGCTCGAGCGCGGCAGCGGCCGCTTCCTGGCCACGGTCTCGGCGGCCGGGCTGCTGACCATGCTCGGCGCGCCGGCCTACTCGGCGACCAAGCACGGGGCGCTGGCGTTCGCCGAGTGGCTCTCGGCCACCTACGCCGACCGCGGCGTGGTCGTGCAGGCGCTGTGCCCGCAGGGAGTGCGCACCGCGATGCTCGAGGCCTCGGGCAAGGCCGGGGAACTGCTGCTGGCCGAGACCGCGATCACCCCCGAGGCGGTGGCCGACGCGGTGATGGCGGGCCTGGACGGCGAATCCTTCCTGATCCTGCCGCATCCCGAGGTGGCCGCGTACTACGCCGGCCGGGCCGCCGACACCGACCGCTGGCTGGCCGGAATGCGCCGGGCGCAGCGTCTACTGGACTGACCTGACTACCATGTCGTTCTCATGAAAGAGATGGCGGGAACAGGCGGCTCGAGAGCGGCGACGAGCACGACGGTGACCTACGCCTGGCGCGGCGAGTTCGACAGCGCCGACGTGGAGGCCCTGCACGGCGAGGGCTTCGGCCACCGGCCGGTGGCCTACGACTGGTTCGCGCAGGTGAGTCGGCACAGCCTCGGCTGGGTCTGCGCGTACCGCGACGCGCGGCTGATCGGCTTCGTCAACGTGGCCTGGGACGGGGCGGGGCACGCCTTCATCCTGGACACCGTGGTCAGCGCGGACGAGCAGCACCGCGGCGTCGGCGCGCGGCTGGTCGCGCTGGCCACCCAGCACGCCAGGGACGCCGGGTGCGAGTGGCTGCACGTGGACTTCGAACCGCACCTGCGCGCGTTCTACCTCGAGTCCTGCGGGTTCACCGCGGCCGACGCCGGCCTCATCCGGCTCACCCCAGGCGCCTGATCCCGCGCAGCACCTGCCAGCGCGGGCTGTATCTGACTTCGACGAGGTCGCCGACCCCGAGCTTCTTGTACAGGTCGCGCGGCACGATGTAGCTCGCGGCCTCCTCGCCCCCGCCGTCCACGCTGCAGCAATGCAGGCTCTGATCCTCGGACTGGTCGTCTGGCTGTGTCCACTTCTTGACGAGCTGGCCGCGGTAGACCACGCGCCGCGCATAAGGCCGGCGGCTGAGATACGCCGGCAGCCAGAACAGCGTGCCGAGGACGAAGAGCGTGGCCGGAGCGAGGGCGACCAGGTCGCCGCGCACACCGTGCAGCCCCAGCAGGCCCACCGCCGTGCACGGGACGGTGATGATCAGGGTGCTGAAGAACGAGCCGAGCAGCCGGCGCGGCCGGCCGCGCGCGGGACGGGTGAAGGGCCCGACGGTCACCACCCGCCAGCGTCCGGTGAACGAGGACCAGGCCTGCCCGGCCGGAAGCGGCGTGCCGTCCTTCTCCAGCAGGGCCTGCGGCGCGCTCGGCGGCAGCGCCTGCGGCTCGGCCGCCTCGGTTCGGGCCCAGGCGGCGACCTCCCGGCCGTAGGGCGTGGGGAGCGCCGCGGTCAGGACGGCCGTGACCAGGAGCGCAAACAGGAAGGTGAGCAGCCCGGCGCCCATCGCCCCGCCCGCGCGGTTCGCCGTGTCGGCCGCGGCGCCGAGCACCCCGGCCGCGACCGCGGGCAGCAGGGCCAGCGGGTATCGCAGCACCTTGCGTATGCGGCGGCGGGTCAGCCCGGCGGCGACCGCCTCGGCGCTGAGCGCCTTGGCGAAGCCGCGCATCCAGTTGTGCCGGTCCTCGCCGAAGTCGAGCAGGACCGCGAGCGGCACCGTCGGCATGGCGCGGCTGCACGCCCGGACCCGGTCAAGCACCAGCACTTCCGAGCGCGGCAGCCGGTCGGTGCCCGGAGCCGGCAGCAGCCGCGCGGTCGAGCTCGCCGCGTCTCCCGGCGTGATCTCCAGCCACCCGCGCTCGGCCAGGGACACCAGCGTGCGCTCGAACGCGAGCCGCCGGCGGTCTACGTGGCCTGACATGTATGTCGCCAGCCCGGCCGGGATCCCCTCCGGGCCGGGCGAAACGTCCTGCGGACCCACCATGACTCTCCACGGTAGAGCCTGCCGGGCGTGTGCGTCGCGTACTAGAGCGCTGTTCCCACGTAGTTCAGCGCGAGTTCGGCGGCCGCGTGCGGGGACGCGGCGATCCGGTCGAGCTGGGAGATCTGCAGCCGGGTGTCGAAGGGGTTCTGGTCCGGCGCGACGTGCAGCGTCGTGGTCATGAAGTAAGAGAACTGCTCCGCCCGCCAGACCCGGCTCAGGCACTGGCGCGAGTAGGCGTCGAGGCCGTCGCTCGAGCCGGTGCGGTGCAGTTGCCCGAAGGCGCGGGCGAGCACCGTGACGTCGGCGGCGGCGAGGTTCAGGCCCTTGGCGCCGGTCGGCGGCACGATGTGGCCGGCGTCTCCGGCGAGGAAGATCCGGCCCCAGCGCAGCGGTTCGGTGACGCTGCTGCGCAGCGGCAGCACGGCGCGCTGGGTGATCGGGCCGCGCGCGAGCTTCCAGTCCCCGTCGACCGCGAAGCGCGCGTCGAGCTCGTCCCAGATCTCCTCGTCGCTCCAGGCCTGGGGGTCGGTGCCGTTGGGGACCTGGAGGTAGAGCCGGCTGACGGTGTGCGAGCGCATGCTCAGCAGTGCGAAGCCGCGCGGCGAGTGGGCGTAGACGAGCTCGTCGTTCGACGGCGGCACGTCGGCCAGGATGCCGAACCACGAGTACGGATAGACGCGCTCGTAGGTGGTGAGCTCGCCGTCCGGGATCGCGTCGCGCACCACGCCGTGGAAGCCGTCGCAGCCCACGACGTAGTCGCAGCGCAGGGTGCGCTCGGCGCCCGCGTGGGTGTAGTGGACGACCGGGCGGTCGGTGTCCGCGCCGGTGACCTCGGTGACCTGCGCCTCGAACAGAAGCGGGGCGCCGTCGGCGAGCTGGAGTTCGATCAGGTCCTTGACGACCTCGGTCTGCGCGTAGATCCAGACCTGCTTGCCCCCGGTCAGCCCGGGGAAGTCGATGCGGTGGCGGCGCCGGTCCCAGCTGAGCTCGATCCCGTCGTGCACGATGCCCTCGCGTTCGAGGCGTTCGCCCGCGCCGCTGGCGCGCAGCACGTCCACGGTGGACTGTTCGAGCACGCCCGCGCGCTGGCGCTGCTCCACGTAGGCGCGCTCGCGCGACTCCAGGACGACGCACTCGACGCCGGCCTGGTGCAGCAGCCGGGCCAGCAGCAGGCCGGCCGGTCCGCCGCCGACGATGCCGACGGTGGTGCTCTCGGGTATGACGGGGTTCTGGCTCACGGTGCGCTCGTTCATCGTTCCTCTTCGGCTTCCAACACCCGCCGGGCGACGGCGAAGGCGGAGTTCGCGGCGGGTACGCCGCAGTAGACGGCGCTCTGCAGCAGGACCTCGCCGATCTCGTCCGGGGTCAGGCCGTTGTTGCGCGCGGCCCGCACGTGCATGGCGAGTTCGTCCAGGTGGCCGTGCGCGACGAGCGCGGTCAGGGTGATGCAGCTGCGGGTGCGCCGGTCGAGACCCGGGCGGGTCCAGATCTCGCCCCAGGCGTAGCGCGTGATCAGGTCCTGGAAGGGCGCGGTGAACGCGGTCGTGTTCGCCACGGCCCGGTCCACGTGCGCGTCGCCGAGCACGGCCCGGCGCACGCTCATGCCCGCGGCGTGGCGGCGCGCGTCGTCGCCCGGCGCGGACTCGAAGTGCTCGAGCAGCGCGGCCGCGACGCGCTCGGGCGCCTCGGCCGGGGCGAGGTGGCCGACGCCCGCGAGCTCGAGCAGCGAACTGCCGACGATGCCGTCGGCCAGCTCCCGGGCGTGCACGGGCGGGGTGGCCGGGTCGAGCCGGCCGGCGATCACCAGCGTGGGGGCGGTGATCTCGGCCAGGTTCGCGGTGAGATCGAGGCCTGCGATTACGTCACAGCAGCCTGCGTAGGCGGTCGGATCCACGGTGGCGTGCGTGGCAACGAGGTCCCGGGCGACGGCCGAGTCGCGGATCTCGGCGCCGGCCGGGAACCAGCGGTTCAGGGCGCTGTCGGTGAGTTCGGCCATCGCGGCCTCGCGGCCGGAGCGCACCTTCTCGGCCCGCGCGTACCAGTTCGCCGGGTCGCCGAAGTGCGCGGAGGAGCACAGCACCGCGAGGGCGTGCACCCGCTCGGGGTGGTGCGCGGCGAGCCAGGTGCCGACCGCGCCGCCGAGCGAGTCGCCCGCATAGGCGAACCGGTCGAACCCGAGCCGGTCGGCCAGGTCCAGCACCAGGCGGCCGAGGTCGGCGATGCCGGTGGCGCCAGGCTCGGCCGCGGGGATCAGGTCCGCGGCGCTCCCGCCGTGTCCGGGCAGGTCCCAGCGCACCACCCGGCGGGTGCGCGCGAGCACCGGCGCGACCTGCGCCCACAGCGCGGTGGTGGTGCCGATGGAGGGGCCGAGCACGACCGGGACCGGCTCGGGCGCGGCGGCCGGGGGCGGCACGTCGGGGCCGTCCAGGACGTGGTGCACGGTGCGGGGAGCCGCGGTGGAATCAGACATCGCCTTCGTCTTTCTGCACGGCGCCGGCCGCCGCGCGGGTCAGCGCGCGGTCGGTGAGCTCGGCGGCCACGCCGAGGTATGCGGCCGGATCGGTCAGTTCGCCGAGCCGCTCGGGGGTGAGCGTCCCGGCATCGATCAGCCCGCTGATCTCAGGAAGCTGTCCGAGCGCCTCGGCGAGCGTGGTCCCGCCCTGCTCGGCGGCGCGGGCCGCGGCGGTGAGCACGGAGCGGGCGGCCTGGGCGCCGAGCAGTTCCTCGAGCACCTCGACCAGCCGCTCCGAGACGATCAGGCCCCGGGTGAGCTCCAGGTTGGCGGACATGCGCTCCGGGCGCGGCCGCAGCGTCTCGGCCAGGTGCGCGGCGAGCGCGGCCGCGGTGCCGGTCAGCCGCAGGGCCTCGCGCAGCGGCAGCCACTCGGCGTGCCAGGCGCCGGCCGGGCGTTCGTCCTCGGCGACCATCGAGCCGTAGAGCACGCTCGCCAGCGCGGGCAGCTGCCGGGCCGCCGCCGCGATGAGCGCGGCGTCGACCGGGTTCGCCTTGTGCGGCATGGCCGAGGAGCCGCCCGCGCCGTCGGTCTGGCGCACCTCGGCCAGCTCGGTCCGGCCGAGCACCAGCACGTCGGCGGCGAACTTGCCGAGCGCCCCGGCGGTGAGCGCGAGGGCCGCGCCGAGTTCGGCGATCGGGGTGCGCAGCACGTGCCAGGGCAGCGCCGGGGCGTCGAGTCCGGTCTCGGCGGCGAAGCGGTCGACGAGGGCGAACACGGTGTCCGGGCCGCCGGCCGAGGCGGTGAACGCGGCGAGCGTGCCGGCCGCGCCGCCGAGCTGGGCCGGCAGGTTCAGGGCACTGAGACGGTCGCGGGCGTCGAGCACCAGCGAGCGCCAGCCCGCGGCCTTGAGGCCGAAGGTGGTGGGGACGGCCTGCTGGGTCAGCGTGCGTCCGGCCATCGGGGTGGCCCGGTGCGCGGCGGCCAGCTCGGCCAGCGCCGCGGCGACCCGGTCGAGCTCGGCCAGGATCAGGGTCCTGACCCGCGTTGCCACCAGCATGGTCGCGGTGTCCATGATGTCCTGGCTGGTGGCGCCGCGGTGCACGGACCCGGCGTGCTCGGCGCCCACCGCCCGCCGCAGCTCGCCCACCAGCGGGATCACCGGGTTGCCGCCGCCCGACGCCAGGGCCAGGGCCCGCGCGTCGAAGCGCGGCGCCCGCGCGGCGGCGTCCACCGCGGCGGCCGCGGCCGGCGGCACCAGGCCGAGCCCGGCCTGGGCCCGGGTGAGCGCGGCCTCGGCGTCGAGCAGGGCCTTGAGATACGCGCCGTCGCCGGTCTCGGCCTCGACCCGCCCGCCCGGACGTCCCGGGGCGAGCAGGCCGACCTCGAGCGGCCCGGCGGGCTCAGCCGAAGTCAAGGAACACCGTCTCTTCGGCCTCCCCGCCCTGCAGGCGCACGTCGAAGCGCAAGACGCGGTCGGACTCGGGCCGGGCCAGCAGGGTGGCGCGCCGTTCGGGGCTGAGCCCTGCCAGCAGGGCGTCCTCGGGTGCGCCGGGGAAGTAGATCCGGGTGAACAGGTGGTGCAGCAGGCCTCGGGCGAAGACGCAGACCGCGAGGTACGGGGCGTCCGGCGCGGGGGCGAAGGTGCGCAGCGCCCAGTGCCCGTCCCCGTCGGTGCCGACCCGGCCGAAGCCGGTGAAGCGCACCCCGTCCCGGCCGAGCAGCCTGCCGTTGGAGGTGTCCACCCGCAGCGACCCGGGCGAACCGGCCCGCGAGCCGTCCGGCGCGGCCTGCCAGAAGTCCAGGATCGCGTCCGGGATCGGGTTGCCCTCGCCGTCGTAGACGAAGCCGTGCACGCTCACCGCGTCCGGGTGTCCGGCCGGAGCGACGTCGGAGCCGCCGGGGAACGGCAGGCCGTAGCCGAAGAACGGACCGACCGTCTGCGAGGGAGTGGGCTCCAGATTCTGGCTCACTGGTGGTCCTCCTCGAAGTAAGTGGCGCTCGGGCCGTCGAGCACGATGTCGAACCGGAAGCCGAGGGAGAAGTTCGAGACCGAGAGGCCGTGGTCGTAGGCCGCGATCAGCCGCTGCTGCGCGGCCGGGTCGGTCACCGACTGGAAGATCGGGTCGAAGGCGAAGAGCGGGTCGCCCGGGAAGTACATCTGGGTGACCAGGCGCTGGGTGAACGCGGTGCCGAAGACGGAGAAGTGGATGTGCGCAGGGCGCCAGGCGTTGACGTGGTTGCCCCACGGGTAGGGCCCGGGCTTGATCGTGGTGAAGGAGTAGTTGCCCTCCGCGTCGGTCAGGGCCCGGCCGGCGCCGGTGAAGTTGGGGTCGAGCGGGGCCGGGTGCTGCTCCTGCCGGTGCACGTACCGGCCGGCCGCGTTGGCCTGCCAGATCTCCACCAGCTGCCCGCGCACCGGACGTCCGGCGCGGTCGGTGACCCGGCCGGTGACGGTGATCCGCTCGCCGAGCGGCTCGCCGCTGTGCTGCCGGGTGAGGTCCGCGTCGAGCGCGGTGACATCGCCGGCGCCGAACACCGGGGTGTAGAGCTCGACCGCTTCCGGGTCGGTGACCACGGTCAGGGCCTGGCGCGGGTGGCGCAGGCCGCTGCTGCGGTAGGGCGGGTAGTCGCGCGAGGGGTGGCCGCCGGGAACGCGCACTCCGGCGTACTCGAGGATCTCCTCGTCGATCTCCTGCTGGGACGTCATCGTCTCCTCCTTAGTCCAGGATCGGCGCGGCCGTGGCGGCGCGCAGCTCGGCCGGGCTAACCCCGGGCGCGGTCTCCACCAGGCGCAGCCCGTCCGCGGTCACGTCGAGCACGCCGAGGTCGGTGATGATCCGGTGCACGCAGCGGCGCCCGGTCAGCGGCAGGGTGCACTCCGGCACGATCTTGGAGCTGCCGTCCTTGGCCCGGTGCTCCATCACCACGATCACCCGGCGGGCGCCGTGGACCAGGTCCATCGCGCCGCCCATGCCCTTGATCATCTTGCCCGGCACGGCCCAGTTGGCCAGGTCGCCGGCGGCCGAGACCTGCATCGCGCCGAGCACGGCGGCGTCCACATGGCCACCGCGGATCATGCCGAAAGACAGCGAGGAGTCGAAGAAGCTCGCCCCCGGCAGCACCGTGACGGTCTCCTTGCCGGCGTTGATCAGGTCCGCGTCGAGGTCCTCGGGGTACGGGTACGGCCCGACGCCGAGGATGCCGTTCTCGGACTGGAGCACCAGGTCCACGCCGGGCGGGAGCTGGTTGGGGATCAGGGTGGGCAGGCCGATACCGAGGTTGACGTACGAGCCGTCGGTCAGCTCGGCGGCCGCGCGGGCGGCCATCTGCTCGCGGTTCCAGGGCATCAGGCGCCTGCCTCTCCGGCCTCGCGCACGGTGACGGTGCGCTTCTCGATTCCCTTGGCCGCGGCCTGTTCCGGGGTCAGCGCGAGCACGCGCTTGACGAACACGCCGGGCAGGTGGACCGCGTCCGGCTCGATCTCGCCGGGCTCCACCAGCTGCTCGACCTCCGCGATCGCGACCCGCCCGGCCATCGCGGCCAGCGGGTTGAAGTTGCGCGAGGCGCGGCGGAAGACGAGGTTGCCGTGCCGGTCCCCCTTCCACGCGCGCACCAGGGCGAAGTCGGTGCGGATGCCGCGTTCGAGCACGTACTCCACGCCGTCGAACTCGCGCACCTCCTTGGCCGGGGAGGCCACCGCCACCGAGCCGTCGGCGGCGTAGCGCCAGGGCAGCCCGCCTTCGGCCACCTGGGTGCCGACGCCCGCCGGGGTGAAGAAGGCCGGGATGCCGGCGCCGCCGGCCCGCAGCCGCTCGGCCAAGGTGCCCTGGGGGGTGAGCTCGAGCTCGAGCTCACCGGACAGGTAGCGGCGGGCGAACTCCTTGTTCTCCCCCACGTAGCTGCCGGTGACGCGGGTGATCCGGCCGGCCGCGAGCAGGATGCCGAGGCCTCCGCCGTCCACGCCGCAGTTGTTCGACACCACGCTCAGTTCGCGCGCACCCTGGTCGAACAGTGCCTCGATGAGCACATCGGGTACGCCGCTGAGCCCGAAGCCGCCGACCGCGAGCGAGGCACCGTCTCCGATGTCCGCTACGGCCGCGGCGGCGGTGGCCACCGTCTTGTCCATGTCGTTCCTCGAGCTCGTTCGTCTGATGAACTAAAATTCACTAGCCTGAAGGCCGAGTCTGCTTCGCGGGACCGCGCTTGTCAACGGCTGTGGGCCGGGCGAGGGCGCGGCGCGAGGAGCGGGTGGGCACATAGAGTGCGAGGAAACGGACGGAGGCGAGGGTGGGCGTGACGGAGATGACAGTGCGCGGCGCGGCGGCCGGCAGGGCCGGGACCGCCGCGCCACTGCCGCATCCCGACGAGAGCGTCGGCCCGCTCGAGCGCGGCTTCGCGGTGCTGCGCGCGCTGGCCAACGCCCCCGGCGGCCGGCTGCGCGCGAGCGAGCTGACCCGGGGCACCGGCCTGGCCCGCTCCACCGTGGACCGGGTGGCCACCACCCTGGTCGAACTCGGCGCGCTGCGGGCCGAGGGCGACGGCCGGGACCTGGTGCTCGCCCCGGCCGCGGCCCGCCTCGGCGGCGCCTACCTGCGCGGCAGCGCGCTGCCCGGGACGCTCGGCCCGCTCGCCCGCGAGCTCGCCGCCCGCCTCGACGAGTCGGTCTCGCTGGCCGTGGCCGACCGGGACGCGGTGCGCTTCATCGTGCAGATCAAGCGTCGCAGGGCCCTGTCGGTCGCGTTCCGGGCCGGGGACGCGCTGCCGGCCGAGCGCTGCGCCCCTGGCGCCCTGTTCGCCGCGGACTGGGACGCGGCCGACTTCGAGGCCTGGCACGCCCGGCTGGCCGCCGACCCGTCCTGCGACGCGTTCGCGGCGCTGCCCCGTTCCGGCCGCGCCACCGAACCGCGCCCGCCGGAACCGGCCCAGGTGGAGGCCGCCTTCCGCGCCCGGATCGAGCGGGCCGCGCGGGACGGCTGGGCCGAGGACGACCAGCTGATCGAGCAGGGCCTGATCGCGGCCGCGGTGCCGGTGTACGACCCGGCGGGCGCGCAGGTGTGCGCGCTGAGCGTGGTCAGCCACACCAGCCGGCAGACGGTGCGTTCGCTGGCCGAGACCGTACTCCCGGCGATGCGCGCGTGCGCCGCGCGGATGACCGAGGCCCTGGCCGCGCGGCCGGGGCACGCGGCGAACGGCGCGCCGACGCCCACGGAGCCGGAGCCGCACGAGCCGAACCTGGATCCGACCGCCGCGGCGAAGGAGCAGCACGGCCCCGGCTATCTCCAGTCCCTGGCCCGTGGCATCAGTGTGCTCTCGGCGCTGGGCGGGGGCGGCCCGGCCGGGATGACCCTGTCCGAGGCCGCCGCGGCCACCGGCCTGCCCCGGGCCACCGCCCGGCGGGCGCTGCTGACCTCGGCCAGGCAGGGGTACGTGGCCACCGACGGCCACCGCTTCAAGGTACTGCCGCGTGTGCTCGAGCTCGGATACGCCCGGCTCTCCCAGCTGTCCCTGGGCGAACTGGCCCAGCCGCATCTGGCCGAGGTCGTCGCGGCAGTGCACGAGTCGGCCTCGATGGCGGTGCTCGACGGCGCGGACATCCGCTACGTCGCGCGCGCCGCGGCGGGCCGGATCATGAGCGTGGACATCATGGTCGGCACCAGGTTCCCGGCGTACGCGACCTCCATGGGCCGGGTGCTGCTGGCCGACCTGCCGGGCCCGGAGCGCCTCCGGCGGCTGGAGCAGACCGAACTCATCGCCCTGACACCGCACACGGTGACCGACCGCGCCGCGCTCGCCCGCGTACTCGACGCCGCCGCGGACGAGGGCTGCGCGCTGGTGGACCAGGAGCTCGAGGAGGGCCTGCGCTCGATCGCCGTCCCGGTCCGCGACCCCTCCGGCCGCGCCGTCGCCGCCGTGAACGTCTCCATGCACGCCGCCCGCACCAGTGCGGCCCAGGCCCGCGCCGTCGTGCTGCCCATCCTGCTCGCGGCCGCGTCCAGGATCAGCACCGATCTGGCGCTGGTCTCGGACGCGGCCGCGAGTATGGCGGGCTAGGGGCTATCAGCCCACGTAGGCGCGCACGTCGGCCACGCTCCACCAGTCGTTCGCGTCGGTGGCGGTGAGCGTGATGCGGACGTAGCGCACCGGGGCGCCGTCCAGATTCACCGTGGTGAACTGGCCGGTGCCGACGCCGGCGGCGACGGCGGTGGTCCAGTTCGTGCCGTCGGTGCTGGTCTGCACCGCGTAGCCGCGCGGATAGTCGCCGGTGGACGCTCCGGTGTCGAAGACGACCTGGCGGGCGCGGACCGGCTTGCCGAAGTCGACCTGCAGGTACTGGCCGGGGGCCTGGCCCTCGCCGGTGGAGTAGCGGGTGCTCGCGTCGGCGTCCACGGCGTCGGCGGCGACGTCACCGGTGCAGCAGGAGTTCGTCGGGGCCGGCGGGTTCGCGGTGGCGCTCCAACCGGTCGGGTCGACCTGGCGCAGCGGGTGCGCTCCGGCGAGGTCCGCGTTCCAGACGAACGTGGCCAGCGAGTCCCCGGGCAGGGTGTAGGTCAGGCGCCAGGCGCCTTCCTGCACGGCGAAGGTCTGCGGATCGTCGTTCTCGTTGTGCGCCACCAGCACGGTTTGGCCGTCCGGGTTGCGGAAGGCGACGTCCATGATGTCGCCGTTCCAGCCCGTCGTGCCGAACGAGGTGCTGCCGATGCGCACCGCGCCCGGCTGGACGAAGCGGGAGAGCTGGCCGAGCGCGTAGTACTCGGCGTTGTCGGTCACCGTGTCGCCGGGGCCGACCGTGACGACGCCGGTACAGGTGGCGCAGCCCCCGACGTGCGGGCCGTTGTCCTGATTCAGCGCCAGGTCCCAGTTCACGACGGTGCTCGACCAGTTGCGGGTCGAGCCGATCTCGAGGTTGCGCGCGTGCCACTTGAGCGTGTCGGAGAACGTGTCGGCCGGGTCGGCGGACTCACTGCCCGAGCACTCGGTCTCCTCGATCTTGAGCTTCGGGTACTGCTGGTGGAACGCGGTCATCGCGCTCGGGTCGCCGGAGTAGCAGTGGAACGCGATACCGGAGATCCACTGCGCGGCCGGGGTGTCGAGCAGCTGCTGCGGGTAGTCGTCGATGTCGCCCGTCTCGTCCGCGGGCGTGCCGGAGACGTCGCCGGAGGCCTCGGTCCAGTTGTGGTCGTAGCCGAAGATCTCCGTGTGCAGATGCGCGGCCTTGAGCATCGGACCGAGGTCCTCGATGACGGCGGCCTCCTGCCAGGACGGCATGTCGGTGCCCGGGTAGGTGTCGGAGTGCCGGTTCTGCGGCTCGTTCTGGATGGTGATCGCGTCCACGTTCACGCCCTGGGCGCGGTAGGCCTCGAGGAACTCGAGCAGGTAGAGCGCGTAGGCGTGGTAGATCTGCGGGCTGGCGATCAGCCGCCCGCTCAGCAGCGAGTCGCTGTCCTTCATCCACGCGGGCGGGCTCCACGGCGACGCCATGATCTGCAGGTTCGGGTTGAGGCGCTCGGCCTCGCGCAGCAGCGGCAGGATCTGCGCCTCGTCGTGCGCGACGCTGAAATGCGCCAACGCGTAGTCGGTCTGACCGGCCGGCAGGTCGTCGTAGGTGTAGGGGCCAGTGGCGGTGGAGACCATGTCGGTGCCGCCGATCGGCTGGCGCAGGTAGTCGAGGCCGTCCCCGCCGTAGGGCGAGAAGAGCGAGGCCATGACCTGCGCCCGCTGGGCCGCGGGCAGGGTGTAGAGCACGGAGGCCGAGGCGTCGGTGATGGACGCGCCGAATCCGGTCATCGTCTGGAAGGTCTGGGTCGGGTCGACCACGACGGTCTGCACACTCGTCGGCGCGGTCGTGAAGTCCACCGTGCCGAGGTCGCTGAGCTTGTCCGTGCCGTCCGCGGTGGTGACCCACACGTGCGCGGCGGGCGTGGCGCTCGACGCGGAGGCCGCGGCGGTGCCCGTGTCGGCCAGGGCCCCGGTGGCGGCCGAGGCGGCCGCTATCAGGAACCCGACGCCGAGGCGCAGGGGGCGGTTCCGGGATATACGCATACTGCGGTTGTCCTTCCGGATCAGCTCTGGACGAGGGAGAAGGTCTGGGCGGGGTCGGTGGACGAGCACGCCCACTGCTGCAGCTGCGCGCCCGCCGTGGTCGAGGTGTTCGTCACGTCCAGACACTCCGTCCCGCTGTTCTGCGCGGCGAACTCGTAGTTCCCGCTGGAGAGCGCGTTCGCGGCCCAGGTCTGGTTGGTGGAGCCGGTCGAGCTCCAGATCTGGATCGCCGTACCGTTCGAGGTCGCACTCGTGCCCCCGGTCACGTCCCACACCTCACTCGAGGCCGCGTCGTTCGCCACGTGGTACGCCCCGGAACCGTTCGACTGGAACTGCCACAACTGCGCCGCAGCACCCGTGCACGGCTCCTGCACCAACACCGTCCCGCTGGCCGTCGCCGCGCCCGAGGGCTGCACGCACTGGCCGCTGTTCGTGTTCTTCACCTCGTACCAGGCCGACGTGCTGATCGAAGTGCCGCCGGACGTGCCGGACTGGACGAGGGCGAAGGACTGCGCCGGGTCGGTGGACGAGCACGCCCACTGCTGCAACTGCGCACCCGCCGTCGTGGAGGTGTTCGTCACATCCAGACACTCGGTCCCGCTGTTCTGCGCGGCGAACTCGTAGTCGCCGTCAGATAGCTGATTCGCAGCCCAGGTCTGGTTCGTCGCGCCGCCGGAGCTCCAGATCTGGATCGCCGTACCGTTCGAGGTCGCACTCGTACCCCCGGTCACGTCCCACACCTCACTCGAGGCCGCGTCGTTCGCCACGTGGTACGCCCCGGAACCGTTCGACTGGAACTGCCACAACTGCGCCGCAGCACCCGTGCACGGCTCCTGCACCAACACCGTCCCGTTCGCCGTCGCCCCACCGGAGGGCTGCACGCACAGACCGCTGTTCGTGTTCTTCACCTCGTACCAGGCCGAGGAGTTGATCGATGAGCCGCCGGTGGACGTGCCGGTCGGCGCGGTGGGCCAGGTGAAGGTGGCGACGGCGCCGGCCGGGAGGGTGTAGCTGAAGGACTGGCCGTTCTCCGTCACGCCGAAGGTGTGGGCGTTGGCGGTGTCGGAGTTGAGCACGACCAGCGCGGTGGAGCCGTCGGGGTTCTGGAAGGCGACGTCCTGGACGCTGCCGGAGCCGAAGGTGTTCGAGCCGATCCGGACCGCGCCGGGCTTCACGAACTTGCTCACCTGGCCGAGGCTGTAATACTCCGCGTTGTACGCGGCGGTGCCGGCCGAGTTGTTCACCGTCACCAGCGCGGTGCAGGTGGTGCAGTTCATGCTCGGGCCGCCGCTCGGGTTCAGCGCCATGTTCCAGGTCACCACCGACTTCGCCTCGTCCCTGATGCCGTCGACGACGAGGTTGGTCAGCTCCCAGTCGAGCGTGTCGGAGAAGGTGTTCGCGGTGTTCGCGGACTGGCTGCCGGAGCACTCGGTCTCGTACGCGCCGTAGGACGGGTAGGCCGTCTCAACCATGACCTGCGCGCTCGGGTCGCCGGAGTAGCAGTGCCAGGCGACGCCGCTGACGTACTGCGCCGAGGCCGAGTTGCCCAGGATGGTCTCGGGGAAGCTCGGGTCGTTCCAGTTGTGGTCGTAGGCCAGGATCCCGGTGCTCAGCCCGGCCGCCTTGAGCGCGGGGCCGAGGTTGTTCGCGATGAAGGCCTCCTCCTGCGCCGCGGTGAAGGTGGAGCCGGGGTAGTTCGAGGGCGAGTACTCCGGCTCGTTCTGCGCCGTGATGAAGGAGATCGGCACGCCCGCCGCCTGGTACGCCTGGATGAACTTCACCAGGTAGTTCGCGAAGTACTGGTAGTCGGCGGAGTTGAGGGTGCCGCCGATCATCGAGCCGCTGCTCTTCATCCAGCCCGGCGGGCTCCACGGCGTGGCCATCACCGTGGTCTGCGGGTTGAGCGAGAGGGCCTGCTGCAGGATCGGGATGATGTAGGCGTCGTCGTGCGCGATGGAGAAGTCGGCGAGCGTCGGGTCGGTCTGCCCGGCGGCCAGGTCGTCGTAGCTGTAGAGCGACTGGGAGAAGTCCGAGGCACCGATCGGCTGGCGCAGGAAGTCGAGCCCGATGCCCGAGTTCGGGTCGAACAGCTTGGTCATGATCTGGTTGCGCAGCGGCGAGTTGTAGACCAGCCAGGCCGAGGAGTCGGTGAACGAGGCGCCGAATCCGGTCATGGTCTGGTAGGTGCTGGTCGGGTCGACCGTGATGACCTGGCTCTGCGAGCTCGCGCCGGAGGTGAACGCGGTGCCGGTCTGCTGGGCGAGCAGCTTGCTCTGGTCGGTGGTGGTCTCCCACACCGAGACGGCGGGTGAGGCCGCCTGCGCGGGGGACGCGGCCAGTGCGGCGCCGAGGCAGCCGCCGAGGGCGAGCGCGACGGCCGTGGCCGCCGCCCTGACGCGTGGTACGGGTCTACGCATCGTGACTCCCTTGTCGAGGCATGGCGCGGCCGGCGGGTACGGCCGCGTCCGGCAGGGAACTTATTGCGTGCCCTTATTGCCGTCAAGAGTTCGAATGAGCACTCGATTTCGCCGTTGAACGGCGTAATAGCGGGATCGGGGGCCCCGTGCCGTTCCCGGCCCCCGCGGGGTACCTTGCTCACCATGAGCGCAGCAGTTCCGGAACCCGCGGCCGTCTCGGCCCGGCGCCGCCGCACCCGCGAGCAGCTGCTCGCCGTGCTCGCCCGGCACGACGCGCTCAGCCGCGCCGAGCTGGCCCGGCTGACCGGGCTCTCCCGCAGCGCGGTGGGCGCGTGCGTCAGCGATCTGGTCGAGCAGGGGCTGGTCGGCGAGGGTCCGGCGACGGCGGCGCCGGCGGGACCGGGGCGCCCGGCCGCGGTGGTGCGGCTGCGCCGGGGTGCCGGGATCGTGCTCGGGCTGGACTTCGGGCACACCCACGTGACCGCGGCGGTGGCCGACACCGAGGGCCGGATTCTGGCCGAACGCGGCGAAATCCTGGATGTGGACGGCCGGCCGCAGCAGGCCCTGGACGCCGGCGCGCGCCTGGCCCACGCGGCGCTGGCGGCCTGCGGGGCCACCATGGACGAGGTGGTCGGCGCCGCGGCCGGCATACCCGGGCCGATCGACGTGCGCACCAGCGTGGTGCGCGAACCGACCATCCTCGCCTCCTGGATCGGCCTCGACCCGGAGGCGGAGCTCGGCGCGCGGCTGCGCCGGCCGGTGACGGTGGCCAACGACGCGGACATGGGCGCGCGGGCCGAGCACCTGTACGGCGCGGGGCGCGGCATCGACGATCTCGTCTACGTGAAGGCCTCGCACGGCATCGGCGCCGGGCTCATCCTCGGCGGACGCCCGTACCGCGGGGCCACCGGCATCGCCGGGGAGATCGGGCACACCCAGCTGCCGGGCGCGATCAACTGGTGCCGCTGCGGCAACCAGGGCTGCCTGGAGACGGTGGTCTCGGTCGGCGCGGTACGCCGCAGGCTCGAGCACGTCCTCGGCGGCGCCGCGCCCGACCGGCTGCCGCCGATGGCCGAGCTCGCCGCGTCCCCGGCCGCGGCCAGGGTCCTGACGGACGCCGGGCGCACCGTCGGCCGGGTGCTGGCCGACCTCGTCAACTGCCTGAATCCGGCCGCGGTGATACTCGGCGGAGAGCTCGGCGCGGCCGGGGAACCGCTGGTGGCCGGGGTGCGCGAGTCGATCGACCGGCACGCCGGGCAGGGCGGGGCCGGGGCGGTGCGGGTGCTGGGCGGGCGGCTCGGCGAACGCGCCGAACTGCTCGGCGCGGTGGCCGCGGCGATCCAGTCGAGCTCCGCGGCCGGCCCGGCCGTCACCGCCGTCACGCGTCCGGCGGCTCCGGCGGCAGTGTCACGGTGACCAGGGCGCCCGGCGGCAGTTCCAGCCGCACCGAGCGCACCTCGACCGGGTGCCGGCGCTCGCCCTGGTTGTGCAGCAGCACCGCCAGTTCGCCGCCCGGGTTGCGGAACGCGACGCTCGGCACGTCCGCGCTCCCCTCCCCCGTCGCCTCGCTGGGCAGGCACAGCGCGCCGGGCCGGACGAACCGGGACAGGTGCGCGAGCGCGTAGTACTCGGCGTTCGGGGTGATCCGGCCGTCGTCCTCGACGGTCACCAAGCCGGAGAAGTCGGTGTAGCCGTTGGCGTGCGGGCCGCCGCTCGGGTCCAGCGCCAGGTTCCAGGTCACCACGGTCCTGGCCCAGTTGCGGGTCGCGCCGATCACGACGTGGCGGGCGTGCCAGCGCAGGGTGTCGGAGAAGGCCTTGGCGTCGGAGTCGGCCGCGCCGCGCGAACCGGAGCACTCGGTGAAGTAGATGTCCTTGTCCGGGAACCGGTCCCGCAGCACGCTCTGCGCGCCCGCGTCGCCGTAGTAGCAGTGGAACGCCGTGCCCGCGAGCCACCGCGCCGTCGCCGGGTCGGACAACAGCGCGGCCGGGTAGTCCAGCTCGGTCGGCTCGCCCGGCGGCACGGCGGCGAGGTCGTTCGGGTGCACCGCCCAGTTGTGGTCGTAGCCGAGCAGGCGCACGTCCAAGCCGCGCTCGCGCAGCAGCGGACCGAGCACCTGAATCAGCGCCCTGGCCTGCGCGACGCCCAGATGCATGCCCGGCACGTCCGGATTCCGGTTCTGCGGCTCGTTCTGCAGCGTCAGCGCGTACACCGGCACCCCGGCCGCCGCGTACGCCTCGACGAAGGCGGCGAGATAGCGGGCGTAGACCTCGTAGTAGCGCGGCGCGTCGATCAGCTCGCCGCCGACGAGCGAGCCGTTGGTCTTCATCCAGGCCGGCGCGCTCCACGGCGTGGCGATCACCCGCAGCTCGGGGTTGAGCTCCCGGGCCCGGCGCAGCAGCGGCAGGATCTCGGCCTCGTCGTGCGCCACCCCGAAGTGTTCGAGGGCGAAGTCGGTCTGCCCGGACGGGACGTCGTCGCAGGTGTAGTACCGGGTCCCGGCCACGAACGCGCTCGAGCCGATCGGCTGGCGCAGCACGCTGAGCCCGATTCCGGCGGTGGGTGAGAAGAAGCGGACCAGCGCGGCGTCGCGGGCGGGCGCGGGCAGCCGGGCCAGCAGCGCGGCGCAGGACTCGGTCAGCGAGGCGCCGGCGCCGAGGAAGCGCTGGCGGCCGCGTCCGGGCCCGGTGGCGATCAGAACCGAAACGCCGCGGAAACCGTTGCCGGGTCCCGATCTTTCCGAAATCTCACACGGCCCGAGCAGGGCCGCGGCGTCCGGAGTGGTGATCCATGCGGCGCGCTCCATCTCCGCCTGCCTCCTTCAGGTGGGCAGCGCCAGTCTCCCGGGCCGCGGCGGGCCTGTAAAGGGCGCGGCCGGCCCGGGCCGGCCAGGCCCGGGACGAGGGCGAAGTCCCGGTGGCCGCGATTGCCCCGGTTTTCTGAGTTTCATGGGCCCGGTGGACGGGTTCGACCATCAGTGCCCAGATTTCCGCACCTCGGAACCGGTACCGGCATTACGGCGAGATAACATTCGCCGACCTCCGTCCATCCGGTCTTGCGTAAGCGTTTACCCGGCGATACGGTTCAGCACGCTGCACAGGGAAGCGCTTACGGAAACGCTTCCCCGCTCAGATTCGCACCCCAATGATCCATTTGTTCCGACGTTGACGCCCGTACGCGGGCACCGACGATGTCTGCGAGACCGTGGAAACATTCAGAACTTGCCGCTCCTGCGTGGAGACGGCGGCGAAGCAGGGGATGGGAGGTGCAGGGCCGTGACCGATGAGGAGATCCATCTGCCGCACGTGCGCAAGCCCGTGCCCTCGTTGACCATCTACGACGTCGCACGTACGGCCGGAGTGTCCATCGCCTCCGTCTCGCGTGTGCTCAACGGACACTCCACCCCGCGGCCGGAGACCCGGGACCGGGTGCTGCGCGCGGTGCAGGAGCTCGGCTTCGTGCCGGACGGCGCCGCCCGCGCCCTGTCCAGCCGGCTCAAGGAGGTCGTGTCGGTGGTCTTCCGCCGGCCGCGCGCCGAGACGCAGGCCGCCGACGCCGAGGAGTTCGACGACGAGGCCGACAGCCTCTTCTTCATGGACGTGCTCAACCGCGGTATCGAGGTCGCGGCCCAGCTCGAGGGTTTCGACCTGCTGCTGAGCTCGGTCGACGTGCACGAACACAGCCCCGGCGGCAAGGTCGCCAAGCTGGCGGGCAAGAGCGACGGCATCATCCTGCACGACCGGGTGCTCACCCCCAACGGGGTGATCCGCCTGGCCGACCGGATACCGGTGGTCACCCTGGCCGGCACACCCACCCGGGCCAGCGTGAACATCGTCGGCGACAACGTCGCGGGCATGCGCGACCTGGCCAAGCACGTGCTCGGCGACCACGGCTACGACTCGATCGCCTACCTGTCCGGACACGGCGACAGCCCCGACAACCTGATCCGCGGCAAGGCCGTGCGCGAGGTCGCCGAGGAGTTCGGCCTGCCGTTCGAGGACGGCCCGAACTGGTCCGGCGAGTACTCCGCGGCCGGCGGCGCCCGCGTCATCAGGAGGCTGATCGAGGAGGGCCGGCCGATCCCGCGGGTGATCTGCTGCGCCAACGACCAGTCCGCCCTCGGCGTCATCAACGAACTGCACCGCCGCGGATACCGGGTTCCGGACGACGTCGCGGTCACCGGCTTCGACGACATCTCGGTGGCCCGGCACGTGAGCCCCTCCCTGACCACCGTGCGCCAGCCGATCGAACGCCTCGGCGCGCTGGCCTTCGAAACTCTCTACACCATGATCAGCGGGGAACGGCCGGCCGAACGCCAGATCGTACTGCCCGTCCAGGTCGTGCAACGCTCCAGCTGCGGCTGCCGCCCCGAAACCGCGCCCGCCGTCGGCGCCCCGTCCGTGAGGTGAATCCAGGATGCCCCTGCTGATACGAAGGATCGGCTTCTATCTGATCGCCGCGTATGCCGCGATCACATTGGACTTCTTCATCCCACGCATGCTGCCGGGCAACGCGCTCAGCGCGATCCTGACGCAGATGCGCGGCGTGGTCACACCAGCGCAGCTGGCCTCGATGGCGGCCGAGTACGGCGCCGACGACAAGCAGAGCCTGCTCTCGCAGTACTTCACCTATGTGGGCCACACCCTCAGCGGGAACTTCGGGCTCTCGCTCTCGCACCAGGAGACCCCCGTCTCCACCGTGCTCGGCGGCGACCTGCCCTGGACCATCGGCCTGATCGGCTCGGCCACGGTGGTGGCGTTCCTGCTCGGCACCCTGATCGGCATCATGGCCGGCTGGCGGCGCGGCGGGCTGCTCGACGCGATCGTCCCGGTCTCCACCTTCTTCCAGGCCATCCCGTACTTCGTGCTCGGCCTGCTGCTGCTGATCATCTTCGGCTCGGACCTGGCCTGGTTCCCGATCGGCGGCGGTTACGACACCACCAACCGGTATGTCACCTACGTGCAGGGCTGGAACTGGCCGTACATGTCCAGCGTGCTCCAGCACCTGGTGCTGCCCGGCACCACCGTCGTGCTCGCCTCCATCGCGGGCTGGATCGTGGGCATGCGCAACATGATGATCACCACCATGGACGAGGACTACGTCCTGGTGGCCGCGGCCAAGGGCCTTTCCCGGTTCCGCGTGATCGGCATCGCCGCGCGCAACGCGATCCTGCCGACGATCTCGAACTTCACCCTCTCGATCAGCCTCGTGGTCACCGGCGCGGTGCTGGTGGAGGTCGTCTTCGACTACCCGGGCATCGGCAACGAGATGTTCAACGCGATCACGGCCGCGGACTACCCGCTGCTGCAGGGCATCCTGCTGGTCGTCACGTTCGCGGTGCTCATCGCCAACTTCCTGGCCGACCTGGCCTACGTCGTCCTCGACCCCCGCTCGCGCAGAGAGGCCTGATCCCGATGACCTCGACTCTTCCGACCGAGACGATGACCGGGGGAAGCCCGGCGACGCCGGCCGCGCCGGCCCGCCGCAGGCGCCGGCACTACCCGATCAAGGTGCAGGTGGGCGCGGGCATCACCCTGTTCTTCATCCTCATCGCGATCTTCGGGCCCGAACTCGCCCCGCACTCCGCGGCCTGGGTGGCCAACACCACCAACGGCACGCCGCAGCCGCCGTCCGGATCGAACTGGCTCGGCACCGACAACACCCAGCACGACCTGTACTCGGCGCTGCTGCTCGGCGCTCGCAGCACCCTGCTGATCTCCTTCGTGGCCGGCGCCTTCGCCACGGTCCTGTCCGTCGCGATGGGCGTGACCTCCGGGTACGTGGGCGGGGTGACCGACGAGGTGATGTCGATCATCACCAACATCTTCCTGGCCCTGCCCGGACTGCTGATCCTGATGGTGATCCTCAAGCCGCTGCCGCCCGGCGACCAGAACAACTCGCTGGTGATCGGCTTCGTGGTGGCCCTGAGCTCCTGGGCCTACGGCGCCCGCGCCCTGCGGGCCCAGACGCTGACCCTGCGCGACCAGGACTACGTGGTCTCGGCCCGGGTGATCGGTGAGCGCAAGCGACGCATCGTCATCTACGAGATCCTGCCGAACCTGCTGCCGATCGTGGCCGCCTCGTTCATCTTCACCGTCATCTACGGCATGGGCGTGTACGTGGCGCTGTGCTACCTCGGCGTGGTCAGCCCGGCCTCCGGCTCCTGGGGCACGCTGCTGCAGACCGCGCAGGCCAGCGGCGCCATCGAGGCCAACCAGTGGTGGTGGTACCTGCCGCCGGCCCTGTGCATCGCGCTGGTCGGCATCGGCCTGGCCCTGCTCAACTTCGGCATCGACGAGATCATCAACCCGCGTATCCGCTCGAGCCGGTCCAAGCGCCGGGACGTGAAGTTCCAGCTGGGCCTGACCCCGGTCGTGCGTCCGGCCACGAGCACCGTGGTGGAAGGAGAGCAGCTGTGACCGCCGTTCAGGCCGGCCCCGTGCTCGGCGAGCCCGTACTCGAAGTCAGCAAGCTCTGTATCGACTACGGCCTGCCCGAGGACGGCGGCGTGCGCGCCGTCACCGACGTGACCTTCACCCTGCGCCGCGGCGAGGTGCTCGGCCTGGCCGGCGAGTCCGGCTCGGGCAAGTCCACCCTGGCCTACGCGATCCCCCGGCTGCTGCGCGCCCCCGGCGTGATCACCGGCGGAGACGTGATCTTCCACCAGCGCCCGGTCGGCGGCGGACCGTCGCAGGCCGTGGACATGCTGACCGCGGACGCCGAGACGCTGGCGAACATCCGCTGGGTGGACCTGTCCATGGTCTTCCAGAGCGCGATGCACGCGCTCAACCCGGTGGCCCGGATCGAGGGCCAGCTGACCGACGTGCTCCGGCGCCACCGTCCGGGCTGGAGCCCGGCGCAGCGCAAGGAGCGCGCGGTCGAGCTGCTGCAGATGGTCGGCATCAGCGCGGACCGGCTGCGGGCCTTCCCGCACGAGCTGTCCGGCGGCATGCGCCAGCGCGTGATGATCGCCATGGCCCTGGCCCTCGAGCCGGCCCTGGTCATCATGGACGAGCCGACCACCGCGCTGGACGTGGTGACCCAGCGGGAGATCATCGAGGAGCTGATGGAGCTGCGCGAGCGGCTCGGCTTCGCGGTCATCTTCATCACGCACGACCTGTCCCTGCTGCTCGAGCTGGCCGACACGATCGCGATCATGTACGCCGGCCGGCTGGTGGAGATGGCCACGGCCACCGAGCTGGTGCGCGCCCCGCGCCACCCGTACAGCCAGGGCCTGCTCAACTCCTTCCCGGCCCTGCACGGCGCGAAGAAGCGGATGGTCGGCATCCCCGGCGCGCCGCCCTCGCTGCGGGCGATGCCCGCGGGCTGCAAGTTCCACCCGCGCTGCGTGCACGCCGGCGAGTCCTGCCTGAGCGTGGAACCGAGGCTGGCCCGGCCGAACGGCTCCTTCAGCGCGCGCACCGTCGCCTGCACCCTGCAGGACGGTTCGCGCCCGACCCCGGCCGAACTGGCGCTGCCGGACCCGGCCGAGACGGCCCCGTCCCGGTTCCGCACGCCCGCCGCGGCCGTCCCCGCCCCGTCCGACCCCAACCAGAACCTCACGGTGGGAGACCTGTCATGACCGACTCCGTCACGCCTCCGGCCGGGACCGCGCCGACCGTGGTGCACGGGCCGAAGCGCGAGGGCACCCCCGCCCTCGAGGCACGCGGTCTGACCAAGCACTTCCCGGTGGGACGCGGCAAGGTCGTGCACGCGGTCGAGGAGATCTCGATCGCGCTGCCCGAGGCCACCGTCACCGCCGTGGTGGGCGAGTCCGGCTCGGGCAAGTCCACCCTGGCCCGCCTGCTGACCGGCCTGATCAAGCCGACCTCCGGCGAGCTGCTGCTCGACGGCAAGCCGGTGGGCACCAGCGCCAAGGCGCTGCGCGCCTACACCAGCGACGTGCACCTGGTGCTGCAGGACCCGTTCTCCTCGCTCAACTCGGCGCACAGCGTCGGCTACCACATCGAGCGGCCGCTGAAGCTGCACAGCGATGTGCGCGGAGCCGAGCTCGACGCGAAGGTGGTGGAGCTGCTCGACCGGGTCTCGCTCAGCCCCGGCGCCGAGTTCGCGGCGAAGTACCCGCACGAGCTGTCCGGCGGCCAGCGCCAGCGTGTGGCGATCGCCCGCGGCCTCGCGGTGCGCCCGCGGGTGCTGCTGGCCGACGAGCCGGTGTCCATGCTCGACGTCTCCATCCGGCTCGGCGTGCTCAACCTGTTCGACGGGCTGCGCGAGGACGAGCGGCTGGCGATCCTCTACGTCACCCACGACATCGCCTCGGCCCGCTACCTGGCCGACACGATCGTGGTGATGTACGCCGGCCAGGTGGTCGAGTCCGGCCCGGCCGAGCAGATCACCGACGCGCCGCAGCACCCCTACACGCAGCTGCTGCTCAGCGCCGCCCCCGACCCGGCCCGCGACCAGGCGCCCGAGCTGCGCGGCAGCGGCTCCCCGCCGAGCCTGGTCAACCCGCCCAGCGGCTGCCGATTCCACCCGCGCTGCCCGTTCGCGATGGCGGTGTGCAAGGAGCAGGCCCCGCCGTCGCTGCCGGTCGGCACCGACCAGGTCGCCGCCTGCTGGCTGCACAGCCCGGAGCACAAGGCCGAGGCCGACGCGGTCTCCGCGCAGATCTGAGCGCACGACGTACCTCGCACTACCCGCACCACCCGCACCACCCGCACCACCCGGCACGACCGCACCACGGCACTACGTCAAGGAAGACCGAATCGACCGAAGGAGAGCGGCGTGAAAGCCCTATCTTTCCGGCCCGGGACGCCCAGGACCGTGCGTTCCGGTGTCGTCCGCCCCCCACCGGAGGGCGGACGACCGGCCGCGACGCGGGGAACATCCCCGCCACCGGCCGAGCACCGACCACGGAGCGGACCGATGGCAGTCGAAACCGCCCCGTTCAACTCCATACAGCACAGCAATAGCAGTGGTTGCTCAGGACTGGCCGGCACTGGAGCCGGTCGGATAAAGGGAGCGTACATAATGACACGCAGGACAACCACCACGGGGATCGCGCTCGCAGCAGCGGCGTGCCTCGCCTTGGCGGCTTGCTCTTCGAGCGGCAACCCGACAGGGACCAGCAGCGGGGGTGGCGGCGCGCAGACCGCCCTCGTGATCGAGGACGCGACCGCCTCGACCGCCTACACGAACAACTTCAACCCGTTCGACGCCGGCGACTTCGTGCTGAGCGAGAACACCGTCTCGTTCATGTACGAGCCGCTGATGATGGTCAACTCGCTCAAGTCGAGCGAGCCGTCGATTCCGTGGCTGGCTCAGTCCATCGCCTGGTCCGACAACGGCAAGACCGCCACGATCACGCTCAACCCGAGCGCGAAGTGGTCCGACGGCACCGCGCTGACCTCGGCGGACGTGGCCTACACGTACCAGCTGGTGACCGGCAACGCGGCGCTGAACCTGCAGGGCATCCCGGCGGCGAGCTCGATCACCGAGCCCAGCCCGACCCAGGTCGTGCTGAACTTCGCCACCTCCGAGGCGGCCAACTACGTCGCGATCGACAACCAGGTCATCGTCCAGAAGAAGCAGTGGTCGACGATCTCCAACCCGGCCACCTACGTGCTCTCGGGCTCGCAGGCCGTCGGTTCCGGCCCGTACGAGCTGGACAGCTTCAGCGGCCAGGACGTGAAGTACAAGGCCAACCCGAACTACTGGCAGGGCGCTCCGAAGGTCAAGGAGCTCTCGATCCCGCTCTACACCAGCAACGACGCCGCCGCCCTGGCCCTGGCCAACGGCGACATCGACCTTGCCGGTAACGACATCAACAACGTGCTCAGCACGTTCGTGAACAAGGACCCGCAGCACAACCACCTGTTCCAGTCGTCGGCTCCGTACTTCCCGGCGTCCAACACGGTGACCCTGCTGCTCAACAACCAGTCGAGCCAGGCGCCGGCCCTGGGCGACGCGAACGTCCGCAAGGCGATCAGCGCCGCTCTCGACCGCCAGTCGATGGCCACGCAGTGTGAGACCAACTACGAGGCTCCGGCCAGCTCGTCCGGCGGCCTCATCGCCTCCTCGACCGACCAGTCCTCGGTCAACCCGGCCACGTCCAACGACATCAAGGCCAGCCCCGACCAGGCCACGGTCGCGGCGGACATGAAGACCGCGGGCTACACCGAGACCGGCGGCAAGTGGGTCAAGGGCGGGAAGCAGATCACCTTCTCGATCATCGACCCGAACTCCTTCAGCGACTACTGGTGCGACGCCAAGGCCATGGCGACCGAGCTGAACACGGCCGGCTTCAACGTGACCGCCTCCGGCAACTACACCTACGACACCTGGACGCAGGCCATCACCACGGGTAACTTCACCGCGGCGCTGCACTGGGGCCAGGGTTCGACCGCGTTCCAGCGTGACCAGTTCATCCTGGACGCCACCCAGACCGCGAAGGAAGGCTCCACCGCGGCGGGCGACTACGACCGCTACACCAGCGCCGCTGCGACCAAGGCGGTCACCGACTACGAGTCGGCGACCACCACGCAGGACCAGCAGACCGCGCTGAACGAGATCCAGCAGGTCTACTCGGACGACATGCCGGCCATCCCGGTGCTCTACGGCGCCGCGTGGTACGAGTACAACGACTCGCACTTCACCGGCTGGCCGACTTCGGCGAACCCGTTCATCAACCCCTCGCCGCAGTACGAGTCCTACGAGTACCTGGTCTGGAACCTCAAGCCGGTCTCGTAACCCGCTAACCGAGTCCGCCCCGGATCCGCGCAGCCGCACTCTGCGCGGATCCGGGGCTCCTCTTGCCATCCGCAAGCCCTCAGGAGCAAGGAGGCCCGGTGGAGCACGGGCAGATTGATCAGAAAGCGACGGCCGTGCCGCGCGCAGAGCAGCGTTCCGCCTCGCCGCAGGAACTCGAGTCCGCGGTAGCCGCGCTGACCCTGGAACAGAAGATCGCGCTGCTGACCGGCGTGGACAACTTCACCATGCCGGGCGAGCCGGAGATCGGGCTGCGCGGCCTGGTCTTCTCGGACGGCCCGGCCGGCGTGCGCGGGCCGGTACTCGATCCGCAGGACCGGTCCTCCGGCCTGCCCGCGCCCATCGCGCTGGCCGCGCTGTGGGACCCGGAGCTGGTCGAGCGGGTCGGCGTCGAGCTGGGCGTGGAGGCGAAGGCGAAGGGCGTGGACGCGTTGCTCGCGCCGACCCTGAACCTGGCCCGCAGCCCCTACGGCGGCCGCGGGTTCGAGTCCTACGGCGAGGACCCGGTGCTGGCCGCCGCGACCGGCGCCGCGTTCGTGCGCGGCGTGCAGTCGGCGGGCGTGGCCATGGTGGCCAAGCACTACGTCGGCAACGACGCGGAGGTCGACCGCTGGACCGTGGACGTCCAGATGGACGAGGCCACCCTGCGCGAGGTCTACCTGGTGCCGTTCGAGGCCGCCGTGACCGAGGCCGACTGCGCCGCGGTGATGGCCGGGTACAACCTCGTCAACGGCACCACCATGACCGAGCACGACCACCTCCTGAACGAGGTGCTCAAGCGCGAGTGGGGCTTCGCCGGCGCGGTGGTCTCCGACTGGTTCGCGGCGCGGTCCACCGAGGCCACCGCCAAGGCCGGGCTCGACATCTGCATGCCGGGACCGGACAGCCCGTGGGGCGACGCGCTGGTCGCGGCGGTCGAGCGCGGGGACGTGAGCGAGCGGGAGATCGACGACAAGGTGCTGCGGCTGCTCCGGGTGGGCGCGCTCACCGGTGCCTTCCGCGGCCCCGAGCCCACGCCCAAGCCCGGCCCGCACGCCAGCCGCGCGGTGCTGCGCAAGGCCGCGGCCAACGCGTTCACCCTGCTGCGCAACATCGGCCCGCTGCTGCCGCTGGGCAGCCCGGGCGGGCGCGGCGCGCTCTCCGGTCCGGGCGCGCGTCCCGGTTCGGTCGCGCTGATCGGGCCGAACGTGCTCGAGCCGCAGTACATGGGCCGCGGCAGCGCCGAGGTCGGGATGGCGCTGGGCGTCTCCCCGGTCGACGGGCTGCGCACCGCGCTCAGCGCCGCGCTGGCCTCGGGCCGGGGACCGTCCGAGGACGCCTCGCCGGACTCGCTGCTGCGCGTGGCGCAGGGCTGCCGGACCTGGACCTCCACTCCGCTGCCGGCGCCCGCCGCGCTGCGCGAGCCGGAGAGCGGCGGTCCCGGGGTGCGCCTCGAGGTCTACACGACCGACGGGGAGCTGCGCTACACCGGCGTGCGCCCGACCAGCGAGGTGACCTGGTGGGATCCGGATCCCCTGGTCACCGGTCCGGGCATCGGCCGGATCGTGCTGCGCTCGACCTTCACCGCGACCGGTTCCGGCCGGTACCGGGTGGCGGTCGGCGGCATCGGCGGCCTCGAACTCGAGGTGAAGGTCTGCGGCGCCACCAGCACGGACAGCGGGGAAGCGTTTACTCTCAGCGGTGACGCTCCGCATCCGGCGGACTCGATGGTCTCGCACGCGGGCCCGTACGAGTTCGGCCGGGAGATCGAGCTGACGGAGGACGAGCTCGTCGAGTTCACCGCCGTCTGCGTGCCCGACGGCTACCAGCACGACCTGATCCGGTTCAAGGTGGGGATCGCCACCGTGGCCTCGGACGAGGCGCTGCTGGCCGAGGCGGTGGCGGCCGCTCGGGAGAGCGAGGTCGCCGTGGTCGTGGTCGGCTCGACCGGGACCACCGAGTCGGAGGGCTACGACCGCACCACGCTGGCGCTGCCGGGCCGTCAGGACGACCTGATCGCGGCCGTGGCCGCGGCCAACCCGCGCACGGTCGTGGTGGTCAACAGCGGCATGCCGGTCCTGATGCCCTGGGCCGACCAGGTCGGGGCGATCATCCAGGCCTGGCTGCCGGGCCAGGAGTTCGGCCACGCGCTGGCCGACATCCTTTGGGGCGAGCGGGAGCCGGGCGGCCGGCTGCCGGTCACCATGCCGCGCACGGAGGCCGATCTGCCGATCGGCAAGGCCGTGCCGGTGGACGGCGCGCTGGTCTACCGCGAGGGCCTGCTGGTCGGGTACCGCGGGTACGACAAGGCCTCGATCGAGCCGCGCTTCCCGTTCGGCCACGGCCTCGGCTACACCGACTGGTCCTACGAGCGGCTCGAGGTCCCCCACGGCCAGACCCGCGCCGGGGCCGACGTGGAGATCACGGTGGCGGTGACCAACATCGGCCGCCGCGCCGGATCGCTGGTGGTCCAGGCGTACCTGTCCGGTCCGGCCGGCGAGGCCGCCCCCGGACGCCCGGTGCGTGTCCTGGCCGGATTCACCCGCGCGCACGCGGGCCCCGGGGAGACCGAGATCGTGCGGATCCACATGCCCAGCCGAGCCTTCGCGCGCTGGGACGAGACCGCGGGCGGCTGGACCCACCCGCGCGGCAGTTTCCGGATCGAGGTCGGCTCCTCGTCCCGGGACCTGCGTCTGCGGTCTGACATCGAGATCGGCTGATCGGGGAGATTCCAGACGGTCACCCACACTCCGGGGCCCGTGCACGCCGCGCATCGCGGCGAGCACGGGCCTCCGAGCTTCTCCGGGCGGCTCGTCTCGTGCCGACTCGGTCAGTTCGGCGCTACGCGACCGAGTGACTGAGTGACCAGCGGCGGGCGGGGAAGTCGAAGAGCCAGCTTGCCTGACGGATGGTCGGGTAGCCGAGGATGAGGTCCATGGGCAGCTCGAGGGTCGCGTTCACGGGCGCGAGGTCGATCGCGGCGACCGTGTGGGCGGTGAACCGTGTGCCGCCGATCACCGGTCCTGTCATCAGGAATAGCGGCGTCTCGAAGGAAGCGCCGGTGGCGTCGGTCCCGGTCGAGGTTCCGGCGGGCTCGAACAGTCGGGGGTGTTTGTCGACGAACGCCTGGTCGACGATGGTCAGTCCGGCTCCGGTGTCGAAGCATGCCTGGGCTCGGGCGTCGGTCCAGTCGAGTTCGACGTAGCAGTGCCTGCGTTCGTCCATGACCAGTGGCAGCCCGGCGTCCGGGTGGGGGGAAGCCTCGATACGCAGCTGCTGATGGGCGAGGTCGAAGCGGCAGCAGGCGCCGGCGAGAACGTCCATGCCGAGCAGGTCGCGGACCCCGGGCTGCTCCGCGGCTACCCGGACCACCTCGAGGTCTTGGGCGTGCAGCGGGCCTACGGCCAGTTCCGAGATGCAGACCAGTTCGTTGCTGGTTTCGGCGACCGCGCCGTAGGAGGCCTCGGTGCTCACCGTCGCCAGGCCCGCGGTGTGTGGGTCGGTGAGCAGTTGGCTGCGTGCCGCGCCGGTGTCCAGGAGGAATCTGCGCGGGTGCCCGTCCACGGTGCCGTCGATGAGGACTTCCGCGGCCTCGGGCTCGTCCGGGTCGGGCGTGATGATCAGTGGGATGTCCCGCACTCGGCGAGCCTATCGCCGCGGAATCCGGTGTGTCGTTTCGGCCGGTGTGGTTGCCGCAGGGCTCGCTCAGGCCGCGGTCAGGGCCGCCTCGATCGCGGGGCCGTGGCGCTCGAGCCACTGCTCGCGGCGGGTGATGATCTCGCCCACGCCCTCGTCCCACATCCGCCGCCAGCCGCCGCCGTCCACCTCGGCGCGGTGGCGCATCAGGTGCCAGGTGCGGCGGGTGCGCAGCACGGCGACCTCCACCAGGCGCAGCCGGTCCGCCTCGGTCATGCCGTAGGCGTCGGCCAGGATGCGGCACCGGCGCGGCGCGTCCAGGCCGCGCAGGCCCGGGTCCACGTCGTCCGGCTCGTTCAGCGGCGCCCAGTAGAGCATGGCGTTGTAGAGCTCGTCGACGCGGGCCGCCGGGCGCAGCAGGTCGAAGTCGATCAGCGCGTACGCGGCGCCGTCGCGGAAGACGAGGTTCTCCGGCGTGATGTCGACATGCCCGATCACCTCGGTCTCGAGCTCCGGCTCCGGCGGCAGGCCGGCCGGATGGGTGGGCCGCTCGTAGCCGACACCCGGGGGCGGGGTGAAGCCCACGGTGGCGTCGTCGTAGCGACGCAGCAGTCTGCCGACGGAGGCGAGCCTGGCCTCGTCCGCGATCCAGTCCGGGTACGGCCGTACGGCCACGTCGCCGTGCACGTAGGTGAGCGTCTCGCGCCCGGCCGCGTCCACGCCGAGGTAGCGCGGCGCGCCGTCGAAGCCGACCGCCTCGAGGTGCTCGAGCAGCGCGTGCACGTACGCGGCGTTGCGCCCCATCGGCCGACGCACGGTCTCCCCCACCCGCACCAGGCCCTCGGTGACGTCACCGCCGAGCAGCGGGATCTCAGGCTCCGAAGATTCGATCATCGGGCCACTGTAACGCAGGGTCCGGGCCCGGGCCCGGTGCCCGGTTTCGATGTCCGGACTCGGATAAGGTGGCGCCGTGACGTTCGAGCCCGTAGACCGGTCCGTGCAGGTCGGCGGGCTCGCGCTGCACTACCGCGAGACCGGGCCGGCCGCGGGTCTGCCCGTGGTGGCGCTGCACGGGCATCCCGGCAGCGCGGCCACGTGGGACGGGGTGGCCGCGGGCGTCTGCGCGGCCGGGGACTACCGCGTACTGGCCCTGACGCAGCGCGGCTACGGGCGCAGCGGACGGGTCGGGCCGTACACGCTGCCCACCTATGCCGAGGACTTGCTCGGCTTCGTCGCGGCGCTCGGACTCGAGCGGTTCGTGCTGCTCGGGCACAGCATGGGCGGCACGGTCGCGGCGCTGGCGGCCGAGCGCCTGGCCGCCGAGCGCGGCCCGGCCGGACTGCTCGGGCTGGTGCTGGAGGACAGCGTGATACCGCGCGAGGGCGTGCACCTGCCCGTGCCGGAGCGGCCGCAGCAGCCCGAGTCCGTGCCCTACGACTGGGAGTTGGTACCGCAGATCTACGCGCAGCTCGAGGCGCCGGACCCGGCCTGGTGGAGCGGGCTGGCTCGGATCGAGGTGCCGACGCTGGTGATCGCGGGCGGCCCCACCAGCCACGTGCCGCAGGACGTGCTCGCCGACGCGGCGGCGCTGATGCCGCGGGCGCGCCTGGTGACGCTCGAGGGCGCCGGTCACTCGGTGCACCGCGACGCCCTCGGCCCCTTCCTCAGCGAACTGACGGGTTTTCTGCGCACCGTCCGGCCGGCCTCCGGCTGAGCGGCCCCGCGTCCTGCGTCGCGCGATCGCCCTACCGGTGATCCCGCCCGCGGGCGCTGCGCATACGATGCGGGTCATGTCACGGTTCCGCAGCAGCCTGCTGCGCCTGGTGCGGCAGTGCGTGGTGGCCTTCGCGGTGATGGCGCTCAGCTTCACCTGCTTCGGCTTCGTCTACAACCTCGCCACCGAGGGCGCGGTGCCCGCCCCGGCCGGGCTGACCTACGTCCAGACCGGCGACATCAGCACGCGCTATCGCGAGTGGGGCGCCTCGGGTTCCCCGGTGCTGCTGCTGCACGGCTTCGTGGAGTCCGCGGACACCTGGCAGGACACCGCGGCGCTGCTCGCGCGCGACCACCGGGTGTACGCGATCGACCTGGACGGCTTCGGCTACTCCTCGCGGGTCGCGCCGTACACGACCGCGCACCTGACCGCGCAGGTGGAGGAGTTCATCGCGGCGATGCACCTGGTGCGGCCGCTGCTGGTCGGGCACTCGAGCGGCGCGGCGGTGGCGGCCGCGGTGGCGCTGGCCGAGCCGTCGAACGTGGGCGGGGTGCTGTTCCTGGACGGCGACGGGCTGCCGCTGTCCGGCACGGCCGACGAGGGCCGGTCCACCGGCGGGTTCGGCATCTCGCTGCCGCAGCCCTACCGCACCACCCTGCTGCGCCTGGTGCTGCGCTCGGACTCGGCGATCCGGCTCATCTACGCCGAGACCTGCGGCCCGCGCTGCCCGGCGCTGAGCGAGGCGGGGATAGACCAGTGGCGCCGCCCGTTCCAGGTGGCCGGGGCCGAACCGGCCGCGTTCGACGTGCTGAACGCGGGCATCCCCTCGCTGCCGGTGGCGAGTCTGGCCCGGCTGGCCGAGCTGCCGTTCCCGAAGGCCGTGGTCTACGGCGCCGACGACCCCGAGTACGCGCCCGGCTCGGCCGCCGAGACCGCCGCCCGGATCGGCGCGCCCGCCCCGACCCTGATCCCGGACGCCCGCCACCTGACCCTGATCAGCGATCCGGCCGTGGTCGCGGCCGCGGTGGAACGCCTCGCCGCCCGGGCCGAGGCCCTCGCCGCGCCGTCCACCGGGGCCGCGTCCACGCCGTCCCCGACGGCCTCGGCGACTGTCTCGACACCTTAAAGACTGTCGTTAGCACTATCGGAGATATACCTGGGACATACCTCTTCGGCTATGATCCCGCTATGACTACCCAGGAATCCCCCACCCCCGCCGGACGAGGCGGCCGCGAACGGGGCGGGCCAGCCCACCGGGGCGAAGTGCTGCGGGTCGAGCAGCTCACCCCGCACATGGTGCGCGTCGTGCTCGGCGGCGAAGGACTCGCCCAGTTCGCCACCCGCGGCCAGACCGACCACTACGTCAAGCTGCTCTTCCCGGCGCCCGGTGTCACCTACCCGGAGCCCTTCGACGTGCGCACGATCCGCGAGCAGTTCCCGCGTGAGCAGTGGCCCAGCACCCGCACCTACACCGTGCGCACCTGGGACGAGCAGACCCGCGAGCTCGCCCTCGACTTCGTCGTGCACGGCGACGAGGGCATCGCCGGACCGTGGGCCGTGGCGGCCAGGCCCGGCGACGTGCTGCACTTCTCCGGCCCGGGCGGCGGCTACGCGCCGGACCCCGAGGCGGACTGGCACCTGCTGGCCGGCGACGAGACCGCGCTGCCCGCCATCGCCGCCGCCCTCGAGGCGCTGCCGGCCGACGCCCGCGGCCAGGTCTTCGTCGAGGTCGCCGACGCGGCCGAGGAGCAGAAGCTGACCGTCCCGGACGGCGTGCGGGTCAGCTGGCTGCACCGCGGCGCGGACCCCGTGGGCGCTCAGCTGGTCGAGGCCGTCACCGCGTTCGCCTTCCCCGAGGGCACCCCGCAGGTGTTCGTGCACGGCGAGGCCGGCTTCGTCAAGGCCCTGCGAGGCCTGCTGAAGAACGACCGGGCGGTGCCGCGCGAGACGCTGTCCATCTCCGGGTACTGGCGCCTGGGCCACGACGAGGACGGGTGGCAGTCCTCCAAGCGCGAGTGGAACCGCCAGGTCGAGGCGGAGCAGGGCGAGTAGGCGAGCGCTCCGGCGATCCCCCGCGCCGCGCCGCCGCCCGCGCGCCCTACGCCGCGGGCGCGCCCCGGCCGGTTAGCATGCCGCGTGGACACGCCGAGCGAACCCAGCGCCGACGCGCTGCGCGCCGCGATGACGACCCGGCTGCGGGACGAGGGCACCATCCGCGGCGCGGCCGTGGCCGCGGCGTTCCGGGACACCCCGAGGCACCTGTTCCTGCCCGGCATCGGGCTGCATCAGGCCTATGCGGACTCGGTGGTGCCGACCAAGTTCGACGCGTACGGCAAGTCCATCTCGGCGGCGTCGCAGCCCACGATCGTCGCGCTCATGCTGGAACAGCTCGACGTGCGGCGCGGCCAGAGCGTGCTCGAGGTGGGCGCGGGCACCGGCTACAACGCGGCGCTGCTCGGGCACCTGGTCGGCCGGTCCGGGCGGGTGGTGACCGTGGACGTGGACCGCGACCTGGTGGAGGGCGCCGCCGCGCATCTGCGCACGGCCGGCGCGGACAACGTCGAGGCCGTACTCGGCGACGGCGCGCTCGGCCACCCGGCCGGGGCGCCGTACGACCGGATCTCGGTCACCGTGGGCGCCGGCGACATCCCGCCGGCCTGGGCCGAGCAGCTCGCCCCGCGCGGCCGGCTGGTGGTGCCGCTGCGGCTGCGCGGCGACGTGACGCTCTCGCTGGCGCTGGATCTGGCCCCGGGCGGCCTGCTCTACTCCCGCTCGGCGCAGGGGTGCACCTTCATGCCGCTGCGCGGGATCGCCGACGACGCCGACCACGTGATCGACCTGACCCCGGACGGCTCGGTCAGCGTGCACCTGCACCACGAGCACGAGCTCGAACACGCCGCCGACCCCGCGGAACTCGCCCGCGCCCTCGACCACCCCACCGGCGAGATCGCCACCGGCGTCCTGCTCGAGGAGGGCGACTCCTTCGCCCCGCTCGACCTCTACCTCACCTGCGCCCTGCCCGGCGGCCTGTGCCGGCTCACCGCCTCGCCCAGCGCCGACCCGGGCCTGTTCGGCGGCGGCATGGCCGCGGTCTCCGGCGGCTCGCTCGCGTGCGTGACGGTGTTCCCGAATCAGGACCCGGATGCCGACGCGGAGCCCGAGGCGGACCTGGACGCGGACCCGGGCCTTGACCCTGGCCTGGTGCGGGATCCTGGCGCCTACCTCCCGCCCGGCCCGCGGCCGCGCCTCGCCCGCGGCTGGGAGATCGGCGTGACCGCGTTCGGCCCGCACGGCGCCAAGCTCGCCGAGACCGTCGCCGGCTACGTCCAGGCCTGGAACCGCGAGGCGCGCGGCGCCCAGCCCCGCTTCACCGTGGCCCAGGGCTCCGCCCGCGCCGACCTCACCGGCCGCTTCGTCGTGGACAAGCGCTACAGCCGGATCGTGGTGGACTGGCACTAAGACCTGTCCTACCGATCGGGCGGGACGTGCGCCAGGACGGCATCGGCGACCCGACGCACGGGAACGGTGGTGACCACCTCAAGCGTGGCGGATGCGCGCAGCAAGGGTTCGACCGTCTGTACGTACCGGAGGGTCTCGGCGAGTTCGGCCGGGTCCTTGCCGTAGGGGTTCGTGGTGCGGGTCGCGAGCCGTTCGATCAGCACTTCGGCGGGGGCGCTCAGGAGCACGATGTGCTGGAACCAGGGATAGAACGCGCCCTGGTTACGTGTGGTGCCCTGCACGAACAAGACCTGTCCGCCGCCGGCGGGGACTGTGCGCAGCAGTGCTTCGATCCGGTCGGTTCGCCACAGCGGCTCCCCGTCGACCAGTTCGTGGTAGTCGCCGTAGTCGGTGTCGACGATCTGGTATCCCCGCGCGGCGAGCTCGTCGAGCAGAGTGGACTTGCCGGTTCCCGACATGCCCGTGATCAGCACGCGCGTCATGGACTGGCAGCGTACACAGGGCTCTACTCCACCGACTTGATCCGGCGCACGAACACGGTCCCGGCGATGGTGACCACGGCGACGGCGAGGTAGAGCACGGAGTAGCCGCCGAGGTAGGTGACGATCGGGGCGGCGATGGCCGGGCCGAGCACCTGCGGGGCGGAGTTGGCGATGTTGATGATGCCGAGGTCCTTCGCCCGGTCCTCGTCCGTCGGCAGCACCTGGGTGATCAGGGCCTGGTCGACCGAGAGGTAGACGCCGTTGCCCAGGCCCAGGATCGCGGCGGCCACCAGTGTGCCGGTCCAGGTGGGCCAGGCGGCCAGCAGCAGCGCGGCGGCGGCCATGACGTAGCCCGCGACGATGACCGCGGGCTTGCGCTTGCCGGTGCGGTCCGAGACCACGCCCCCGATGACGACCGTGGCGACCGTGGTGACGGTGTAGAGCACGATGACGATCAGCAGCCCGTCCGAGGCGCTCTGCCCGTGGAACCGATCCTGGTACCTGACCTTGTCGCGCAGGAAGTAGAGCAGGTAGAGCGTGGCGAGCGCGTTGCCGAGCTGCACCAGGAACCGGGTGCCCCAGGCCCAGGCGAAGTCCGGGTTCCGGCGCGGGCTGACCCGGAACGCGCGCAGCAGGACCCTGAGGTCGAACGCGGGCCGCTGCTCCGGCGGGGGCAGCGGGTCCGGGGAGCGCAGCACGATCGGCAGCGCGCACAGCACGACCAGGACGCCGAGCGTGGTGTACCCGCTCACCCGCCCGGTGACGACCACGGAGACCAGTACGACCGCGACGACCACCCCGAGCGACTGGGTCAGCCCCACCCAGCCGGAAACCGCGCCGCGCTGGCGCACCGGCACCCGGTCAGGGACCAGTGCGCTGATTCCGGCCTGCAGCGTGTTGAGCCCGGCCTGGGCGACGCACCACAGCAGCGTCACCGTCAGGATGCTGTGTTGCCCGGAGAGCGCGGCCAGTCCGGCACATCCGAACAGCGCGCCGCCCAGGATCCACGGACGGCGCCGGCCGAAGCGCGAGCCGGTGGCGTCCGACAGCGCCCCGGCCATGGGCCCGGCCACCAGTGCGACCAGGGCCCCGAAGCCGGTGACGACGCCGAGCATGAGGGATTTGTCGTGCGGCGCGATGTCCTGGACCTGGTCCGGCAGCAGCACCTGGAGCGGGCCGAAGTAGCCGAGCCACAGGCCCAGGTTGGCCAGCGCGAGCGCGGTGGTCCAGCCGCGCCCGACCCCGGCCCGCGGATCGACGGTCTCCGGCAGGCCCGCGGCGGGTCCGAGCGGCTCGCCCGACTCGCCCGGCCCGGTCGTCGGCTCGCCGGGTCCGAACGGCTCGCCGGGTCCGAACGGCTCGCCGGGTCCGAACGGCTCGCCGGGTCCGAACGGCTCGCCGCCGAGGCTGCCGGAGACCGCGGACATCAGTCGGCCGACCCGGTGCGGTGCTCCGCGATCAGCGCGCGCAGCCAGTGGAAGGAGTCCTTCGGCGTGCGGGCGAAGGTGTCGAAGTCGACCCGCACGATCCCGAAGCGCTGCTGGTAGCCCTGGTCCCACTCGAAGTTGTCGAGCAGCGTCCAGACCACGTAGCCGGCCACGTCCACCCCGGCCTCGACCGCCTCGTGCAGGGCCCTGATGTGCCCGTCGAGGAACGCGATCCTGGCCTCGTCGTGCACGACGCCGTCCGGGTCCGGCGCGTCCACGGTGGAGCAGCCGTTCTCGGTGACCAGGATCGGCGGCAGCGCGTCGCCGTAGCGGTCCTTGAGCGTGACCAGGATCTCGCGCAGGCCGTCCGGCACGATCGGCCAGCCGAACGCGGTCACCTCCGCGCCCTCGACCCCGCGCAGCTCGAACGGCAGGCCGAAGGAGAGCGGCGAGTTCGAGGAGGCCAGCGGGTCGAGCCCGGCGGCCGTGGTCGGGTTGTAGTAGTTCACCCCGAGCTCGTCCGGGCGCCCGGCCGCGATGATGCCGAGGTCCTCCGGGTGGACGTACTCCGGGGCGTCGTCGAGCCCGAAGAAGGACAGGTCGGCGTACCGGCCGAGCAGCAGCGGGTCGGTCAGCACCCGGTTGTGCAGCACGTCGTAGGCGTGCGCGGCGGCGATGTCGGCCGGGGCCGAGCTCGCGGCGCGCACCGGGGTGTAGTTGTGGGCGAGCCCGACCCGCAGCCCGCGGGCGCGCAGCTCGGCGGCGGCCAGGCCGTGCCCGAGCAGCTGGTGGTGGGCGCCCGGCAGCGCCTCGAAGCCGAGGGTGCGCCCGGGGGCGTGGGTGCCGAGCGCGTAGCCGAGGGCGAGGTGGATGAACGGCTCGTTGAGCGTGTGCACGGTCTCGACCCGCCCGGCGAAGAAGTCCGCCATGATCGCGGCGTACTCGGCGAAGCGGTACGCGGTCTCCCGCGACAGCCAGCCGCCCTGGTCCTCGAGCGCCTGCGGCAGGTCCCAGTGGTAGAGCGTGGGCACCGCGGCTATCCCGCGCTCGGCGAGGCCGTCGAGCAGCCGGTCGTAGTAGTCGAGGCCCGCCTTGACCGCGGGTCCGGTGCCCTCGGGCTGGATCCGGGGCCAGGCCACCGAGAACCGGTAGACGTCCACGCCGAGTTCGGCGAGCAGCCGCACGTCCTCGGCGTAGCGGTGGTAGCTGTCGCAGGCCTCGTCACCGGTGGAGGCGTCGAGGATGGTGCCCTCGGTGTGGGCGAAGCGGTCCCAGACCGACTCGCCGCGCCCACCCTCGTGCACGCCTCCCTCGACCTGGTAGCTGGAGGTGCCCGCGCCCCAGCGGAACGCGGCGGGGAAGCGGGGCAGCGGGGGC
>NZ_JAGSOG010000159.1 GCF_018139695.1 Actinospica durhamensis | reverse complement strand
CACCCCGCCCCGGCGGCAGCCCCCGCCTCCGCCGAGGCCTGACGCCGAAGCCTGACGCCCGCTCAGCCGACCGGCGCGGGCGCGGTCGAGCCGCGCAGCACGAGGTGGGTGCCGAGCACGAGCGAGCCCTGGCTCGGGCCGTCGTCGGACCAGTCGCCCTTGCGGCCGGTGTCCTGCGGCCCGACGGCCAGGCGCACCGCGGCCCGGCCCATCTCCTGCAGCGGGATGTGCACGGTGGTCAGCGCGGGGACGGTCTCGGCGGCCACCGGGACGTCGTCGTAGCCGACCACGGAGACGTCGTCGGGGACCCGCCGGCCGCCGTCGCGCAGCGCCTGGAGCGCGCCGGCGGCGGTCGCGTCGTTCGCGGCCAGGATCGCGGTGAAGTCCAGCGCGTCCGCCAGCGCCCGGGCGGTGCGCTCGTAGCCGAAGCGCCGGCTGAACTCGCCCTCGACCACCAGCTCCGGGTCCACCTTCAGTCCTCTGCGTTCGTGCGCCAGCCGGTAGCCGGCCACCCGGTCGCGCTGGGTGGAGATGCCGGGCCAGCCGCCCAGGTACAGGATCCTGCGATGGCCGAGGCCCATCAGGTGGTCGGTGGCGTTGAGCGCGCCGTGCTCGTTGTCGTAGTGCACCGCCGCGGAGGGCGCGGGGGCGGCCAGCGGCGGGCGGCCGCAGAGCACGAGCTTCGATCCGGCCGCCGCCATGGCCTTGGCCCGCCCGGCCAGCTTGCTCTGGTGCCGCTCGTCCAGCAGCGCGCCGCCGACCAGGATCACCGCCTCGGCCCGCTGCTCGTACAGCAGCTCGATGATCTCGAGCTCGCGGTGCTCCTCGCCCAGGGTCGAGCCGATCAGGCAGATCCGCCCGGCGGCGGCCGCCTCGCGCTGTATCCCGTGCACGATCAGGCTGAAGAAGGGGTCGACGATCTCGCTCACCACCACGCCGACGGTGCGGCTGGTCACCCCGGCCAGCGCGCGGGCGTGCGCGTTGGCCACGTAGCCCAGGGCCCGCACGGCCTTCTCCACCCGTTTGCGGGTCTCGGCCGCGACCGGGTAGTTGCCGTTGAGGACACGCGAGACGGTCGCGGTGGACACCCGGGCGCGCTCGGCGACGTCCTGCAGGGTCGCTCGACCCTCGGCGACGGCCATGTCAGCGGTTCTCCCTTCCTTCGTCATTACGCTGTCATTCTCTCCTGCGACGGGGTGTTACGCGATCCTGGCGAGACCGGCCGCGTCCACGGCGTGGCGCACCGGCCGGCCGGCCGCGATCCGCTCGACTTCCGCCACCGCCAGATCGCCGAGGCGGGTGACCTCGTTGCCCAGCGCGCCGGCGATGTGCGGGGTGACGAAGGCGTTGGGGGCGTCGTAGAGGGCGTCGCCGCCCTCGAGCGGCTCGGGCTCGGTGACGTCGAGCACCGCGTCGATCCGGCCGCTGAGCACCTCCCGGCGCAGCGCCTCGGTGTCCACCAGGCCGCCGCGGGCGGTGTTGATCAACACCGCGCCGTCGGGCATGAGCGCGAGCTGCTCGGCGCCGAGCAGGTTGCCGGTCTCGGCGGTGAGCGGCGCGTGCACGCTGACCACGTCGCAGCGGGCGAGCAGCTCGGGCAGCGCGCTGCGGTGCACGCCCGGATCCCGGGTCAGACCGGCGTCGGTGTAGGGATCGTAGAGCAGCACCGTGGCGCCCAGGACCTCGCGCACCAGGCGCACCACCCGGGCCCCGATCCGCGAGGCGCCGATCACCCCGACCGTCAGGTCCCTGGTTCCGATCCAGGGCAGCCCGGTCAGGTCGCGGTGCGAGCCGTCCTCGTCGACGCTGCCGGTGCTCAGGCGGTGGGCGAGGGTGAAGGCCCGCTTGGCCCCGAGGATGACCGCGGCCAGGGTGTACTCGGCGACGGGCACGGCGTTGGCGTCGGCGGCGTTGCTCACGGTCACGCCGCGGGCGAACACGGCCGGGTCCACCAGGGCCTTGACCGTCCCGGCGCAGTGCACGACGTGGCGCAGACGAGGCATCAGCTCCAGCTCGGCCGGGCCAAGGCGCGGGCTGCCCCAGCCGGTGATCAGCACTTCGCAGGCGGCCAGGTCCTCACGCAGCGCCGGGTCGTCGAACCCGCCGACGGCGGTGCGCGGCCCCAGCCGGACACACTCCTCCAGCCGCCGCCGGGCCTGCGCGGTGAACACGGCGGCGGTCATGCCGGGGTCCAGCGCCAGCAGGGCCCTGGGCCCGAGACGGGGGGCCGAATCGGTGGGCGCGGACGCGGGCGATTCCCCCTCAGACTTCGAGATCATGGGTCCGGATAGTACGCGCTTGCTGTTGCATTTACCAGCAGTTCTCGCGAAACCCTTGACGAAACCTGCAAGCGCTTACCAAACTCTGTCGGCATGGAAGAGCTGAGGATCGGCGTGATCGGACTGGGTGCGCGCGGCGGGTTCGCGCGGCACTTCCACCGGCCGGGGCACGGTGCGCGGTTGGTGGCCGCGTGCGACCTGCGCCCGGCGGCGCTGGCGTCGGCCGGGGCGAAACTCCGGTTCGAGCGCTGGCCGGACCCGGCCGTGACCGGCACGACCGAGCCGGCGGACCTGCTCGCGGCCGACCTCGACGCCGTGGTGGTGCTCACCCCGGACGACACGCACGCCGAGCTCGGGGAACTCTTCCTCGAGGCCGGGATCGCGGTCTACCTGGAGAAACCGATGGCCACCACGGTCGAGGATTGCGACCGGCTGCTGCGCGCAGCCGAGCGCACCGGGACCGTGCTGCACGTCGGGCACAACATGCGGCACATGCCGGTGGTCACGCAGATGCGGGAGCTGATCCGCTCCGGCGCGATCGGCGAGGTGCAGAGCGTGTGGTGCCGCCACTTCGTCGGCCACGGCGGCGACTACTACTTCAAGGACTGGCACGCCGACCGCTCCCGCAGCACCGGGCTGCTGCTGCAGAAGGGCGCCCACGACCTCGACGTGATCCACTGGCTGGCCGGCGGCTACACCCGGCGGGTGAGCGCCTTCGGCGATCTGCGGGTCTACGGCCGGATCGCGGACCGGCGGGACAACTCCGACCGGGAGATGCAGGACTGGCTCTCCTACGACAACTGGCCGCCGCTGGCCCAGCGCGAGCTCAACCCCGTCATCGACGTCGAAGACCTCTCGCTGGTGAACCTGCAGCTGGGCAACGGCGTGCTGGCGGCCTATCAGCAGTGCCACTTCTCCCCCGACTACTGGCGCAACTACACCGTCATCGGCACCGAGGGGCGGCTGGAGAACTTCGGCGACGGGGCCGGCGGCGTCATCCGGCTGTGGAACCGGCGCCACGACTACCGGGCCGAGGGCGACGCCGAGTTCCCGATCGCCGCGGGCGAGGGCGGGCACGGCGGCGGCGACAGCGCCATCGTCACCGAGTTCCTGCGCTACCTGCGCGAGGGCGGCGCCCGCTCGGCCACCCCGCTGGCCGCGCGCGAGGCGGTGGCCGCCGGGGTCACCGCGACGCTCTCGCTGCGCTCGGGCGGCACCGTGCTCGAGGTCCCGGCAGCGCCGGTCGGCGCGCGGGCCGAGCGCTCGCGCGCGATCGGGTCCGCCGAGCCGGCGCCGGACGCCGCGACCGCGCCGACGCCCACGATCACGACCGAACCCGCCACACCCGCGACCGAGCCGGCGCCCTGACGCCCCCGCTCACCGTTTCGTCCTTCCCTTCCCTCGATCTCACGCAAGGAGGCGCGATGTCCCTTTGGGAGCGCGTCAAACGCGACCGGGTGCTGCTGGCCATGCTCGCCCCCGGCTTCCTGTTCTTCCTCGTGTTCTGCTACGGCGCGCTGTTCGGCGACATCGTGGCGTTCGAGGACTACCAGCCCTACACCGGATTCCTCGGCAGCGCCTGGACCGGGCTGCAGAACTTCTCCGCCGTCTTCGCCGACCCGGTGTTCTGGCAGTCCGTGCGCAACACGCTGGTGATCAACGGCGTGGCCCTGGTGCTGTGCTTCCCGGCCCCGCTGGCCCTGGCGCTGATGCTCAACTCGATCCTCAGCGGCAAGGTGCGCAAGTTCGTCCAGTCCGTGGTCTACCTGCCGCACTTCATCGGCTGGACGATCATCGTGGCGCTGTTCGAGCAGGTGCTCGGCAGCGGCGGCGCCTTCACACACCTGGAGTCGGCGCTCGGGCTCGGGTCCTGGAGTCCGATGTACTCCGACGGCTTCTTCCCGTTCCTGCTGGCGTTCGAGGCGATCTGGAAGGACTGCGGCTGGGGCACGATCATCTTCCTGGCCGCGCTGATGAACATCGAGCCCGCGCTCTACGAGGCGGCCGCGCTGGACGGGGCCGGGCGCCGGCACCGGTTCACCGCGGTGACGCTGCCCGCGGTGATGCCGGTGACGGTACTGCTGCTCATCCTGCGCCTGGGCACGCTGCTGGCCAGCGGCTTCCAGCAGATCCTGCTGCAGCAGGGCAACGTGAGCCTCTCCTCCAGCCAGGTCATCGACACCTACGTCTACTCGCAGGGCATCGCCTCGGGCAACTGGGGCCAGGCCGGCGCCATCGCGCTGGTCGAGACCGTGGTCGGGCTGCTGCTCGTGCTCGGCGCCAACAAGGTGGCGCACCTCTTCGGACAGGACGGGTTCTACCGCCGTGAAAGCTGACACCGCCTCCCCCCGACGCCCGCTGTGGCAGGAGAAGCCGAGCCTGTTCGGGCAGGGCGGCAAGACCGTCGCGATCGTGGTGATCTCGATCCTGGTGCTCTACCCGTTCGTGGCCGTGCTCGGCACCTCGCTCTCCAGCGAGACCGAGATCGCCGAACACGGCGGCCTGGTGCTCTGGCCGGCGCATCCGACCCTCAACGCGTACCGGATGATCTTCACCGGGAGCGTGGTCACCCGCGCCGTCGTGGTCAGCCTCGCCATCACCCTGGCCGGCACCGCGTTCAGCCTGCTGATCACCGTGCCGATGGCCTACGCGCTGGCGCAGCGGCGGCTGGTGGGCCGGCGCTTCTTCCTGATGGCCGCCCTGTTCACGATGATGTTCAACCCCGGCATCATCGCCAACTTCCTGCTGGTGACGAACCTGGGCCTGAGCAACAGCTACTGGTCGCTGATCCTGCCCAGCCTGGTCAGCGCGTTCAACCTGGTGATCCTGCGCTCGTTCTTCATGGGCCTGCCGCAGGAACTCTACGACGCGGCCTCGATCGACGGGGCCGGGGACCTGCGGATGCTGCTGCGGCTGGTCATCCCGCTGTCCAAGGGCGTGATCGCGGTGGTGACGCTGTTCACCGCGGTGGGCTACTGGAACGAGTGGTTCAACGCCCTGCTCTACCTCAACGACTCCACCAAGTGGCCGCTGGCCTACGTGCTGCGCTTCTACGTGGACTCCGGCCAGTCGCTGGTCCCCCCGTCGGTCACCGCGGACGCGGGCGTGGCCCCGCAGGCGGTGTCCATGGCGACGGTCGTGGTCAGCATCGTGCCGATCGTGGCGCTCTACCCGTTCTTGCAGCGCTACTTCACCCGCGGCGTGCTCACCGGCGCCGTCAAGGGCTGAACCTCCGGCCCCGTCCCAGTCCCCACTCCCCGCTCCACCTCCTGGCTCCACCCTCTCCCGTCGGCCCCGGCCGACCTCCACGAAAGGGCACCAACTCATGTCAGGCTCCTTCCTCAACGGTGCGCGCACGAGCCGACGCGGCTTCCTGCGCGGCGGTCTCGGACTGGTCTCGGCGAGCGCGTTCGGCGGCCTGGCCGCGACGACGCTGGCCGGCTGCGGTTCGACCACGGCGGACGGTACGGCCACGGTCAACTCGACCAGTGTGCTGCCGAACTTCATGCCGTTCACCGGCGTCACCCCGGACATAGCCGCCACCTCCACCGGTGTGCCCGCGGTGTTCTACAGCTACCCGGCGAACCCGGTGGCGGCGTACGCCACGCCGCCGCTGAGCGGCGAGACCATCTCGGTGATCACCAACATCTTCAACTCGGTGCCCCCGGCGCTCGGTTCGAACACGGCGTGGCAGGCCGTGCAGAAGGCGCTGGGCGCGACGGTGGACTTCACCATGGTCGGCTCGGACGACTACTCCACCAAGCTCAACACCACCATCGCGTCTGGGAACCTGCCGGACGTGATGCTCTACACCGGCTACTCCAATCCGACCGAGGCCGCGCCGACCGACGTGGCGAGCTTCCTGGCCGCGGAGTGCGCGGACCTGACGCCCTATCTGTCCGGGGACAAGGTCAAGGCGTACCCGCACCTCGCCGCGATCCCGGCCATCGCCTGGGAGCAGTGCGTGTTCGCCGGGAAGCTCTCCATGCTGCCGATCCCGCGCAACGTCACCACCGGTTCCGGCATGTACCGCAAGGACCTGTTCGCGCAGGTGGGCATCAGCGACCTGAGCGAGATCAGCTCGTCGGACGACTTCCTGACCGCGTGCAAGGCGCTGACGAACCCGGCCAAGAACCAGTACGCGCTCACGGCCTACACCGGCTACCCGTACGCGGCCGGCATCATCCAGCAGTCCTTCGGGGTGCCGTGCGAGTGGCGGGCCGAGGGCAGCGGCAAGCTGACCTCGATGTACGAGACCGACGAGTTCGCCGCGAGCGTCGAGTTCCTGGCCAAGCTGTACGCGGCGGGCGTGTACGTGCCCGGCTGCGAGGGCTTCACGAAGAACCAGATGGTGGACTCGTTCGAGTCGGGCAAGGCCGCGTACTGCCCGGACTCGGTGCCCTCGTTCCAGAAGTACTGGCCGGCCATGGCCGCGATCAACGCGAAGTGGAGCATCGACCTCGCGGCCCCGTTCACCGCCTCCGCGCAGTACAAGCCGAACGCCTGGCAGGACAACATCCTGTTCGCCTCCTCGATGATCAAGAAGGGCAGCCAGTCCCGGATCGAGACCATCCTGAAGTTCGCCGACTTCCTCGCCTCGCCGTTCGGGACGAAGGAGTACCTGCTGCTCAACTACGGCGTCGAGGGCACCGACTACGCGATGGACAAGGGCAGCCCGATCCTGAACAACACCGGCACGAACGAGACCCAGGTGCCGTGGAAGTACACCGTCGCCCCGTCCCAGGCGATCTTCATCCCCGGCTTCAACGACTGCGCCACCGCGCAGCACGCCGCGATGGCCAAGCTGATCCCGATGGCCGTGGGCAACCCGTGTTCGAACCTGAACTCGCCCGCCTTCAACGAGAAGGGCTCCGAGCTCCAGACCCAGTTCACCGCCACCGTCAACGAGATCATCGCCGGCAAGCAGCCGGTCTCCGCACTGGCCGGCGCGGTCAAGGCCTGGCAGTCCGGCGGCGGCAACACCATCCGCTCGCAGTTCGAGCAGGCGCTGGCCGCCTCGAAGGGCGGCTCGACCGCCTCGGCCGCCTCCTGACCGGCTGATCGACTGATCATCCGATTGCCTGATCGCTGATCGGCTGATCGGGATTGCGGGAACACATCAGGGCGGGTGCCTCGCGGCCCCCGCCCTGATCGTCGTCTGGCGTGGCGGGGGTCAGGGAGTGATGGTGAGTGGTTCGCCGGGGTTGATGACCTTGACCGGGACGTCGGGGACGAGGCGGTGGACGGCGTCGACGAAGAGGGCGGGGTCCTTGTCGCTCTTGAGGAAGAGCGTGTCGCCTACGGTGCCGCCGGTGAAGGCGTAGTGCTGGGGGATGGCGAGTTTGGGGCGGAGGGTGGCGGTGAGCTCGGCGGCCTCTTCGGCGTTCATGACGACTTGCCTGCTGCGTGGTATCCGGGTGTGCAGGCCGTTGACGGGGAGCAGTGCGACGTCGAGTGGGCCGTAGCGGTCGGTGAGGGTGTGCAGTTCCGGGATGAGCAGCGTGTCTCCGGCGAAGTAGACGCTGCGCCCGCCGCCGCTGATGACGAAGGTGACCTCGTAGACACCGTGCTTGCCGGGTGCCGCGGAGACGGTCAGGTCGCCGACCCGCGCGGATTGCCACGGCTCGAGCGCGCGGACGTTGCTGAATCCCGCCTTTCGAGCCTTCTCGAGGACCGGTCCGGCGACCAGGAGCGGCACGTCCTTGCGGGGGTAGCGGCTGAAGGCTTGGAGGTCGCAGTGGTCGTAGTGCTCGTGGCTGATCACGACCGCGTCGAGGTGCGGCAGTGCCTCGGGCTGCAGGGCGATCGGTTCGCCCGGGTGGTAGAAGGTGCGCTGGGAGAACCAGGGGTCGGTCAGCACGGTGAGGCCGCCGATCTGGATCAGGTGGCAGCTGTGGGTGATCCGGGTGATGACGAGCGGCTCGGTCATGGGGTTTTCCTCGTCGATCGGGCGATGGATAGGGAGGCGGGCAGGTCGATCGCAGTTCGATGTGCGCGGGCGGGCCGCACGCTCAGCGCTCGGCCGCGTGCGTCAGGTGCAGGCCGCCGAGCGGTGTGCGCTGCGCGAGGATGACGCGCCGGCTGATCCGCCAACTGCCGTTCTCGAGTCGCAGGGTGTCGCGGTGCGTCACGCTGCCTACGGACCCGTCGGCCATGATGATCAGCCCCTTGGACTGCGCGGTGGCCTGGTCGTCCTCGTGACCGGTGATCACGATGTTCGTGAGGCGGTGCGCGATGGGGTTGCCCGCGCCGAGCGCGAGAGCGCCGTTTCTGATCGCCGCGGTGCCCTCGAACGTGCCGGCTCCCACGTCGCTGAGGTCGTAGACGGCCTCGGGCGTGAAGATCTCCTCGAGCCGGTCCAGCTCGCCCAGGTCGAAGATGTGTCCGGCCAGAGCGAGGGTCCGGTCGATGGCCCGGTGGTCCTCTGTGGTCAGTTCGTGCAGCATGAGGTTCTCCGTCCATGTTGGTACTGAGTACCAAAACATACCGAGTTCCTTCCGGGACGGCAACCGTCCAGGGTAGGCTGCGCGCATGACCTCGTCGCGGCCTCTCGTCGAACGCAAACAGCGCCAGGCGCGGCAGCGCATCATCGAGGCCGCCCAGGAGCTGTTCCAGGAGCACGGCTTCGACGGCGTTTCGGTCGGCGACATCGCCGAACGCGCCGAGGTCGGACGCACCACGTTCTTCCGCCACTTCCGCGACAAGCAGGAGGTCGTGTTCGCCAGGGAGCAGGAGTTGCTCGACCTGGTCGCCGCGGCCGGCCAGGCGGACGACGCCCCGCCTGCGCGCAGCGTCACCGAGGGCGTCGAGCAGCTGGGCCCGATCCTGCTCGCCCTGTGCGCCCAGGCGACCGCCGACCCCGCGGGCTACACGCGCCACTTCGCGTTGATCGAGCAGCACCCAGAACTACGCGACCGCGACGCCGTGAAGATGCAGCAGTTCGGGGACAAGCTGAGCGAACTGCTCATCCGACGCGGATCCGATGAGGCAACCGCCGTCCTCGCCGGCCAGATCGCGCTTGCCTGCTTCCAGACCGCCAAACGCCTCGGCAACAATCCGCGCACCCTGGCGGACGACACCCGCGCGGCACTCACCCGAGCGCTGACTCTCGGAACCGCCACCACCAGCACGGCAAACCCGTAAACGCGGGTAGTGCCGTGTTGCCTGGCCGAGGACCTCAGCCAGGCGAACATCGCTGCTACAGCACTAGTCGCGCGGTGCGCTCACCTTGAACACCCACACGTGGCTGCCGCTCTCGCGTGCGGCCTGGGGCACCTCGACGACGAGCGCGCCCGACGCGTCGTGCGACCAGGTGAGCTGCTCGGCGTATCCGCACAGCGTCACGCGCGAGCCGGGGCGGATCGGCACGGCCGCCTCGACCACGAGCCGGTCGCCCGGTTCGGTGAGCGCGTGGATGTAGAAGGCTTCGTCGCTCTCGCCCGTGCCGTCGCCCGCGCCTGCGCCTTTGAGCGTGAAGCGCAGGTCGCCCAGTTCGGCCGCGCGCCACCAGGGCGTGGTGTCGTAGACCGCCTCGCCGTTGACGCGCAGCCATGCGCCGAGTTCGGTCAGCCGCTCGCGCATGACTTGGGGGATGGTGCCGTCGGCGCGGGGGCCGATGTCGAGCAGGAAGTTGCCGTTCTTGCTGACGATGTCGACGAGCTGACGCACGGCCTCGGTCGTGGTCATATAAGCATCCTCGGGCGTGGCCGCGTTGTAGCCGTACGAGTGCGGATCCAGGCCCCGGCTCGCTTCCCAGGCCGCGGGTACGGTCCCGGCGAAGGTCGCGTACTCGGGGGTGCGGAAGTCGTATGCGTAGATGCCGCCGCGGCTGTTGACGGCGACGTCCTTGGGCGCGGGCCGGTTCTTGGCCTGGTTGTAGTAGCCGGGCACGACGTGGACGGAGTCGTTGGCCGCGCCGCTGATGTCGAACCAGATCAGGTCGGGGTCGAACAGCTCGACAAGCTCGCGGGTCTGGCCGCCCTGGTAGTCGTGGATGTAGTCGTAGCCCGGGGTGTAGCCGGTGTAGGGCACGGATTCGCCGGTGTACGGGTTGCGCGGGGCGTGCTCGTACCAGGGGGCGTCGGGGTTGAAGAACTCCGGCTGGGAGAAGTAAATGCCCTGGTACAGCCCGGGGGCGTGCCGGTCGGCCGCGTCGAGCAGCTCGCGCAGCAGGTCGCGCTTGGGCCCGAGGTGCGCGCAGCTGCGCTGGGACAGGGCCGTGTCCCACAGGCAGAAGCCGTCGTGGTGCTTGGCCGTGAACACGAAGTAGCGCGCCCCGGCCGCGGCGATCAGCTCGACCCAGTCGCGCGGGTCGAACCGGTCGGCGGTGAACATCGGGATGAAGTCGTCATAGGCGAAGTCCTCGCCCCACTCGCGCGAGTGGTGGCGGTGCGTGGCCGTCTCGGGGTCGTCCATCCGCGCCCAGTACCACTCGGAGTAGTCCTCGCCGACCGGGGCCCAGGCCGGGACGGAGTAGACGCCCCAGTGGATGAAGATCCCGAACTTGCCTCCGGTGAACCAGTGCGGGGCGCGGTGGGTGCGCAGCGACGCCGTGGTCGTGGCGTAGTCGGGCACGCCCAGTGTCAGCGGCACGGACACCTGCTGGGCGGGCCGTCCGGCGCGGTGCAGGACGAGCCGGCCTTCGGCGGGCGTACCGGGCGCGATCCCGGCCGGGGCCGTGAGCCCGATCCGCACCCGCGCCTGTTCGCCGGGCGCCAGGGCCCTGATGTGGGCGGTCGTGGTGGTCGATGATGCATGGTCATCGGCGGCGAGCGGCACGGTGAGGCTGACGGTCAGTTCGTCCGCCTCGGTCAGCCAGGCGTCGCCGACGTTCACGAGCGTGGCCTCGACGGTCTGCGGCGCGTCGCCGAGCATCGCGGGCGTGCAGCGGGCGCCGCGCACGGCCAGGGCCGCGCCGCCGGGGACGCGCGGCTGCAGGGTGAGGGCGAACACGTGCAGCTGCGGCGCGGCGGACCCGGACCTGGCCGCCTCGCCGGCGACCACCTCGTCTGACGCGGCGTCGGCGGTGGCGGGAAGTACGAGTGCGGCCGGAACGCGCTCGGGATCGAGCGGGACCTCGAGGCACCAGAGCGAGACCGTGGTCTGCTCCTGCACGCCGCCGTCCGGGCCGTAGCGGTATCCGGCCTCGAAGACGCCGCCGGGGCCGAGGTAGCCGGGCGCGGTGAGCGTTGTCGTGCTGGTGGCGCCGTCGGTGTACAGGACGGTGAACGCGCCGGACACGGCCGCGCTCGAGCCGGTGCCGATCGGGCGGGCCACCGAGCCCGCGGCGAGCAGCAGCGCGCTGTGCGCCGAGACCGGCGGCAGCTCGATCCGCTGGCCGCGCGCGACGACGTTGTCGAGCGGCGCGTCCGATTCGGCCAGCGGGACGAGCAGGTACGGCACGCCGCCGATCTCGCACCGGCCGTCCGCGCCCTCGCCCTCCGGGCGCGGCAGTTCCTCGACGGGCAGCGCGTGCCCGACGCCGTCGAGGTCGGCGGTGCCCGCGCCCCGGCCCGCGCGGGCGAAACCCCGATTGTCGAGGTACGCCCGGAGCGGGACGGGCAGCGGCGGCGTGGATGGGGTGGTCATGCGGACTCCTGGAGCGAGAAGGGATCCAGCCGGCGCGGTATGCGCTTGCTGAATCCGGTCAGCCTGACTGATCTCTTACCAGGAAATGACCATAGTATGCGCTTACTATCCTGGTCAACGCACCAGGAGCGCGGCACCACCGGCGGGCAGACCTCCGGCGGCCGGGGCCTGAACCGGCGGAGCGTCGGTCGGGCGGCGCGGGCCGATCACCCGGCCGTCCGGCAGCAGTTCTCCGGTGTCCTCGAAGAGCACCACCCCGTTGCACAGCAGGCTCCAGCCCTGCTCGGGGTGCACGGCCACGGGAATCGCGGCCTCGTGGTCGGAGGCGTCGGCGGCGGGGCAGGCCGGCTCGTGGGCGCAGGCGCGTCCGAGGGGAGCCGGAGACGAAAGGGGGGAAGCAGTCACAGATCTCACCACGTGCTCGGTTGTCACTCGGGATGGGTCGCGGAACTCGGGATTCGTCGCGGAGGGCGGGAGAACCGCGGATGATGCGCGTTGTATCCGATTTGTGCCTTTTACACGCTTATGCGCTGCGTGGTTCTCTCGAGTATTCACCGGTGCGCCCACGCGGGACCTTACAATTTGGTAACGGTTTGGAGTCGACCGTTTGACCTGCCCGGGGGCAACCGACCCGGCCGCCGACCGCGTCGTGATCGTCAAGCGCGGCGCGATCGGGACTCACGGCGTGGCCGCGAAGAGCGCGAAGAGAGGCGTCCGGACGTGAAGGTACTGGTCACCGGCGGGGCCGGGTTCATCGGCAGCACGATCTGCTCGGCCCTGATCGACCACGGGGGTACCCCGGTCATCCTCGACAGCCTGGTCACCGGGCGCGAGTCGTTCACCGAGGGACGCGAGTTCTACCGCGGCGACGTGGCCGACGGGGCGCTGCTCGACCGGATCTTCACCGAGCACCCGGACATCGAGGCGGTGGTGCACTGCGCGGCGCTGATCGTGGTGCCCGACTCGGTGCGCGACGCGCGGCACTACTACCGGGAGAACGTCGGCAAGACCATCGACCTGCTCGGCCACCTCGAGCGCAACGGCTGCCGGCGGCTGCTGTTCAGCTCGTCCGCCGCGATGTACCAGCCCGGCCCGGACTTCACCGTGGACGAGGACTCCGCACTCGACCCGGGCAGCCCGTACGCCTCGACCAAGGCGATGGTGGACCGGGTCCTGGCCGACGTGGCGCACGGCGCCGGGCCGGGCGGGCTGCGCGCGGTCTCGCTGCGCTACTTCAACCCGATCGGCGCCGACCCGAAGATGCGCACCGGCCTGCAGCTGCTGCACCCCACCCACGCGCTCGGCAAGATGGTCGAGGCCTGGGAGCAGGGCTCGACCTTCTCCCTCACCGGCACCGACTGGCCCACCTCCGACGGCACCGGCATCCGCGACTACATCCACGTCTGGGACCTGGCCACCGCCCACGTCGCCGCCCTGACCAGGTTCGACACCCTGGTGGACGACGAGCGCCCGCACACCGTGATCAACCTCGGCACCGGCCGCGGCGTGACGGTGCGTCAGCTCGCCGAGGCCTTCGGCACCGTCACCGGCACCGCACTGCGCACCCAGGACGCCCCGGCCCGACCCGGTGACGTGGTCGGCGCCTACACCCGCTGCGAGCGCTCGGCCGCGCTGCTCGGCTGGCGGGCCGAGTACGCGCTCGAAGACGGCATCCGGCACGCGCTGGAGTGGCGCGCCCGGCTGCTCGAACTCTGATCCGAGGCCCCGCCATCCGCTCGCGGTGCTACACGCCCCATTCCTCCCGCAGCGCGGCGAGCGCCTGGTGGAAGCCGGGGAAGGTCTTCTTGACGCAGCCCGGGTCGTCCAGCGTGATACCCGGGGTGCGCAGGCCGGTCACGCTGAAGGCCATCGCGATCCGGTGGTCGCCGCGACAGGCGATGTGCGCGGGCGCCGGATCGCCCGGCCGGATCTCGATCCAGTCCCGGCCGAGTTCCACCTCGACGCCGAGGGCGCGCAGGTTCTCGGCGCAGGCGTCGAGCCGGTCGCACTCCTTGACCCGGGTGTTGTAGACGTTCTCGATCCGCACCGGGCCGTCGGCGAAGGGCGCGATCGCGGCGAGGGTGGGCATCGTGTCGGAGATGTCGCGCATGTCGACGGTGATCGCGCGGAGGCGGCCGTCCGCCGGCCCGGTCACGGTCAGCTCGTCCGCGTCCATCCGCACCTCGGCGCCCATCGCGGCCAGCACGTCGGCGAAGTGCACGTCCCCCTGCAGCGCGTCGCGGCCGAGCCCGGGCACCGTCACGCTGCGGCCGGTGACCGCGGCCGCGGCGAGGAAGTAGCTCGCGGTGGAGGCGTCCGGCTCAACGAGGTAGTCAGTGGCCTCATACGCGCCGGCGGGCACGTGGTAGGTCTCGCCCTCGCGCCGCACCGGCACGCCGAAGCGCCGCATCATGGCCGTGGTGATCTCCACGTAGGGCGCGGAGACCAGGTCGGTGACGGTGATCGCGAGCCCCTCGGCGGTGAGCGGCCCGACCAGCAGCAGGGCCGTGAGGAACTGCGAGGAGAGCCCCGCGTCCAGGGTCAGGTGCCCGCCCTTGATCCCGTCGGCGTGCACGGTCAGCGGGTGGTGGCCCTCCGCGGCCTCGTGCCGCAGGTCCACCCCGAGCTCCCGCAGCGCGCGGGTGAGCGGCCCGACCGGACGCCGGCGCATCTGGGCTGAGGCGTCGAAGTGGAACACCCCGTGCCCGGCCGCAACCAGCGCGGGCAGGAAGCGCGAGGTGGTGGCGCCGTCGCGGCAGAACACCGAGGCCTCGGCCGCCGCCGGACCCTGCGGCCGCCCCTCGACCGTCCACGCCGACGGCTCGCGGGTGAGCCGATAGCCCAGCGCGGCCAGCCCCTCGGCGAACCCGGCCGTGTCGTCCGAGTCCAGCGGCCTGCGCAGCGTCGTGGTCCCGGCGGCCGCGGCGGCCAGGAAGAGCGCGCGGTTGGTGATGGACTTCGACCCGGGAACCTCGACGACTGTCATACCGCGAGCCTACGATCGCCGCGCCGGTCGGGGCCGGGAATTCCAGGAAGTGGAAACCGGCCGCGGGCTCGGGCGATCCATCCATATCGCCCCGTACGGTGTCCCAGGAGAACCGGGTGCGCACATGGCCGTCGGCGGGGAGTACCAGGTCCGCTTCCTCGATAGATATTCGATTCCTTATTCAGCTCGCGTCCTGAGCGTACTGCGGCCCGGCAGGTAAGGTCTTGTCTCACTGATACGCGCGAGGGCCGGACGACTGCGGGAGCGAGCGATGGCGGATGAGCGGGCGCAGCCCGAGGGCGCGGGTCTGGTCGGCTTCCTGAGCCTGGAGGAACTCGACCGCGGCCTGTTCCGCGGCTGGTGCCACGACGGCACCCCGCTGCGCGCCTTCGGCGGCCAGGTCGCCGGCCAGGCGCTGACGGCCGCGAGCCGGACCGTGCCCGCGTCGCTCGCGGTGCACTCCCTGCACGGCTACTTCCTGCGCGCCGGCCAGACCTCGCACCCGATGATCTACGCGGTGGAGGACCTGCGCGACGGCCGCACCTACGCGACCCGGCGGGTGACGGCGCGTCAGGACGGCGAGGCGATCTTCGTGCTCTCCGCCTCGTTCAAGCTGGCCGAACCCGGCGGCCACGACCGCCAGCCGACCCCGCCGGACTCACCGGACCCGGGCGAGCTGCCGGACTACTTCGAGCTCTGGGCCAGCATCGACCCGCAGGGCGCGGAGAACGCGGCGATCCGCCAGGCCGTGGAGGTGCGCTACATCAGCGCCGAGAGCACCGACGGCGTGGAGGGCGTGACGCAGCAGAAGCTGTGGGTGCGGGCCCTGGACCGGCTGCCGGACGACCCGGTGCTGCACACCTGCGCCCTGACCTACGTCTCCGACCTGATGCTCGCCCCGACCACCGCGCTCGCGGTCGAGCCGATCCGGGCCGTGCGCACGATGCCCGCCACGGTGTTCCTCACCTCGCTCGACCACGCGCTCTGGTTCCACCGGCCCTTCCGCGCGGACGAGTGGCTGCTGATCGTGCAGGAGAGCCGCACCGCGGGCGACGGCCGGGGCCTGGCCCGCTCCGAGGTGTGGACGCGGGACGGGCGCCTGGTGGCCAGCGCCGTCCAGGAGACCGTGCTGCGGCCGTTGCGCGCGCCGCGGTTGTGAACTGGACGCCGGGCCGAGCCGAGCCGAGCTGAGCCGGGTCGGGGCGGGGCGGGCCGAGCCGAGGTACCGGCCGGGGCGGCTCAGTGTGCGTGTTCGAGCATCCGCAGCTGCTCGGTGAGCGTGTCCACCCGGCGGTAGGTCAGCCCCAGCATCGCCACGTGCCGCCACCGCACCGTGCCGTGCGCGTCGAGCAGGAACACCGCCCGGCGCAGCCCCTTGTCCGCCAGGGAGACGCCGTAGGCCTCGGCCACGGACAGGTCGCAGTCGGCGAGCAGCGGCATGGCCAGCCCGTGCTTGCGTGCGAACGCCTCATGGCTCTCCACGCTCTGCGGGCTGATCCCCCACACCGCCGCGTTCAACGCGGCGATCCGGTCGAGCCCCGAGGAGTACGAGCACAGCTGACGGGTGCACACGGCCGTGTCGTCGCCCGGATAGAACGCCAGCACGAGGGGTCGGCCGCGATGCTCGGAGAGCGAGTACTCGCGGCGTTCGGCGCGACCCGCGGCCAGACGTACCCCGGGCAGTGAGAAGCCGGGTGCGCCTTGCCCGGCGGAAGGGATCTTCGCCACGGTCTCACTCTAAGGTCAACAAGCCCGGCACGTACTGGTGAATGCGGCGGACGTATGTATGTCGAGGGCGCTTCGGCGCCATGGCTCGGCCCCGGAGCGAACACACCGCTCCGGGGCCGGGTGGTCCGTCTGCCCGGCGGGTGGGTACCGCCGGGCAGATGTCAGACGGTCAGCATGCTCGGGCTGGCCGCCTTGCTCGTGCTGATGAAGCTGTCCGGCACCGGGTACTGCCCGAGCACGAAGTTGAGGGTCGCCGCGTGCATCGCCTCGACCGGCGCGATGCTGGCCGCGGTGGCGATGGCGCCGGAGTTGGAGACGTTCCCGATGGCGTACAGGTACGTCTCGGTGGCCTGGTTCTCCAGGCCCAGCGCGAGTTTGGCCACCGCGGCGGTGCTGGTCGCCGAGTTGACCGCGTTCGCCGTGGCCGCCGCGTTGGACAGCGGGATCCCGGTGATCGCGGCCAGCCCGGCGCCGGTGAGCACCGCGTTCCACGCCTTGGCGTGGTCCTCGTGCTGGCTCATCGCGGTCTGCATGAAGGTGGCGGCCGCCGGGGGCACCGTGCCGAGCGTGCCGGCCTTGGCGTTCGCCAGCGCCGCCTTGTACGCGGCCACGGCCTGGTTCTCCAGCGCCACGGCCAGTGCCACCACCTTCAGGTCTCCGGTGTAGCTGCCACCCGACGCGGTGCCGGCCCGGGTGTCCGGCGTCTGCGTGCCGGCGGAGGAGCAGGCGGCCAGCGCGGCCATCGCGCCGACCCCGCCCACGCCGAGCAGGAACCCGCGGCGGGCCAGGTTGCGCTCGGTGTGGAGCTGACGCACCGTGCCGCGCTCGTGCAGTTCCTCGACGTGCTCGGCCGCGCGCGCGTGCATCAGCGGCAGCACCTCGCGGTGCGCCTCATCCATCTCGCGGGTGAGCGCGGTGAGCTGGGCTTCGCTGCCCGGCAGCTCCCAGTCGGGCTTGGTGGTCACGAGACGGCCCCTTCACTGGTCGGGGAGGCTTGGGAGGTCGGGTAGAACGCGACGGGGATGCCCACGCTCCCGGCCGCCGCGGGCAGCTTCGCCACGTCGGTCGGGATGGCGACCAGGGCCTCGTCGTTGGCGTTGAGCAGCGCCTGCACGGACAGCAGCACCGAGCGGTGCTGCGCCTCGACCGGGGCCACCGAGCCGAACAGGGTGCGCAGCGTGGGCGTGGTCACGACGCTGACGTACTTCGTGTACGTCTGCGCGGCCACGTCCTCGAGTTGGAGCGCGAGCGCGACCACGTCGCCGGAGTTCTTGATGTTCGGCAGGTCGGCCTGCGCCTTGGCCGCGTACTTGGGGTCCACCCCCGTCTGCGTCTGGGCGCCCGCCTGGGTCAGCGCCGCGTTGAACGCCTTGCCGTGGGCCTCGTGCTGCGCGGCCGTCTTGGTGATGAACTCCATGACGGCGGCGTTGCCCGACTTGATGAACGACAGCTGCGACGCGGCGTTGTAGACCATGACCGCGAGGTTCTCGATGGACGCGGCCGTCTGCAGCGCCATGACGTCATTCTTGTCCGGGCTCCCGCTCGGCGTCGCGCTGGCGGCCTCGGCCCGGGCCGAGCCGAGCAGCACGGCCCCGGCGCCGAGCAGTCCGGCCGCCCACGCGCCCGGCCCGCGCCCACGCCGGGCCTCGCGCCGGTCCTCGGCGTATTCGGTCAGCGCCTGCCGGGTGATCCGGGTCGCGTCGCTGTTCAAGTCCTGCGACTGTTCGGTCAGGTGGGCTAGCAGCCGGGTGTCGATGGCTTCGCCATCCATCACGGCCTCCCGTTCTCGTCGAGTCGAGGACCGGACCAACCCGGCCCTCCGTGAGCACATTCGGCCGTTACTCGCCCGCGGCTTGGTACCCGACGCACTTCGGACCGGTTTACCACCCGTTCGTGTGACGCGTATTTCCCCGACGCGTCCATTCGGCGCAACGCGCGACGGCCCGGCTGACGTGGCGTCAGCCGGGCCGTGGGAGCGGGTTTTCTAGGCCGCCGTGGTCTCCGCGTCCTCGGTGCGCACGCGGTATCGGGCCTCGTCGAAGTCCGCCGCGTGCCCGTGCCCGTTGAGGTCCCACGCCCACAGACCGAGGAACGCCCCGGTGAACCCGAGCGAGCGGATCTGACCGTCCACCATGTCCTCCGCGTGTTCGTCGGAGAGCACCGTCGCGTCGTACTCCCCGCCGATGGGGCGCCAACCGTCGCCGGCCGCGCCGGCCGCGCTACCTGCGTCGGTCGCCTCGCTCGCGTCGCCGTCGCGGTACCGGAACCGCAGCCGCGCCCCGTCGATGTCCAGCCCGAGCTCCAACCGCGCGGCCCCGGCGTCGCCGCCCTCGATCACGTACTGCCCGGCCTCGTCCGAGAACAGGACCCCGCGGTCGCTCCCCGCCACGCGCAGCACCGTGCGCCCCTCGTCGCCCCGCGTGACGTGCAGGAAGTACCAGTTCTGTGTGTTGTAGTACGCGGTGATGCCGGCCAGATGCTGGAACGCGAGCGGCCGGTATTCGAGCACGGCCTCGAAGGAACACCGCGGCGCCGTGACCCGACGGGCCACCAGGCTCGGCCCGACCAGGCTGCGCGGCGAGCGCCCGCCCCGCAGCCGCAGGTGTGACGGACGCTCCGTCAGCGACACCCAGTCCGCCGTCGCGTGACGCCGCAGCGTAGACCAGTCGCCCCCGAGCTCCACCCCGTCGAACCCGTCGACGACCACGTGGTCACCCGCGCCAGCATCAGTACCCTGCTGCCCTGGCACCGCCACCCCACGCAGCGTCAGCTCCGGCCGTCCACCCTCGACCCGCGGCCATCCGTCCGCCGTCCACTCGACCCGGGCCAGCGCCGTCTCGCGCCCCAGCACGCACGGTCCGTGGCGCCCGGTCGGCCGCGCGACCAGGTACGCCAGGTACCACTCGCCGTCCGCGGCTTCGACCAGGCTGCCGTGCCCGGCCTTCTGCAGCGGCAGGTCGGGGTCGTGCATGGCGGTGATGAGCGGGCCGGCCGTGTCGCGCTCGTAGGGACCGGTCAGCGCGCGCGAACGGGCGACGGTGACGCGGTGCTCGTACCCGGTGCCCCCGTCCGCGGTCACCAGGTAGTACCAGTCGCCGCGCCGGTAGAGGTTCGGTCCCTCGATCCAGCCGGCCTGCGGCGGCAGCTCGATCCGCTCCGGCTCGCCGGTCAGCCGCTGCGTCGCCCGGTCGAAGGGCGTGGCCTCGAGCCCCGCCGACCCGCCGTGCCCCGGCCGCCAGTCGTGCACCAGGTTGATCAGCCAGCTCGACTCGCCGTCGTGGAAGAGCGAGGCGTCGAAGCCGCGGGCGTGCAGCAGCACCGGGCCGGACCAGGGGCCTTCGATGGACGCGGCGGTGACCAGGTAGTTGGGGCAGTCGGTGAACCCGCCCGCGTACGTGGAGATGTTGCTGTAGAGCAGGTGGAAGCGTCCGTCGGCGTACGTCAGGTTCGGCGCCCACACGCCGGCGGAGTCGGGCGTGCCGGTCAGATCCAGCAGCCGATCCTCCGTCAGCGCCCCGCCCAGCACCTCCCAGTGCGCCAGGTCCCGCGACCGGTGCAGGCGTACGCCCGGGCACCACTCGAAGGTCGAGTTCGCGATCACGAACTCCCCGTCGACGTAGACCATCGAGGGGTCGGGGTGGAATCCGGGCAGTGCCGGATTGCGGATCACCGCGGTCGGTCGCGCATCGTGGTCTTGCATGGAGTTGGCCCTCGCTTCCGACCGGAACGATCTTGACCTGCCCGACCGTAGCGTCGAAGGCGTTCGCGAACAACGCGCGACGCACTCCACAGCCGGGGCGCAGGAGGTCGTGGAGGGCTACAGCGCGGACTATCCGACCGTGCTGACCTTGCGCGACGTGCACGTCGACGCCACCGCCACGGTCTCCCAGTA
>NZ_JAGSOG010000158.1 GCF_018139695.1 Actinospica durhamensis | reverse complement strand
CCGACTCCCCCGGCCCCACCCCGGCACCGTGATCTCCGTGCCCTGATCGCCGCTGTCGGCTTGTCGCGTGGCTGAAAAAAAGCGAGCGGCCCGGGACATCCTCGTCCCGGACCGCTCGCGGCTCGTGTGTTGTGGGTCGGTCGCGACCCAGGGGCGGCTTACGCCCCCCAGATCCGCTCGCCGTAGGCGATGAAGTTCCCGCCCATGATCTTGGCGATGCGCTCCTGGTTGTACCCGCGCTCCTCCAGCAGGCGGATCAGGGTACGGAACTGGTCCACGCCGCGCAGGTCGATCACGAACGGCAGCGTGTCGGCACGCTCGCCGGCCGCGCCCACACCGGCCGCGGCGCGCAGGGCGACGTGCTCGGCGAGGTGGTCGCGGTACGCGTCGAGGTCGTCGATCGCGGTGACCGAGCCGTCGGAGCCGATGCCCACCGCGTCCTCGCCGCACACGTTCACGGCGTGCACGATGTGCTCGACCACGTCGGCGGCGTGCGCGTGCCCGGACAGGGTGAGGAACGGCATGAAGTAGATCCCGACGAAGCCGCCGCGCTCGGCGACCAGGCGCAGCTCCTCGTCGGTCTTGTTGCGCGGCAGGTCGGCCACGGCCCGGCAGCCGGTGTGGTTGATCGAGATCGGCTCGGCCGAGTAGCGCACCGCGTCCAGGCAGGTGCTCTCGCCGCTGTGGGAGAGGTCGACCATGACCTTGTGCGCGTTGAGGCTGTCCACGACCTGGCGGCCGAAGTCGGTCAGGCCACGGTTGTGCGGCGCCATCGCGCCGTCGCCGAGGTGGTTGGCCGGGTTGTAGGTCAGCTGGATCACCCGCACGCCGCGGTCGGCGAACTCGCCCACGCGCGCGTCGATCAGGGCCGGGTCCTCGCCCACGGCCACGGCGTTCTGGAAGCCGTAGATCACGCCCACCCGGCCGTCGCGGTGCGCGGCCCTGATGTCCTCGGCCGTACGGACCTTGACGAGCTCGGGGCGGGAGGCGAGGATGCCGTCCCAGACGTCGAGCTCGTGCACGGTGTGCTCGTAGGGCGGGTGGTCGCCCAGGGTGTAGCCGAGGGTGATGTTCACGGCGCTCAGCCCGGAGGCCAGCGACTCGCCGATGGCGCGGTCGTCCACCACCATCTCTTCGCTGGTCTGCTGCAGCGAGCCGGCGGTCTCCTGGCCGGCGTTCGGGTTGGACATCTCGCCCAGCGCGTTGACGACGGGGAAGCCGAGGTCGGCGCGGACGTATTCGGTCGCGGTGCTCATGCGGTGCTCGTCTCCTGTCAGGCGGCGGGGTGGGCGAAGGCGGCGCGCTCGTGCCGGCGGCCGCGCTTGACGACCTCGGTGACGGTGCGCAGGGCGGCGAGGTCGACGGTCGGGTCCTCGGTGAGCACGACGAAGTTGGCCAGCTTGCCGGCCTCGAGGGTGCCCATGGTGTCCTCGGCGCCGACGGACTTGGCGCCGTTGCGGCTGGAGGCCTCGAGCGCCTGAGCCGGCGTCAGACCGCAGCGCTCGACCAGGTAGCCGAGCTCGTCGAACAGCGCGGGCCACGGGTCGGCGAGGTCCGGGTCGCGGTCGGTGCCGGCGCACACGATGACCCCGGCGCGGAAGGCCTGGCCGGTCAGGGCGGCGGAGAGCTCGTCGTTGGCCACGGCGCGCGCATGCGCCTCGGCGTCCTGCTCGCCGGTCTCCTCGGCGATGTGCGCCCACAGGGCGGCGGTGGCGTCGAGGATGGTGCCGTGTTCGCGCATCCGCTCGAACAGCTCGACCATGATCGGGTCGTCGCCCTCGGCGTAGCGGGCGTAGTCGAGCTTCGGCTTGTCCTTGTACATCGTCAGCGGCGCGGCGACCTGGTAGGCGAGCAGGTGGGCGTGCGAGACGGAGGCGACGCCGGCCTCGATCACCTCGCGCGGGCTGGCCGGGAAGACCGCGGCGTGCGCCCAGACCGGGAAGTTCTGCCGCTTGGCCTCGGCGGTGATCGCGGCGACCCGGTCGCCGGGCAGGTCCGCGTAGACCTTGATGGCGGTGGCGAAGGTGCCCCGGGCCATGGCCACGGCCAGCGCCAGGTCGGTCTCCTCGGTGATCGCCTGCATCCACGGGGTCTGCCCGGGCGTGGCGCCCTGGGTGACCTGCGCGGTGCGCGGGTCGTCGAAGAAGCTCTGGCCGGCCATCAGCGCGGCGTAGTGGATGTCCGGCGCCTCGAGCTCGCCGACCAGCGCGGCCCGGGTGATGTCGGCGACCTGGCGCAGGTCGTCGGCCATGTCCCGGGTGGCGGTGACCCCGCCGTACAGGTCGCGCCGCAGCGCCGCCTCGGCCAGCGGCCGGTCCGGCGGGGTGGCGATGTGCTGGTGGGCGTCGATGAGGCCGGGGATGACGTACCGGCCGGCCAGGTCCACGATCTCGGCCTCGGCGAGCGCTTCCTGCGGGACCTCGTGGTCGGGCGCGATGAGCCGGATGCTCTCGCCGGAGACCAGGATCGTCGTACCGGGGCGGGCGGGGGCGCCGGTGCCGTCGTGCACCGTGGCGCCGCGGTAGGCCACGTCCATCGCGGGTGTTCCCTCCTTCTCGGGCCCGCCGCCGGCCGCGCCCCGGGCCGCCGACCGGGGTCGGGGCGCGGTGCCGGGCGGTGCGGTGCCGCTGCTGCTGCTGCGCGGTGTTGCGGGGTGTTGCGTCACAGGTAACATCTGGTTCAATGTGTGCAACACCCGGTGTGTCGCACACCCTAACCCATCGCCCGCCCCCGTGACGAGGACCCCGTTGCCCGCTTCCGCCACCTCCGCCGTCGACAAGGCGCTCGACCTGATCGAGGCGGTGACCGCCGCCGCCCGTCCGCCCCGGCTGACCGAACTGGCCGAGCAGGTCGGGCTGCACCGCGCCACCGCGTACCGCGTGCTGGCCGGCCTGGTCGAGCGCGGCTGGGTGACGAAGGTGGGCGAGACCTACCTGCCCGGCCCCGCCGTTCTGCGCCTGGCCCGCACCGCCGCGAGCGGCTCGGCCTCGCTCGCCGGCCTGGCCCGCCCGGTGCTCGAGGACCTCGCACGCGAGACCGGCCTGATGGTGAACCTGCAGGTACTCGAGGCCGACCGGTCCCGGGTGGTGGACGTGGTGCGCCCGGCCCGGCTTGAGATGATCAGCGACCTGCGCGACGAGCTGCTCCCGGCGCACCGCTTCGCCGGGCCGCTCGCCCTGGTGGCCGCACTCGGGCCGGACGAGCGCGAGCCCTACCTGCGCCCGGCCAGGGCCGAGACCGGCCCGGGCGCGCAGAGCGCGGCGAGCCTGGGCGCGGAGCTGGAGCGGGCGGCGGTCGAGGGCTTCGCGGTGCGCCGGGGCGCGACCCAGCGGCTGGTGGCCTCGGTCGGCTGCGCGGTGCGCACCGAGCCGGGCGGGCCCGGTGTCTGCGCCCTGACCCTGGTCGGCCCGATCGCCGAGTTCGACGACGCGCACCTGCCCGAGCTCGAGCGCGTGCTGCGCGCGGCGGCCGAGCGCCTCGGCGCCGAGCTGGCCAGGGCCACCGCGCGGTGAGGTCATCGCGAGACTTTTCCAGACCTGAGACACCTGACAGACGACGAATGCGGGAGGCGGCCGTGGAGCCGATAGCAGTGCTCGGTCACGACCAGACGCGGGCGGCCCTGGCCGACGGCAAGGCCCTGACGGAGACGGTGGCGCGCGCGCTGATCGCGGTGGCCCGCGGCGAGGCCTCGGTGCCGCCGCGCATCGCCGCGTTCGCCGAGCACGGGCTGCTGGGCGCGATGCCCGGCTACGTCCCGGGCGTGGGCCTCGGCGCGAAGCTCATCGCCGTGTTCGAGGACCCGGACCGGCCCGGGCGCAGCAGCCACCAGGGGCTGGTGGCGATGTTCGACGAGCGCGACGGCACGCCCCTGGCGATCCTGGACGCCGAGCCGCTCACCGCCGCGCGCACCGCCGCGTCGGCCACGGTGGCGCTGCGCGCGCTGGCCCGCCCGGACGCGCGGCGCGTGGTCGTGGTGGGCACCGGCACGCAGGCGCGGGCGCAGCTCGAGCTGCTGGCCGGGGACGAGCGCTGGCAGGTGACCCTGGCCGGCCGGGACCCGGGCCGGACCGCGGAGTTGGCCGCACGCTTCGGCGTCGCGGTCGCGCCCTCGATCGAGGCGGGCGTGCGCGAGGCCGAGGCGGTGCTGTGCGCCACCGGCGCGCACGAGCCGGTGGTCCGGGCGTCCTGGCTGGCGCCGGGCACCCACGTCGGCTCGGTCGGCGGGTCGCAGGGCCCTGAGCTGGACGCGGAGACGATCGCGGCGGGCGCGCTGTTCGCCGAGTGGCCCGGCGCGGCGCAGGCCGCCCCGCCCGCCGGCGCCCACGAGCTGCAGGGCCTCGAGCCCGGCCGGGTCACGCTGATCGGCGCGGTCCTCGACGGCACGCACCCGGGCCGCCGGGACGAGCGGGAGCTGACGGTGTTCAAGTCCACCGGGCACGCCGCCCTCGACATCGCCGCCGCGGCCGTGGTCCGCGCCGCCCTCGCCGCGGGCTGACCAGGGGCTGACCGGAGCCTGACCAGGAGCCGCGGGCGCGTCGGGGGGCGCGCACCGGCGGGCGCGGACGGCGCGCGGCGCGATTGCTGAGGCACACTCTGATGAAATTCATCTGAAGTTTCTCAACCCAGCCGTACGGTCTGGCGTCCCTGGCTGTGTGACTGACGAAATGTGGAGTCCCGCCGCCGATCCCGACGCCGAGACCCAGGCACTGACCGTGCTCCCCTTCCCGCAGCAGGCCGACGGGTCCCGGCGCAGCCGGGCGACCCGCCGCAGGGTCCTGTTCGCCGTGGGCGGGATCACGCTGCTCGGCGCGGGCGGGGCCACCGCGTACGCCGTGGACGGGGGCGGCGCGCCGATCCGGCCGAGGGCGGCCGGATCCTCAGCCTCCGCCTCGCGCTCGGCCTCGGCCGCCTCCTCGAGCCATCCCGGCGTGCCCGGCCAGACGACCGCCGGCTCGTCCGCCACGCCCGGCTCGCCCTCGCCCTCCGGTCAGCCGTCCACCGCCGGCTCGCCCAGTTCGTCCTCCTCGCTGCCGCCGGGCACGAAGGTGCCGACCGCGCCGGAGTGGTACGTCGACGACGCCGGCCCCATGGGCATAGCGCTGACCATGGACGACGGGCCGGATCCGGCCTACACGCCCCAGGTGCTCGAAGTGCTCGCCCGCTACAAGGTGAAGGCGACCTTCAACATGATCGGCCGTCAGGTCGGGGCGAACCTCTCGCTGGTGCGCGAGGTCTCCGCGGCCGGGCACACCGTCACCAACCACACCTGGGACCACGCCGACCTGACCCACTACACCCTGGCCCAGGTGCTCTCCGAGATGGACCGCTGCAACGACGCGCTGGCCGACGCGAATCAGCACCCGACGATCTTCCGGGCGCCCTACGGCAACTGGTCCAAGGCCGTCTTCCAGGCCTGCGCCCGGCGCGAGCTGCGCCCGGTGGGCTGGTCGGTGGACCCGCGGGACTGGGACACCGCGCACGTGGACACCCAGCAGATCGTGCAGAACGTGCTGCACCACACGCACCCGCACTCGATCATCCTGGAGCACGACGGCGGCGGGGTGCGCGCCAACACGGTCGCGGCGCTCAAGATCTTCATACCGGCGCTGCTGGAACGGGGCTTCCACTTCGTCGCCATGTGACGCGGGCGCGGTGAGGCGGGCGCGCCGGACGCGGATGGTGTCCGGCGCGCGGTACCCGCGGCTCAGCGGGTCGAGTGGCTCAGCGGGTCGAGCGGGTCCTCAGCGGGCCGAGGCGTTGGCGGCGCGCTTGGCCATGACGTCGTCGCGCATCTTCTGCATCTGCTTGAGCGCGTCCTTGCGGGCCCGCGCGGGCAGGCGGTCGATGTAGAGGTAGCCGTTGAGGTGGTCGGTCTCGTGCTGCAGGCAGCGGGCGAAGTAGCCGTAGCCCTCGATCACGACCTCGTTGCCCTCCCAGTCGGTGCCGCGCACGACGGCGTGGTCCGGGCGGGCCACGGTCTTGTACGGGCCGGGCACCGACAGGCAGCCCTCCTCGTCCTCGTCCAGCACCCGCTCGGCCGCGGGCAGCTCGTCCACGACCGGGTTGCAGATGTGCCCGACGTGCCGCTCGCCGTCGCCGTCCGGGCAGTCGTAGACGAACACGCGCAGGTCCACGTCCACCTGGTTGGCCGCGAGGCCCACGCCCTCGGCCACGTACATGGTGGCGAACATGTCGGCGACCAGCTGCTTGAGCGTGTCGGTGCCGTACATCGCCGGGGTGACCGGCGCGAGCACGCGCTGCAGGATCTCCTCCCCGGCCTCGGTCACCCGCAGGACCGTGCCGTCGGCGGCCTCGGGCGCCTGCTCCGGATAGTCCTCGACGCGCTGCCCCTGCAGGCGTACACGCAGCTGCTGGGTGGGAGTCTCGCCTGCCATGGAGTGCGTCGCCTGCCTTTCCGGGCACGGGTGTTGTGCCGTGGTGCTTCCGTGGGTGCCGCCACCCAGTATCGTTCACGGTGCGGCGTATTGAGAAAACGGGCCGGAAGGCGGTGGACGTGGTGGCGGTCCCTGGAACGCGCACGGCCCAGGCCCCCGGACCCGCGGGCGCCGCGGAGCCGGCGGCGACCGGGCCGGGCGACGGCGCCGAGCAGCCCCCGGCGCGGATCCGGCGCGAGCCGCGGCAGGCGCGCTCGCGGGCCCGGGTGGCGCAGATCCTCGCGGCCGCGGACGAGATCTTGTCGGTGGAGGGCTTCGAGGCGCTCACGGTCCGGCGGATCGCGCAGGAGGCCGGCGTCCCGGTCGGCTCGATCTACCAGTTCTTCCCGGACAAGGCCGCCGTGGTCGACGCGCTGGCCCGCGGGTACATCGGCGAGTTCGACGCCGCGATCGAGGTGCTGGTGGCCGACGCCGAGGCGTACTCGGCCGAGCACGAGGGCGAGCGCCCGGCCCAGGAGACCGACGGCGGCTGGGGCGACCCGGTGGGCCGGCTGGTGGACGAGTTCGCGGACCTCTACCGCTCCCGCCCGGGCTACGTGGCGCTGTGGTCGGGCCGGCACCTCTCGCCCGAACTCGCCCGCGCGGACGAGGCGAACAACCTGGCCATCGCCGCGGGCGTACGCCGGATCCTGGTGGCCCGCGGCATACTGGCCGACGGCCCCGAGCTGGATCTCGACGCGCAGGTGGCGGTGCGGGTCGCGGACGTGCTGCTGCAGTTCGCCTTCGGCCGCGCCGCGGGCGGCGACCCGGCCGTGCTGGCCGAGCTCAAGACCCTGCTTCGGCTCTACCTGGCCGACCTCGCCGCGCGCTGAGCACCCGCCGCGCGGACTCGGGCGCGGGCGAAAACCCGGTGAGCCGGCCGCGCGGCGCGGATACGATCACGCCGTGAGCACCCGAATCTTCCGCATCACCGTCCGCGGCGCCTTCACCGGCCTCGCCCCCGAGCAGCGCGCCGCCCTGCTGGCCGAGGCCGCCGAGCACGACGTGCTCTCCGCCGCGTTCACGCCCGAGGGGCACCTGAGCTACGACATCGCCGCGCGCCCGGCGTTCACCTTCCGGTTCCAGGACTCCGGCGAGGACGAGGCCGACCTGCAGCGCGCGGCCGAGCGCGCCGAGACCGCGGCCCGGGCCTGGCTGGACGGGCGCGGCTACGGCTACAAGGACCTGCGTTCGAGCGCCGAGGACCTCAGCCAGGCGCCGCTGAGCAAGCATCAGAAGCGCGAGGCCCGGCGCGCCGAGGGCTGAGCCGCCCGGCGCACCGGCGCCCGGCCTCGCGGTTCGAACTCAGCCCGCTGCGAACTCAGCCCGCTGCCCTGGCCGGCTGCGTCGCCGAGGGCGGATTCAGCCGCGCATAGAGCTTGCGGTGCGCCTTGTGGTGGGCCCGCAGCGCGGCGTACGCCTCGTCGTAGCGGGCCCGGTTGTCCGGGTTCGGCTCGTACCGCGCCGCGATCTGGACCAGGTCGGGGATCTGATCCCAGGTCACCTCGCCGAGCGCGAGGCCGGCCAGCAGCGCGGCGCCGCGGACGTTGGCCAGCGAGGGCTCGGCGACCTGGTCGATCGGCCGGTTCAGCACGTCGGCCATGGCCTGGCACCAGAGTGTGGAGGACGCGCCGCCGCCGATGAACCGGATGGGCCCGAGCCCCTCCGGCCCGGTGTGGCCGGTGAAGTGCTCGACCGCCTCGAGCATCCAGCGGGTGTTGAGCGCGATGCCCTCGAACACGGCCCGGGCCAGGTCGGCGCGGGTGGTGGAGAGCGAGAGGTTGAACCAGGACCCGCGCAGGGACGGGTCGTCCACCGGGGTGCGCTCGCCGTTGAGCCAGGGTGCGAACACCACGCCGTGCGCGCCGGGGGGCGCGGTCGCGGCCAGGGCGGTGAGCCGGTCGATCGCGGAGGCGGAGCGGGGGTGGTCGGGGTCGGCCAGCACGTTCTCGATCAGCCAGTCGACCGCGCGGCCGGCCACGTCCTGGACCGTGGCGACCCAGTACTTGCCGGGCACCGCGGCGGGCAGCGCGGCGATGTTGCGCAGCACGTCGGTCTTCTTGCGCGGCACGTGGCAGGAGAGCCAGGCGCTGGTGCCGACGTACAGGTGCGGGGCGTAGTCGCGCACGGCGCCGGCGCCGAGGGCGGCCGCGGTGGTGTCGCCGGTGCCCGCGACCACCTGCACGCCCTCGGGCAGGCCGAGGTCGGCGGCGGCGCCCGGGGTGAGCGGGCCGACCAGGGTGGCGGCCGGGACCTGCTCGGGCAGCTTCGCGGTCTCCAGCCCGCCCATCCGGGCCAGCTGCTCGTCCCAGGCGAGCGTGGACGGATCGCGGGTGTCGGTGGCCCAGCGCAGCACGGCGGTGTCCCGGGCGGCCACGGCCCGGCCACTCGCACGCAGGGTGAGGTACTCGGGCACGTCCAGCAGGTAGCGGGCGGCGCGGTAGGCCTCGGGGCGCTCGTGGCGCAGCCACAACGCCTGGCCGACCGGGTCCTTGCCGCTGCGGGTGGGCACGCCGCCGGTCTTGGCCAGCCAGGTGCGCAGCTTGAGCACGCCGTAGCCGGTGCCCGGCACCGTGACGGCGCCGCCGGTCGCGTCCTGGGCGTAGCGCGCGCCGCGCGCGTCCATCCAGATCAGGGCCGGGTGCACCGGGGTGGCGTCGGCGGCGGCGGGCACCAGGCCGCCCCACTGCGCCGAGAAGCACAGGGCCTTGATACGGTCTACGGCCTGCGGGTGCGCCGCGATCAGTTCCCTGACGGTCTCGGCGGTGGCCCGCCACCAGTCGTCCGGGTCCTGTTCCGCACCGCCGCCGGGCAGCAGCCGGGTGGGCAGGTCGCGCCGGGCCACGGCGAGGATCACGCCGTGCGCGGTGGCCAGGGCGGTGCGCAGGCCGCCGGTGCCCAGGTCCACGCCGAGCACCAGCGGTCCGGCGCCGAAGTCGGCGCCGGCGTCGTGTGGGCCGGTGGGCATCAGGCGGGGATCTGCGCGAAGACGCGCTCGAAGGCGGCGAGAGCGTCGTCGATGACCTCGTCGGTGTCCGCCATGGAGGTGTAGATGCGCGAGCCGGCCAGGGTGATCACGCCCTCGGCCGCGTAGGCCAGGGACATGTGGCCGAGCATCTTCAGCCGCGGGGTGAGCTTGTCGAAGAACTCGGGGTCGTCCAGGCGCAGGTGCAGCACGCCGGAGGTGTGCAGGTGGACGATGGAGCCGAAGTTGTAGGTGACGTAGGGCAGCTCGTACTTCGCGATCAGGCCCTCGAGCCCGGCGCGCAGCCGGTCCCCGGCCGCCCCGGCCTTGGCGGGCGCGTCGAGCCGGTCCATCTCCAGCAGGGTGTGGTAGCCCGCGGTGCACGAGAGCGGGTTGGCCGCGAGCGTGCCGCCGGTCAGGGCGCGCTGGCCGGCCGCGGTCAGGCCGCCGGCGAAGGCAGCCATGACCTCCTCGCGCCCGCCCACGCCGCCCGCGGCCGGGTAGCCGCCGGCCACGCACTTGCCGAAGACGGTCAGGTCGGGGGCGACCCCGTAGTAGCCCTGGGCGCCGCCCATGCCGAGCCGGAAACCGGTGACCACCTCGTCGAACACGAGCAGGGTGCCGAACTCGTCGCACAGTTCGCGCACGGCGGCGTTGAAGTCGTGCGGCGCCGGGTGGGTGCCGGACTCCGGGCCGACCGGCTCGAGCAGCACGGCGGCGGTCCCGCCGTTCTCGGCGTTCACGGTCAGCCGGGCGCGCAGCGCCTCGAGGTCGCCGGGGGCGGTCTCTGAGGTGCCGGAGTAGGCGGGCGCCGGGATGCCGGCGGCCTCGAGCGGGCCCGAGCCGGGGATGCGCAGGCCGAACACGACCTGGTCGCTCCAGCCGTGGTAGGCCCCGCCGACCTTGATGATGTGCTGCTTGCCGGTGTGCGCGCGGGCGACCCGGATCGCGGCCATGACGGCCTCGGTGCCGGAGCCGAGCATCCGGAACTTGTGCACGGCCGGCATGAAGTCGTGGATCAGCTTGGCCAGCGCGGTCTCCGAGGGGTGCAGCATGCCGGTGACCGGGCCGCAGTGCTCGAGCAGCTCGAGCACCGCCGCGCGCACCGCCTCGTGGTTCGAGCCGAGCACGGTCGGGCCGCCGGCCTGCAGGAAGTCGATGTACCTGTTGCCGTCCGCGTCGTGCAGGTAGGCGCCCTCGGCGCGGGTGATCGACAGCGCCCACGGGTCGTTGAGCGCGAGGTTGTGCTGCACTCCGCCGGGGATGTACTCGTTCGCCTCGGCGGCGGCCTGCTTGGAGGTCGGGGTGTGCTTCTCGTACCACTCGTGGTACGCCGCGAGCTGCTCGGCCGTCAGGGTCCTGATCGGCGAGCCGGTCAGGTTCCTGATCCTCGCCTCGATCGCCGGGACGTCGGGGTAGCTGCTGATGCCGTAGGCGCTCATCGGTGGTCCTTCGTCCTCACTGCTCGGTCTGCTCGGCCGCGTCGCCCGACGCGCCCTCGGCCGTGGTGTCGGCGATCTTCTTGGTGGTGCCGTAGCCGGAGGACAGGGCGGCCATGATGACCTCCTCCTGCTCGGCCTGGTTCAGCTCGCGCGGGGCGCGGCCGGTGACCGCGGAGGCGAGCAGCGCCTGGTGGTAGGTCTGCGCGGCCCACTCGACCAGCTCGAGGTTGTCCACGGCCTTGGCCAGGCTCGAGCCGAGGGCGATCGAGCCGTGGTTGCGCATCAGCGCGGCCTGCTTGAACTCCAGGGCCTTGACCACCAGCGCGGCCAGCGCCTCGGTGCCGTAGCAGGCGTAGTCGGCCACCCGGACGGCCCCGCCGAGCGAGAGCATCGTGTAGTGCACCAGCGGGATCTCGTCGGTGACGAGGCCGAGTGCGGTGGAGGTGGTGGCGTGGGTGTGCGTGATCGCGCCGGTGCCGGTGGCCTTGTACACCGCGAGGTGCATCGGCACCTCGCTGGTGGGGGCCAGGTCGCCGTCCACCACGGCGCCGTCCTCGAGCCGGATCACGGTCATCTGCTCGGCCGTCAGTTCGCTGATGACGCCGCCGGTCGGGGTGACCACGACCAGGTCGTCACGGCGGACGGAGAGGTTGCCGCTGGTGCCGATCACCAGCCCGCGGGCGGCGAGCCGGGCACCGGCCTGCGCCAGCGCGTGGCGTTCCTCGGACAGGAGCACGGGTCCTCCTCGCGCGCGGCCCACAAAACGTGAGCACTGGTTCATGTTCTGCTCATCATCCCCGCCGCCGCCGCGCGCGTCAAGACATCCGCGCCCGCCGCCGCGGGCGGCCCCGCGGCCGCCTCCAGCCTCGCACGCCGCCCCTGCCCGCGCCCGGCCGTCCGCCCGCCGTGCGCCCGCCGCCGCGCTCCGGCTCCCCCGGCGGTCGCCCCCGGCGGGTCCGGCTCACCCGGCGGTGCCGCGCACCCGCGCCTAGCATGATCTCGAGGACCTGATCACGCCCGGCCGGGCCTGGCCCGGCCCTGCCGGAAGGAGCCCGCGATGCGCGCCACGCTCTTGCACGGGGCCGGAGACATCCGCGTCTCCACCGTCCCCGACCCCTCGCTGCGCGATCCGCGCGACGCGCTGGTGCGGGTCACCCACGCCTGCATCTGCGGTTCGGACCTGTGGCCCTACCGCTCCGCGCCCGAGTCGGCCGAGGGCCGGCGGATCGGGCACGAGTTCCTCGGCGTGGTCGAGGCGGTCGGCGGCGAGGTCACCCGGCTCGCCCCGGGAGACCGGGTGATCGCCCCGTTCATGTACTCCGACGGCACCTGCACGCACTGCCGGGCCGGGTGGCCCACCTCGTGCATCGCCGGCGGCTTCTGGGGCGGGGACGACACCTTCGGGCGCCTGGTGGACGGCGGTCAGGGCGAGTACGTGCGCGTGCCGCTGGCCGACGGCACCCTGGTGCCGGTGCCCGAGGAGACCGACCCGAAGCTCGACCCGGCGCTGCTGAGCCTGTCCGACGTCATGGGCACCGGCCACCACGCCGCGGTCTCGGCCCGGGTGCGCCAGGGCGGCACGGTCGCGGTGGTCGGCGACGGCGCGGTGGGCCTGTGCGGCGTGCTCGCCGCCCGCCGGCTCGGCGCGGCCCGGATCATCGCACTGTCCCGGCACGACGACCGCTGGCGCCTGGCCGAGCACTTCGGCGCCACCGACCGGGTGGACGAACGCGACCCGGTCGAGGCCGCCGCGCAGGTCCGGGACATGACCGCGGGCGTGGGCGTGGACAGCGCGCTCGAGTGCGTCGGCACCCGCCAGGCCTTCGACACGGCCGTGGAGATCGCCCGCCCGGGCGGCGCGATCGGGTACGTCGGAGTGCCGCAGGACCTAGTCGAGCGGCGCGCCGAGATCCCGCTGCGGCTGATGTTCGAGCGCAACCTGACCCTGTCCGGCGGCCTGGCGCCCGCCCGGGCGTACCTGCCCGATCTGCTCGCCGACGTGCTGGCCGGCAGCCTGGACCCGGGCCCGGTGTTCGACCTCGTGCTCCCGCTGGCCGAGGCCGCCGACGGCTACCGGGCGATGGCCGAGCGCACCGCCGTCAAGGTCCTGCTGACGCCGTAGCCGCACCGCCCCGGCCTGCGCCGCGCCGTCGCGGGCCGCCGCGGACCGGGCGACACGCACCGCGCGGAAAGCCGTTTCCGGCCCGCGCCACCTTTCCGCCACCCGCGGGCCGTCCCGAGTTCACCCGCCATTCCCGCGTTGACCTGAGGTTTCCGTAACCTTGGGTCACGGTCCGAGCACGGACCCTCATTCTCCCGGGTGGAAATCGGCCACCCCCATTCCCCCCGGGCCGTCGAACGTGCATCATTGCGCCATGCCAGCACCCATCACGCTGACCGGCCGCCTCGTGCGGCTGGAACCGATGCGCGAGGAACACCTCGGCCCGCTGCTGGAAGCGGCCACCGAGGATCGCGCGTCGTTCGGGTACACCTACGTACCCAAGGACGAGGCGGCCGTGCGCCGCTACTTCGACGTGGCGCTCGAGGACCTCGATACGCACGTCGCCGTCACCTTCACCACGATCGACCTGCGCGACGGGCGGGTCGTGGGCTCCACCCGGTACCGGGAACTCGAGTACTGGAACGCGGGGGTGTGGCCGCCCCGGCACGGGCGGACCAACCCGTCGGGCATCCCCGACGCCGTGGAGATCGGCTCGACCTGGCTGGCGCCGCGCGGCCAACGCAGCGGCATCAACCTCGAGGCGAAACTGCTCATGCTCACGCACGCCTTCGAGACCTGGCAGGTGCACCGCGTCTCGCTGAAGGCGGACACCCGCAACGCCCGCTCGAATGCCGCGATCCTGGCGCTCGGCGCCACGTTCGAGGGCACTCGGCGCGCGCACTTCCCGGCCTCCGAGGGCGGGGTGCGCGACTCGAATCTGTACTCGATGCTCGCCCACGAGTGGCAGGGTGTGAAGGAGGCTTTGACCGCCCGGCTGGAAAGCCACAGCCCGGCCCGGTCCCTCCAGGCGGCCTGAGCCCAGCGCCGTATCCCGACCGGTCCGCCGCCGACCGCCCCCGCGCCTGACGCGGGTCGCGGCCTCGGCGGGCCGGTCCGTCCCCCCGAATTCCCCGGTCCCGAGCCCTCGGCCCTTCCCGCCGGATCAGGACCCGAGCACGATCAGGTCGGCAGCCAGCTCACGTGCCCGGCCAGGATCACGTAGCCGACGAACGTCACGGTGTCGATCAGCCCGTGTGCGATGAGCAGCGGGGTCACCCGTCCCCAACGCCGGTAGAGCTTGGCGAAGACCAGGCCCATCACGAGGTTGCCGAGGAACCCGCCGAAGCCCTGGTACAGGTGGTAGCAGCCGCGGATCAGTGCACTGAGCGCGTCCGAGCGCTGCGGCCGCAGGCCGGCCTGGTCGAAGCGCCGCAGCAGATAGCCGTTCCAGGTCACCTCCTCCACGATCGCGTTCTGCCAGGCCGACCCGACCAGTACCGGGATGCGCCACCAGATCGCGGGCAGGGTCGTGGGCACCACCGTCACCGCGAGACCCGCGGCGTGCGCGCTGAGGTAGAGCGCGAGGCCGCTGCCGCCGATCACCGCGGCGACGCCGGCGCCGTAGCCGAGGTCGCGCAAGGGCCGGGAGGCGTCGAGGCCCATCACCCGCAGCCCCACGCCCTCGCGGGTGAGCAGGTAGGCCACCAGCAGCGCGGGCGCGAGGCCGAACGCGATGCCGTAGGCCTGCCAGGTCAGGTCCAGCCAGGGGCGTCCGGGCGCGGCCGAGGCGTTGAGCGCGACGGACTGGGTGGAGAGCTTGGTGGCCGAGTGCACCTCGGTGAGCGTGCCTATCAGCGAGATCACCGAGTACACCGCCGAGCGCCCGAGGCCGACCGCGAGCACCGCGGCCACCTCGAACCACAGCAGCCGCTTCGTCCACGTCCCGCCCCAGCCGCCGAGGCCGGTCCCGACACCCGTACCGTCGCCGGGCCTACCGCGCGTCCCGCTCACCTGCTCCGTCACGAGCGAGATCCTAGAGGGCGAGGCTGAAGCCGCGCCGTGCGCCGGGGCCGCATCCGGACGGACGCGGCCCCGGGCCGCTACTCCCCGCCCGGACCCACCGGCCAGGTGTGCACCGGCTGCCCCTCCCGGCCGAGCTTGGCGTAGCGCCGCAGCATCGAGGCGATGGCCTCGGACCGGCCGAGCCCGAGCTCCTCCTGCAGATACCTGACCTGCTCGATCTGCCAGACCGCGCCGTTGCGCCCGGTGCGCACCCGGCCCTCGATCACCCCGAGGTACAGGTCCCGTTCGCGCGGGTCGATGTGCCAGCGGTCAAGGCCCTCGGCGGCCAGCGGCAGCAGGTGCTCGAGCACGAGGCGGCGCACCGGGACCATGCCGTAGCCGGGCCACAGCTGCTGCGCGCCGATGCCGTCGCGGGCGCCGCGGTGCAGGTTCTCCTCGGCCGCGGCGAACGACAGCCGCCGCCAGACCGGGGAGTCCTGGTCGGCCAGCGTGCGCACCAGGCCGTAGTAGAAGGCCGCGTTGGCCAGCACGTCGATCACCGTGGGCCCGGCCGGCAGCACCCGGTTCTCCACCCGCAGGTGCGGCTTGCCGCGCGCGACGTCGTAGACCGGGCGGTTCCACCGGTAGATGGTGCCGTTGTGCAGCCGCAGCTCGGGCAGGTGCGGGATGCCGCCGGTGCCGAGCACGGCGGCCGAGTCCTCGCCGCCGACCCGGGGCAGCAGCGAGGTGAAGTAGGTGACGTTCTCCCGGAACAGCTCGGCCGGGCCGCGCACCCAGCGCTCGCCGAACCACACCCGCGGCCGCACGCCCTGCGCCGCGAGCTCCACCGTGCGGAAGTCGGTGGCCTGTTCGAACAGCGCGATCCGGGTCTCGTGCCACAGCCGCCGCCCGAGCAGGAACGGCGAGTTGGCCCCCAGCGCCACCTGCACGCCCGCGATGGCCTGCGCGGCGTTCCAGGCCCGGGCGAACCCGTCCGGGGTCACCTGCAGGTGGAACTGCACCGAGGTGCAGCAGGCCTCCGCCATGATGGTCGGGAACGCGGTGTCCAGGACCTCCTCGTCACCTTCGATCCTGACCCGGAAGTCCTCCCCGCGCACCAGCGCGATCTGGTCGTTGAGCAGGACGTAGCGGTCCTCCTCGGAGAAGTTCTCCCGCACCAGGTGCGCCTCGTCCAGGGTCGGGAGCACTCCGATCATGGCCACGCCCGCGCCGCACGCCCCGGCCACCCGGTCGGCGTAGTGCATCGCGGTGTCCATCTCCTCCTTCAACTCGGAGAACATCGTGCCCACCAGCTTGTGCGGGGCGATGTTCACCTCCAGGTTGAATGAGCCGAGCTCGGTCTGGAAGTCCGGTGACGCGATCCGCTCGAGCACCTGCCGGTTGACCATCGCCGGCCTGCCCTGCTCGTCGATCAGATGCAACTCCAGTTCGATCCCACACAGCTTGCGGCCCTTCTCGAACAGGTCCTGGGCGAGCATCTGCTCGAACACGTCCTGACACGCCGTCAACCGTGTCCGGAAACGCTCCCGGTCCCGCCCGTCGAACCGCACCTCCGCCGCGGCCAACCGCTCGCCCACGCCGTCCATCCCCTCACCGCTGCCCGCCATCGTCCGGGGGCCGCAGCCTCGGTCCCCGCCTCGCCCGGAAATCCCGCCCAAGGGCGCCCAACCGCCCGAGACCGGTCCCCTACCCGCCGGGAAGGTCACTAAAAGGCCCCGCGTCCTGACGGGCCGTCACTTCCACTGCCCGGACCGCCGACCCGTCACCGAGGGCCGCTCACGGGCTACCGCGGGTAGTCCCTGCGGGTCATGGCCCGGGGTGCGCCCGGGTGGTTTCACGGGCGCATCCGGGGCACTGACGGCTCGTTGCCGAGCCGGCGGCCGCGCGGCGCGCGAGACTGAGGACAGGAGGACGGGCACCGGCCCGCCGCCGAGACCGATCCCGGGGAGGGAAGAGATGATGCGCGAACCGCTGCGCACCCCGTGTCCGCACAAACCGCCGTGCCCCCCGGCCCAGGCTCCGGACCGCTACCGCGCCCATGTGCTGGCCGCGCATCCCGAGCAGGGCTGGTCGCTGCTGTGCAACGGCGTCATCGCCTTCGACGACCTCGGCGCGCTGCTGCCCGAGGGCGCGGCCCTGGTTCCGGCCCGGCTGGCGGCGTAACCGCGCCGGGCCCGGGCGGCCACGGGGCGGCGGCGCGGCCGCACAGCGCCGAAGTGCCCGATGGCCGCGGAGAAAGCCGTGTGGCCGGGGACGCCGCCCCGGCCACACGCTTTATCAGCGCTATGTATCAGTGCTCTGCCAGTACAGGAGCCGCCCTACTCGGCGAGTTCCTCGATCGGCGGGCAGGAGCAGACCAGGTTCCGGTCGCCGAACGCCCCGTCGATGCGGGCGACCGGCGGCCAGTACTTGTCCACGGCCTGGGCCGGGCCGGCCGGGAAGACTGCGGTGGCCCGGTCGTAGCCGTGCGTCCACTCGCCCACCAGCGCGCCCGCGGTGTGCGGGGAGTTGCGCAGCGGGTTGTCCTCGCCGTCCCACTCCCCGGCGCCGACCTTCTCGATCTCGCCGCGGATCGCGATCATCGCGTCGCAGAACCGGTCGAGCTCCACCAGGTCCTCGGACTCGGTCGGCTCCACCATGAGCGTGCCGGCCACCGGGAAGGACATCGTCGGGGCGTGGAAGCCGTAGTCGATCAGGCGCTTGGCCACGTCCTCCACGGTGACGCCGGTCTGCTTGGTGATCTCGCGCAGGTCCAGGATGCACTCGTGCGCGACGAGGTTGCCCGGGCCGGTGTAGAGCACGGGGTAGTGCGCGCCGAGCCGGCTGGCGACGTAGTTGGCCGAGAGCACCGCCGCCTGGGTGGCGCGGCGCAGGCCGTCGCCGCCCATCAGCCGGATGTAGGCCCACGGGATCGGCAGGATGCCGGCCGAGCCCCACGGCGCGGCCGAGACCGGGCCCACCGCGCCGCCGCGCTGCGCGCCGGGTCCGGCGATCGGGTGCAGCGGGTGGTTCGGCAGGTACGGCGCCAGGTGCGCGCGCACCGCGACCGGGCCCACGCCCGGGCCGCCGCCGCCGTGCGGGATGCAGAAGGTCTTGTGCAGGTTCAGGTGCGAGACGTCCGCGCCGAAGCGGCCCGGCTTGGCCAGGCCGACCAGCGCGTTGAGGTTGGCGCCGTCCACGTACACCTGGCCGCCGGCCTCGTGCACGCTCGCGCACACGTCGGTGATCTGCTCCTCGAACACCCCGTGGGTGGAGGGGTAGGTCACCATCAGCACCGCGAGCTCGTCCCGGTGCTTGGCGATCTTCTCGCGCAGGTCGTCCACGTCCACGTCGCCGTTGGCCCGGCAGGCCACCACGATCACGCGCATGCCCGCCATGACGGCGCTGGCCGCGTTGGTGCCGTGCGCCGAGGACGGGATGAGGCACACGTCGCGCTGCCCCTGCCCGTTCGCCCGGTGGTAGGCGCGCACCGCCATCAGTCCGGCGAACTCGCCCTGGGATCCGGCGTTGGGCTGCACCGAGACGCGGTCGTAGCCGGTGACCTCGGCCAGCCAGCGCTCGAGCTGCCCGATCAGGGCCAGGTACCCGCCCGCCTGCTCCAGCGGAGCGAACGGGTGGATGTTGGCGAACTCGGGCCAGGTGATCGGCTCCATCTCGGTGGTCGCGTTCAGCTTCATCGTGCACGAGCCGAGCGGGATCATCGAGCGGTCGAGCGCCACGTCCCGGTCCGACAGGCGCCGCAGGTAGCGCAGCATCGCGGTCTCGGACCGGTAGGAGTGGAACACCGGGTGCGTCAGGAAGGCCGACTCGCGCTCGAGCGCCTCTGGCAGCGCGTCCCCGGCCGCCTCGTCCAGCGCGTACGCCGCGGCGCCCTCGACACCGAAGGCCTGCCACACCGCCTGCAGGTCCGCCCAGGTCGTGGTCTCGTCGCAGGAGAGCGTGACGGTGTCGGGGTCGGCCAGGCGCACGTTCACGCCGGCCGCGCGGGCCGCGTGCCACAGCTCGGAGGCGCGCCCGGGCAGGCGCACCGCGACGGTGTCGAAGAACGCGCCGTCGGCGACCTCGAACCCGGCCTGGCGCAGGCCGGCCGCGAGCACCACCGCGTGCCGGTGCACCCGGCGGGCGATCGCGGACAGGCCGTCCGGGCCGTGGTAGACCGCGTACATGCCGGCCACGACGGCGAGCAGCACCTGCGCGGTGCAGATGTTGCTGGTCGCCTTCTCCCGGCGGATGTGCTGCTCCCGGGTCTGCAGCGCGAGGCGCAGCGCGCGGTGCCCGTGCGCGTCCTGCGAGACGCCGACCAGGCGGCCGGGCAGCGAACGGGCCAGGCCCTCGCGCACCGCCATGTAGCCGGCGTGCGGGCCGCCGAAGCCCATCGGCACGCCGAACCGCTGCGTGGTGCCGACCGCGATGTCCGCGCCGAACTCGCCCGGCGCCTTGAGCAGGGTGAGCGCGAGCAGGTCGGCGGCGAAGGTGACCAGCGCGCCGTCCGCGTGCGCCTGCTCGACCACCGCGCCGAGGTCGCGCACGACGCCCGAGGCGCCCGGGTACTGCACCAGCAGGCCGAAGTAGGGCCCGACGCCGGCCGGCAGCGAGCCGGCCGAGAGGTCCACCGGCACCAGCTCGATGCCGAGCGGCTCGGCCCGGGTCTGGAGCACGGCGAGCGTCTGCGGGAACACGTCCGCGTCCACCAGGAACCGCCGCGCGGCCGAGCGCGTGGCGCGCAGCGAGAGCGTCATCGCCTCCGCGGCCGCGGTCGCCTCGTCCAGCAGCGAGGCGCCGGAGACGGGCAGGCCGACCAGGTCCGCGACCATGGTCTGGAAGTTGAGCAGGGCCTCGAGCCGGCCCTGGGAGATCTCCGGCTGGTACGGGGTGTACGCGGTGTACCAGGCGGGCGACTCGAGCACGTTGCGCCGGATGACGGCGGGGGTGACGGTGCCGTAGTAGCCGAGGCCGATCATCGAGCGCAGCACCCGGTTGCGTCCGGCCAGGTCGCGCAGCTCCTGCGTGACGTCGGCCTCGGAGCGCGCCGGCGGCAGGTTCAGCCGCTCGGTCAGCCGGATCGTGGCCGGCACCGCCGCCTCGGACAGCTCCTCGAGCGAGCCGTAGCCCAGCACGGCGAGCATCTTGGCCCGGTCCGTCTCCGACGGACCGATATGCCGCTCTTCGAACGGCAGCCCCTGACCCAGCTCGATCAACGACGCCGACCCGGCGCCCATCGCGAAGGCGGACTCGACCACGGTGCAACTCCCTGAAGGGTCCCACCCGGCACGCGAGGGTCGCGCACCGGCCACTCCCCCTCTGTCGGGAGACCTGAGAGCTTCACCGGTAGGGACCCGACGACAGGTCGGGGCCGCACACGGTTTTCTCCTTCGGTGGGGGGCCGGATGCGCGCCACGTCCACGGCGCGCGCCGACTCCCGCTTTCCAGAGTCGCCTGACCCGGACGGTCCAGGGGCCTGAGAGATTCCGGGGAGAATTTGCTCCTTCGGCGCCCCGCATCCGGCCCGCCCGACCCGAAAGGTCGGCCGTGCCGCCACGAGGACTCTCCCGTCCGGGGTGAACAGCTACCCCTTACGGTACCAACGTCCGAGGCCCCAAGGCCACGCGCGAGGGGGCGCGCGCCACGGTTCACCCGGCGCCCCCGCCCGGCCGCGGTGTGATCGAGCGCCCCGGTCACGCTCGGCGGCCGCGCCCGCGCCCGCCGACACCGCGCGCTTCCGGCGGTCCGATAATGGCTCCACCATGCCACGC
>NZ_JAGSOG010000157.1 GCF_018139695.1 Actinospica durhamensis | reverse complement strand
GGGCGGGCGGGGCGATGCGGACGCGCTGTTCGGCCGGGGCGCTCTCGATGTCCGCGCACTGGGCCACGATCGTGGCGCGCAGCTCGTCGTAGTCGGCGAAGCGGAAGTCGTGGAAGAGCGTGTAGCCGGTCCACATCAGGTTCGCGCACACCCGGGCGGGCACGCGTCCGGTGCGCGCGCCCATGCCCACCAGAGCCACCGAGCCGATGCTGCCCGGCGCGACGTCGTTGCGCCGGTGGATCGCCTGGAACGCGGCGGCGCAGGCGAGCGCGACGTTGAGGGTCTCGCTGATGTTCTGCGAGGACTCCTCCATCGTCGGCGCCGATATCAGGAACTTGGGATTGGTGGCGCCGGACGGGACGCACACCGCGCTGCCCACCGGCAGCCGCCCGGCGAACTCGTCGCGGATCGCCCGCTGCACGCGTACCTGGATGCCGGCGCCGAGGTGGCGCTTGATGACCGCGTCGAGCCCGCCGTCCATCCGGCCGTGCGAGTTGGTGGGGCTGACCCAGGCGTCCACCTGCTCGTCGAGGATCGAGCCCTGCCGGATCCGGATCTGCGGGACGTCGGCGAACGCCGCCCGCCAGGCCTCCACCACCGTCGCGTTGACGTCGGCCAGCACCACGGTGAGCTGCGGCTGCGCGAGGTTCACGGTTCTGAGTCCCATCTGACGGAAGAGCCCTGAGGTCGGTTCGACGGTTCGAAGCTACCGCGCACCACTGACAGAAAACCGTCACACCGGTGCCGCCGGAGTCTGTCGGACGCGGGCGCTAGCGTCCGTCACGGCGGTCGGGATCCGGCCGCCGACCCTGTCAGAGGCCGAAGACAGTGGACGAACGTGCCGCCGGCCGCGGCCGCGCGTCACGGGCCACCCGAAGCGACGATCCGGAGTCCTGCCACCATGACCAAAGCCCCCACCCCGGCCCCGTTCGACCCGAGCGACCCGCTGGCCCTCGCCGAGCTGTTCCAGGGCGGCGCGGAGCCGTGGCTCGAGCTGCTCAAGCCGGTCATCCAGGCCCAGCCGGACGCCGCCGCGTTCATCGGTCCCGGGCGCGGCCCGCAGGTCGTGCCGGTCCGGGAGCTGACCTTCCAGGCGCTCAAGCCGCACGCCCCGCACAAGTGGAAGGTCGTCGTCTTCGGCCAGAACCCCTACCCGCGGCCGGAGAGCGCCACCGGCATCGCCATGTTCGACAACACCTTCCACGACTGGGCCGACAGCCAGTTCGGCCGCGTGGTGAGCATCCGCTGCATCATCAAGGCCGCGGCGATGTGGAAGTACGGGATCGCCAAGAAGACGCCGATCGCCGAGATACGCGCGCTGCTGCGCGAGCGCGACGCCGTCCAGCCGCCGGAGTGGTTCCAGGCGATGCTCACCCAGGGCGTGCTGCTGCTCAACGCGGCGCTGACCGCGAGCAGCGACGGGTCGATGGGCCCGGAGCGGCACACCGCGTTCTGGCGGCCGGTCGCCGAGCGCATCGTGGAGGAGATCCTGCGGGCCAAACAGGACGCCGACGAGGAGGACCGCGGCGTCGTGTTCGCCTGGTGGGGGGCGCACGCGCGCAACCTCAAGAGCGTCGTGCTGCGGCTGCAGAAGAAGTACCCGGACGTCCGGGTCCGGCACATCGACCACCCGAACCCGGCCGCGCAGGGCGACATCTTCTGCGACGGCGAGCACTTCGGGATGGTGAACGCGGCGCTCGCCTCGCTCGGCGCCGACGAGATCGACTGGCTGCCGACCAAGGGCTGGAACAAGCTCCCGGCCGGCGGCGGCGCGGACGAGGGCGTGGCCGAGCGGATGGGCGCGTTCATCACCTCGACCATGGAGCTGCACCAGCTCTACCTCGAGCGCCTCGCCGGCGTGAAGGACGAGGGACTCGTCCTGCCGCCGATCACCGGGGTCTTCGACAGCCCGCCGAAGGACTTCCGCACCGCCGTCGCCCCGGCCGCGGCGCTGCTGCGCGGGCTGGACCGGCACGTCGCGCTCTCGGACGAGTTCGGCAAGCGGCGCGCGGACGAGGCCCAGGACCTGGACGGCCTGTCCGCCGACGCGATCGCGGCCCTCTACCTCTACACCTGCGAATCCGCCTTCTACCGCGAGATCAACGCCGTGCTGCGCTCGCCGGACCGCAGCGTCCTGACGCCGTACCTGCCCTACCTGCGCCTGCTGTTCGCCGCGGTCGCGAGCCTGCCCGTGCGCACCGAGCCGCTGTGGCGCGGCGTGTCGCTGGACATGCGCGCCCAGTACGCCCGCGGCCGCACGGTGACCTGGTGGGGCGTGTCTTCGTGCACGTCGAAGCCCTCCGTCGCGCAGTCGTTCCTCGGCAGCCGTGGCAAGCGCACGCTGTTCGAGATCCACCCGGCCCGGGCCGTGGCGATCCGCAACTTCTCCGCGTTCACCGGCGAGGAGGAGTTCATCCTGCTGCCGGGTACGCAGTTGGAGGTGACGGACGTGCGGGCCGAGCGCAGCGGACTGTGCACCGTCACGCTCACCGAGCTCGACGCGCCGAGTGTGGTGTCCTGACGGGCCCGTGTCCTGAAGAACCTCGGTCTCACGCCAGGCCGGCGCGGCGGGCCCGTTCGTCCGCCTCTGCCGGCGTGAGCGTGGCCAGGCCGTCGAGGACGTACTTCTTGGCGTTGAACGCTCGGATCCACAGCCCGGCGGCCCACGCCTCCTCAAGGTGCTGCGACGAGAAGGCCCGCCCCCGCGCGCGCTGGTAGGCCTCGAGGAACTGCTCGCTCTGCGCGATATCCGCGCCGAAGCTCTCGCTCCCGGCGGGCCACATCGCCGCCGCGACCCCGACGATCACGGTCTCGGCGGCGCACACCACACTGTCCCAGTCGTGCACCACCCACGGTTCGCCCGCGCGGAATTCGAGGTTGTGCGACTCCCAGTCGCAATGTCCGATGACGGGCTCGGCGTCGCGGGTGGCGGCGAGCCTGGCGCGCGTGGCCTGCCCCAGCTCGTCGAGCCAGGCCGTCTCGGGGAACGCGTTGAGGTCGACGTCCCGATCGTCCGGCGGCGGCCACACTCCCGGATGCGGGTGGTCCCAGTGCACCCAGGCCGGCGGCGGCGCGAGGTCGGAGACCTGATCGGGGGCGGGCGCGAGCGCGATCAGCCGGGCCAGCAGTCCGGCGAAGGCCGCTGCTCCGGGTGATCCAGCACCCTGGGAGGCGAGGTCGGCGGCGGGGTAGGGCGCACCGCCGGTGACGAGGGTTTCCGCGTTGACCGCACAATCCATGGCCAACGCCGTTTCTGCCGCGCTCAACGGCAGCGGTCCGGCTAACGGCTGCGGGCACGGGAATCCGGCCTGCCACAGGTGCCGCTGCACCTCGGTACAGCCGGCCAGCCGCGGCTCGGCGGCCCGCACCTTCACCACGACCGCCCGCCCGTCGCGCAACCGCAGCCCGAAGACGCGCGAGAGATGCCCGGCGGAGAAGAGCGTCTCCTCGGGCTCGCTGCCGAGATGCCGCGCGCACCACGCGGACACGGCGGACAGTTCGGCCGCGGCCTCGGCGGCCTCGGCGGCGTCGGCGGCCTGGCTCGGCGGGCTGATCTCCGTCATACCGTCCATCCTGCCGCCGCACCGTGCTCTCGGGCGCGCCGCCGCCGGGCCTCGTCAACCAGCCGTAACCTTCACGTCGCTTTTGTCACCCGGACGAAACATCTCACGCCGCGCCCGGAAACGGTGCGCCGCGATCGTGGGGGCGTGCGCCGCGCCGACCGAAGGAACCGCAAACCGTGCTGAAACTGGACACCGGGAACACCGCGTGGGTGCTCGTGAGCTCCGCACTCGTGCTGCTCATGACGCCGGGTCTGGCGTTCTTCTACGGCGGCATGGTCCGTGCGAAGAGCGTGCTGAACATGCTGATGATGAACTTCATCTGTATAGCCGTGGTCACCGTCGCGTGGGTGCTCTACGGATGGTCCGTGTCTTTCGGTAACGCGGGTGACGCACACGGGAACGGTTTCTGGGGAACCTTCGCGCAGTGGGGGCTGCACGGCATCGGCACCGGGATCGGCGGGAACGATCATCTCGCACTCTACGGCTCGAGCGGCGTGCCGGTCTTCGCCGTGGTCTGCTTCCAGCTGATGTTCGCCGTCATCACCCCGGCCCTGATCTCCGGCGCGATCGCCGACCGGACCAGGTTCGTCGGCTGGGCGGTGTACGTGGCCGCGTGGGCGAGCCTGGTCTACTTCCCGATCGCGCACTGGGTGTTCTCGCCCAACGGCTTCATCTACGCCCGGCTGCACGTGATGGACTTCGCCGGCGGCACCGCCGTGGAGATCAACTCCGGAGCCGCGGCGCTGGCCTGCGCGCTGGTGGTGGGCAAGCGCATCGGCTTCCGCAAGGACCCGATGCGCCCGCACAACGTGCCGTTCGTGATGCTGGGCGCGGCGCTTTTGTGGTTCGGCTGGTTCGGCTTCAACGCCGGCTCGGCGCTGATCGCCGGCGGCCAGGCCTCGGTGGTGTTCCTGAACACGCAGATCGCCGGGTGCACGGCGGTGTTCGGCTGGCTGGCCGCGGAGAAGCTGCAGCACGGCACGTTCACCACCATCGGCGCCGCCTCCGGCGCGGTGGCCGGGCTGGTGGCGATCACCGCCTCCTGCGGCTCGGTCTCCCCGACCGGCGCGCTCTTCGTCGGCCTGATCGCCGGATTCGTGTGCTGCTACGCGGTGAACCTCAAGCACCGCTTCGACTTCGACGACTCGCTCGACGTGGTCGGCGTCCACCTGGTCGGCGGGATCGTGGGCACGCTGCTGATCGGCCTGCTCGCCGCCCCCGGCGAGGTCGCCGGGTTCTCCAACGGGGCCAGGGCCGGGCTGTTCTACGGCGGCGGCGTGGACCAGCTGCTCGACCAGGCCGCGGCCGCCGGAATCGTCTTCGCCTACTCCTTCGTGGTCTCCTTCGCCCTGGCCAAGCTCGTGCACAAGACCGTCGGCCTGCGGGTGAGCACCGAGGAGGAGATCGTCGGCGTGGACCAGACCGAGCACGCCGAGACGGCCTACGACTGGGGCGGCCTGGCCGGCACCCTGCACCGGCGCGACTATGTAGTCTGATACGCCTCGAGTGGGCGGAGTGGCGGGGTGGCGGAGTGGACGAGCGGATCGCGCTGCAGCACAACGAGGAGAACGAGGCGTCGGGCGGCATCTTCAGGGTGCGCGAAGAGGGCGCGCCCAGCCGGATCCTGAAGGTCCTGCGTCCGCCCGCGGCGCGGGCCGCCGGAGCCGACACCTCGCCCTGGCACACCAGCGAGGCCCCTGACCACTACAACTACTGGCGGCGCGAAGTCGAGGCATACCGCTCCGGCCTAGCGCACAGCGCGTATGCCGAGGCCGGAATCCGCGCCCCACGGCTGCTGTCCGCGGACACGCAGGTGGACGGGAGCGTCGAACTCTGGCTCGAGGACGTCGAGGGACCGTCCGCGTTCGACTGGTCCGTCGAGCGACTCGGCCGCTTCGGGTACGAACTCGGCGTCGGGCAGGGCCGCTGGGCCGGGCGCGTCCCGCCGCCCGCCGAACTGCCCTGGCTCTCCCGCCACTGGCTGGCCCAGTACCTCACCCACGGCCCGGGCGCCCAGGACGGCATCGACGAGGCCGCATGGGACAGCCCGGCCGTCCAGGCCTGGTCGGCCGAGACGCGCGGTGCGCTGCGTCGGCTCTGGCACGCGCGTACGCGGCTGCTCCCGGCTGCCGAGGACCTGCCGCGCACGCTCTGCCACCTCGACCTGTGGCCCGCCAACCTGATCGAGGACGGCTCCGGCACGTCCGTACTGATCGACTGGGCGTTCGTCGGCGAGGGGGCGATCGGCGAGGACCCGGCGAACCTGCTCGTCGACAGCGTCACCGACGGGCTCATGGACATCGCGCTGCTACCGGACCTGGTCGCGGCCGTCACCGAGGGGTACGTCAAGGGTCTGGCCGACGGCGGCTGGGCCGGTTCCGCGGACGAGGCCCGCACCGCGATCGCCGTCTGCGCCTCGGCCAAGTGGGGCTGGCTCGGCGCCCAGGTCATGGCCGGCGCGGCCCGCGGCCACACCGGCCGGTCCGGATACGGCCAGGACGACTCGGCCGTCGAGGCCCTGATGCGGCTGACCCCGCTGGCCGATCAGCTGGCGCGGTGGGCCGACGAAGCACTGCGTGCGGCGGCCGTCTGACGCCGCGTCGCCTCAGACCGCACGCCGTTCCCGCAGCCGGGACAGGGCCAGGTAGCCGGGCGCGGCGGGCAGGTACGTGGTGAGCAGCCGGTAGGCGAGGACGGCGACCACGGCGCTGGGCTTGGCCATACCGGTGATGGTCAGCGCGCCGCCGAGGCCGAATTCGACCGCGCCCATGCCCGCCGGGGTCGGGATGGCCGAGCTGATCGCCTGCACGGTCAGGTACATCAGCGCGACGGTCGGGTAGTTGGGCGAGGAGCTGCCGCTGAGCGCGTGCACGCAGCTCCACAGGCACAGGGCGTTGAGCAGCGAGAGGGACACGGTGCCGCCGAGCGCGAGGGCCAGCTTCCGCGGGTTCTGCGCGACGTCGAGCAGGCGCGGGAGCGAGCCCTCGAAGAAGGGCGCGAGGCGGCGCTTGGCCAGGCGGCGCAGCGGCGCCACCGTCAGTGTGATCATCACGATGACGGCGATGGCCAGCAGGATCGCGATCATCGTGGTGGACGCCTCGTCGTGGGTGGCGCCGCCGCTCGCGAAGAAGCCGAAGACCGCGATGAGCACGACGTGGATGACGAAGCCCACCGCCTGCCCGGCGCCGACCGCGCTGACGGCCGGGCCGGTCGGGATGCCGCGCCGCTGCAGGAACCGGACGTTGAGCGCCACGCCGCCGACCGCGGCCGGGGTGAACAGCGCGATGAAGCTCGAGGCGAACTGCACCATCAGGTTCTGCCGCCGCGGCAGCTGCTCCGGGATGTAGCCGGCCAGCTGCATCGCCGCCGCGACGTAGGTCAGGCCCGCGGCGGCCGCCGCGACCAGCAGCCACCAGGGGGAGGCGTCGGCCAGCAGCTGCCAGGTACTGTGCCCGCTCTCGTTTCCGACCGACGCGAGCTCCAGCATCAGTACGCAGACGGCGAAGCAGCCGGCCGTGACGGCCAGGATGGTGCGCGGCTTGAGGCGTTCGAGCTTGACCGGCTCGGTGGTGGGGGCGTGCGGGTGCAGTTCGAGGATCTGCTCGCGCAGCCGCGGGAGCAGGCGCTTGGACTTGCGCAGCGCGACCCGGGTGGTGCGGGTGAGCAGGATCGGCTGGAGGAACGGAAGCGCGGCGCTGATGTGCTCCTCGCCCAGGACGCGGGTGCCGATGCGCACCGTGCGCTCCGGTCCGGCCCGCAGCGCGAGGGCCGTCATCGTCTCGGCGACGTCGAGCAGGTGTTGGAGTTCGTCGGCCGCGATCTCGCCGTTGCGCAGCTCGGTCAGCCAGATCCGGCGCGGGTCCCGGTCGTCGACGAGGATGGAGTCCAGAGCCAGGCTGCGGTGGGCGATCTGATGCCGGCCCAGGTCGCGCACGGCACGCCAGACGTCGTAGACGAGTTCGTCGGTGAACTCCTCGTCGGCCAGCTCCTCCAGCCGGCGGGCCGGGACGTGCTCGTAGGCGAGCAGGGTCGAGTCGGCGCCCAGTTCGCGCACGGCGACGAGCCTGGGCGTGTCGATGTCGGCGTCAGCGAGCGCGTAGGAGAGCAGGGCTTCGTGTTCGACGGTGCGGCGCAGCGAGTAGAGCGTCCCGCGCTGGGCCGGGCCGCGCAGCCGGATGCGGCGGTAGACGCGGTAGATCAGGCCCACGGCCTGGCGGTCCCGGTCGAGTACGGCGACGTCGAGGCGGCGGCCGTCGGCGCAGTGCACCTCGTAGCGGCGCACGTCGTCGCGTTCGCCCTGCCACCGGCAGGAGACCGGCGCGAGGTCGGCCCGCGCGAGCGTGGCGAGCACGATCTCGCCGGTGGGCCGCTCGTTCGCGACCCCGCAGACGTAGCGCCAGCCGAAGCCGATGCCCCGGCCGAGGAAGTAGGTCACCACCAGGCCGATCAGGGCGCTGTCGCCGCCCACCAGCGTCGCGGTGAGGTAGACCGCGACGCACAGCCAGGTGAACGTGCGCAGGCTCGGCCGGTCGTTGAACCCGAGGACGGTGAGGAACGCGATGACGGTGGCCAGATAGATGTGCAGCGGCGCGGTGGCGCCCGAGTCCAGATGCCGGGTCAGCTCGGTCATCAGCCAGTGCGGCGCGTGGCTCGAGGTGATCCAGACGTTGAGGCCGCCGGTGACGCCGCAGCCGAACGCGGCCGCGATCACGGCGTCGGCCACCCGCCCGCCGTCCCCGCGCACCAGCCGCTCGATCGCGAGGCCGATCGGGATCACCGCGGTGGCGACGTTCGTGAGCACCGCGACGGCGCTGATCACGAAGACCGGCCCGAACTGCGCGCCGCTGTGCAGATCGGACTCGAGACCGCTGGTGGTGTGCGCGCCGATCTGGCCGAGCGCGACCGTGGCCGCGATCATCAGGCCCCCGAACAGCACCCGGATCAGGTCCGCCCGCCCCCGTATCCGCCCGACCGCCTCCGGCTCGTCCAGCACGCTCGGTGGCAGGGACGGGCCGGCCGGATCCGCCGGGCCCGCGGGCCTCGGCACCCGCGGCAGGTCGGGCCCGCCGGCCCGGCTCGACGCCTTGGGTACATTCGGCACGCTCGGTACGTTCGTCACCACCACGCCGTTGATCGTATCGGTGGGGGGTGGTGAGCGGTCCGTGCCCGCGCGGGGAATGGGTACGGGGCGGTCCCCGTCGCAGTGGAGACCGCCCCGCAGTGCGTCTTGGGTGCGTACCAGGCAGAACGACCAAAGACAGGCGCCGCAGGCGGCCGCGGTGCGACCGCGGGTGTGATCGGCGCCCGGAGCTCACGTGAAGTAAGCCCCACCACCGGTTAGCTTGCCCGCTCTGATGCCCGAGCGAGCATCATTTCGGACAGGCGCGTCGGAACTTTTCCGGGCACGGCCCGGGTGGCCTGCGCTTTCGCCCGCCCGGGCCCGAGGAATCGGACGCGTTCGCCGGACAGGCGTCCGGGAAGTACCGCGGGGGCGGAACTTCGGGGGACACGCGGTTGAGCCTGTCCGGATTTGGAAAGGCCCCGGCCGGCCCCGAGCGCGCGCACGCCGCCGCGGGGCGATCATCGCGACCGGACGCCGGCGCCCGGTCATCGAGCCCGGATCTGGGCGGACTCGCGCGTCCGGGTGGACCGGCGCCATACCTACTGGCGCGTATTGATTCAAGCCTTGACGTGGAATCGGGCGATCGCCGGGTGGTACGTACCGCCTGTCCGTCGCCGCACGGTGGGAAACTTTCACCCGAGCGCAGATGCCGGTTGGTGTCGCAGCCATAAGACCAACACCTGCGCCCGGGTGCGCCGCGTCCCTTGCGTACCAGGCAGATCCGCCGCGGCCGGTCGATCCCCACGTCGGCCGCGGCGGGCAACCGCGTCGGCGTCGCGCCGCGCGGACGACCCGAAGAAGGACCCAGAGAAAGGAGCAAGGGCCGATGAAGCCCTTCTCTGCCACCCGGGCGATCATGCCCGCGCTCCCGACCCCGGCCCCGGCGCCGGGCGCCCCCGCCGACCAGGAGCCGCAACAGCCCCGTCGCACCCGGGAGTTCGACTCCGCCCTGCCCGCCGCGGTCCTGCAGGCGGCGGAGTGGCGCTACCTGGTCAGGATGCTCTACATGGAGGCCGGCTCGCCCGAGGTGCCCGGCTACCCGCGCCACCTCGTGCAGGAGGTGCTGTGGGGCAGCGCGTACGCCGGGGCCGGCTTCTTCGAGGCCATGCTCACCACCCTGAGCAGGTCCCCGGCCCATCGCAACATCCGGTTGCTGCGACGCGCCGTGCCGGGGGAACTCGGCCTGGCCCGCCCGCACAGCGAGGAGCCCGCGATCGTGGTCTCCCAGGACGGCATCCTGCGCGTGCGCCCGACCGTCCCGGTCGAGGCCGGGGCGGCGCTGGGGCCCAAGCAGGAGGCCCCGACCCGGGCCAAGCACGGCTACACCCCGCCCAACCCCGGCCAGATCGAGTCGGTCCCGGCCTTCGTCGAGGCACTCAGGCTCCTGCTGACCTGGAGCGGCATGAAGCTGCGGGAGCTCGAGGAGCAGTCCAAGCTCATGCCGGACAGCGGCGCCGACGGGCGCGCGGTGTGGCTGGCCCGCTCCACCGTCTCCGACATGTTCCGGCGCAAGGGCAAGCTCCCCAAGGCCGAGATGGTGCGCGCCCTGACCGCCGTGTGCGGCCTGACCGCGGCAGACCAGGAGCGGTGGCTGCAGGCCCGCGCCCGGCTCGAGGACCTGAGCCTGCGCGGCAAGCGCGCCGGACGGCGTCCGGCGGCGGCGCGCAGGGACGGCGAGAAGCCGGCGACGCGCTGACGGGCGGCCGTCCGGCCGGGATGGCGGGCGGCGGGCGTTCACGGAGCGGCTTTCGGGTGGCCTCGCAGGTGACGGTGCGGGGCCACACTCGCGCGTACACCGGTGCGGCTGGATTGCGCCGGGGCGCATGGGGCTGACGATGCGTCGCGTTTCGGTTAGGGCACGCCACTATTCGCCAGAGTCCGGCCGCGGCGCGCCCGGCACGGTGAGTCTGACGGTCCATGAGATCCATGCAATAAAAGGCTCATGACAACCGACCGCATGACATGTGGTTGGACCCTACGGGTGCATTTGCGCCATCGAGGAGGCTTTTCCATGAGCTTGTCGTCCTTCTTCACCAAGGCCGCCGCCACCAAGACCGTGCGTGTGGCGACGGTTCCGGCCCTCGCCGCCGCGGCCGTGGCCCTGGCGGCCGGCCCGGCCCTCGCCGCCGACGGGCCGCACGGCTTCACCCACACCGTCGCCGGATCGCACAGCTTCGTCGGCGACGGCCGCGTCGGCGGCGACGGCCGTGACGCGCGCGACATCCGTGACACTCGCGACATCCGGGACACCCACGTCGTCGCCGACAACCGTGACAACCGTGACAACCGTGACAACCGTGACAACCGCGTTATCGACGACCGCGACAACCGGGACAACCGCGTTGTCATCGACAACCGAGACAACCGCGGCGCCCGTGACGCCCGCGTGGGCAGCACCAGTGCCTTCGTCTCGCACGGGCTGGTGACGGTGCGCGGCTACTACCAGTGCGCGCGCTCGAGCCGCTCCGCGGAGCTGCAGGTCACCGTCGTCGGCGGGGACCGCCGCGGCCGGGCCGAGGGCACCCGCGAGGTGCGCGTGGACTGCGCCGGCTCGCCGCGTGCCTGGAGCCTGACGGTGGCGCCGAGCCGGCGCGGCGAGGAGTTCACCCCCGGCGTGGTGCGGGTCGACGCGTCGCTCTGGGCCCCGCGTGGCCACGCGGAGTCCTCGGACACGCTCTTCGCCCGCGGCTACTGATCCGCATCCTCGACGGAACGCAGTAGCACCCTGAAGTAACCGACCCTGATGTAAGTGCCCGTGATCGGGCAGGCCCACGGCGGGCCTGCCCGATCACTGCTTTTCCCGGGCTGACGAAGGCTCAGCCCCCGGCCGCCAGCGCCTCGAGCAGCGGGCGGTAGTGCGCGAAGTCCGGGACGAGCGCGTCGGGCTCCTTGGCCGCCTCGTCCCAGCGGCGCAGCGTCACCGCATCCTCGGCGTACCGGCCCTCGGCGAACCGCGCGGCCTCCTGCGGCGACATCGGACCGCCCTGCACGCTCAGCGTGTAGACCGAGGCCTCGGACAGGCGGTCGAAGTAGCCGGGTTCGACGGCGCACAGGTAGCGCTTGGCGGCGACGTGCAGCCGCACCGGCTCGGTGACGGCCTCGGGGAAGCCGAGCCCGGCCAGCCAGTCCGCGCCCGCGTGGCTGTGCCGGTTGTCGGTGCCCGCCATCAGCTCGGCGCCGCTGATCGGGCCGGTGAAGTGCCCGACGTCGTGCAGCAGGGCCGCCGCGATCAGGGCGTCCGGCGCGCCGGCCGCCCGGGCACAGGCCGCGGCCTGGAGCATGTGCTCGGCCTGGGTGACGGGTTCGCCGAGGTACTCGTTGCCGCCCTGTTCGGCGAACATCTGGGCGAGGACGTCCACGGCGGGCAGGGCTTGGTTCATCGGGCGCTTCCTTCTCGGGCGGGAGCGGAGGTGTCGTCGGGGCCGCCGATGCCCGCACCGAGGCCGCGGCGCAGGACGGCGCGGCTGCTCGCGGCGGAGTCGAGGTCGGCGTAGCAGCCCTGGAGGTGGCGGTTGCCGGCGGCGGTGAATCCGGTGCGGGCGTGCAGGACCCGCGTGTTGTCGAAGACCACGCAGTCACCCGGCTCGAGCCGGAAGCCCAGCTGCGCCTCCGGACGGTACAGCAGTTCGGCGAACGCCCGGTACGCCGCGTAGAACGCCGGGATGCGCGCGGCGGGCAAGGCGGTGACCGGCCGCATCGACCGGTTGTTGAAGCGGATCTCCTTGATCCGGCCCAGCGGGTCGAGGCCGATCATCGGGTTCGTCGCGGACAGCTCGGCGCTCTCGTCCGTGTAGCGGAAGGTGACGGGCGTGCCGGCCAGCAGCGCGAACGCCTCGGGCTGGTGCTCACGCAGCACGGCGGCGGCGTGGAAGCCGTCGACGAGCCCTGAATCGCCGCCCTCGGCCGCGTTCGTCAGGCAGTGCAGCAGCTGGATGGTGGGCACCGGGTCGCGGTACGGGTTGTCGGTGTGCGGGGTGATCGGCAGGGAGCTGAAGGCGAGGTTCGCCGGGTTCGGCTCGACCCGGACGTCGAACAGGGATCCGTAGTTGGTCTCGCGTACGTAGCCGAAGGCCTCGGCCACCTCGAGCACCGCCCGCTCGCGCACCGCAACCCCGTGCAGCAGGAAGAAACCGGACGTCAGCAGCGCGTCGAGGCACCGGGCCCGCACCGCGTCGTCGTGTACGAACGCGTCCCACGCGGCGCGCGGGAGCGTGGCCGGGTCCGCGAAGTCCGCACCGGTCCAGCGGGTCTTGGCGTCCTCGGTCCGCTCGTCGGCGGGCGGCTCCGCACCGAGCCGGTGCGCCTCGAGCAGGCTCACCGGGAAGGTCGAGAGGTGACCGTCGGGCGCGAAACGGACGGTCAGCTCGTCGGCGTGGCGCTGCGCCGAGGCGATCCGCAGCTGCGCCGGGGCGGGCAGGTCGGTGATGCCGAACAGCTTCTGGCCGCTGCCCGGCAGCGCGCACGCGGGGCACGGGCAATTGTCGCGCAGCCAGACGGCGGGGTAGCGCGCGCCGTCCAGGACGAGCTCGGCACCGTCGGTGAGCGCAGCCTGATCGAGTGTCACAGGATCGGCTGTCACGGGGTCGGCTGTCACGGGATCGGCTGTCACGGTCTGATCGGGTATCACGGGGGGTTTCCTGTCGTGGAGACGGCCCGGCCGCGGGTCAGCGGCGACATGGCGAGCGAGTTGCGGATGGTGAAGGCGACGCCGTCGCCCACGTAGCGGTCCTCGGACCACTCCAGCGGCCGGCCCTGCGGGTCGGTGGCCCGGCGGCGTTCGCGCAGGATCGCGCGGCCCGGCTCGATCTCGAGCAGGCGCGCGTCGTCGGCCGAGGCGTTGACGGCGTCGATGGTGTGTTCGGCGTGCGCGAAGACGATCCCGTGCTCCTCCAGCCGGTCCGAGATCGACTCGTGTTCGAGGTCGATGAAGGACAGCCGCAGGCCGGCCCGTTCCACGTACGCCGTCCGCTCGATCATCACCGGGACGCCGGTGAGCATCCTGACCCGGACCAGGTAGACGAGCGGATCGCCCGGGGCCAGGCCGAGTTCGCGCGCCTGTACGGCACTGGCGCCGCGGCGCTCGAGCAGGTCGACCCGCCCGCCCGGTACCTCGCCGATGGACCGGGCCCACCGGGAGAAGGAGCGCAGTTCGCCGAAGCTCTGCAGCCGCGGCTCGGCCAGCACGGTCCGGCGCGCGCCCTGATGGGAGGCGATCAGCCCGTCCTCGCCCAGGATCGTCAGTGCCCGGCGCACCGTGCTGCGCGCCATGCCGAAGGACTGCGCGAGTTCGTGCTCTGAGGGCAGCCGCGACCCCGGCGGGTAGGTGCCGTCGCTGATCGCGTGCCGCAGCCGCATCGCGAGTTCCCGGTAGAGCGCCGAGTTCTCCGGCGCTGGTGTCGGTGCCATGGAGCCTCCGTGATCACTTGTAGGACCAAGTTACAGCTTGTTCCTACAAGTGGCAACGGGCGCGCCGAAACGCCCGGACGCCCGCGCGGGCGTCGGGTCTGGGTACCGGTTGGCAGTGGGGTGCGCGACCTGCGGAGTTACGCCGCCGCGTCCTCGTCGTAAGCCGTCTGCGACGCGAGGACCTGCGGCATCGCGTCTTCGAGCAGATTCACCAGCTCGTGCAGCTTGTCGGTGGTCCGCCTGCCCAGCGGCGTGAGTTCGTACTCGACCCGCGGCGGGATGGTGGAGTGCACGGTCCGCTCGACGAATCCGTCCCGTTCGAGCGCGTGCAGGCTCTGCGCGAGCATCTTCTCGCTCACCCCGTCCACCCGCCGGCGCAGCTCGTTGAAGCGGGTCGGGCCCTCGTGCAGCGCGATGAGCACGAGCGTGCCCCAGCGGCCGGTGATGTGCTCGAGCACCGGGCGCGAGGAGCAGCGGCTGGCCAGCACGTCGAAGGTCAGCTGGTCGACGGCGGCCTCGTCCGGACTTCCGACGCCACTGGCGCAGGGAGCGGTCTGCGGGGTGCGCGCGGATCCGGTGCTCATACCACTCAGGGTAACTCATACGCGTACCAGCCCACAGCACTAACCGATCGTTTGCGCTTTCCAAAAGTTAGTGCAATCGTGTGGTGGGCACCTTCCCGGCACCTCGACAGGAGCATCGCCATGATCGTCATCACCGCCGCCAGCGGGCAGCTCGGCCGCCTCACCCTCGAAGACCTGCTCTCCCGGGGCGTCCCGGCCGGCGAGATCCGCGCCGTCGTGCGCGAGCGGGCCAAGCTCGCCGACTTCGCCGAGCGCGGGGTCGAGGTCCTCGAGGGCGACTACACCGACCGGGAAAGCCTGGTCAAGGCCCTGGCCGGGGCCGAGAAGTACCTGCTGATCTCCAGCGCCGGCTCCGACGAGGACCGCATCGGCCACCACCTGAACGCGATCGCCGCGGCGCGCGAGGCGGGCGTGGGCCACCTCGTCTACACCTCCATCCCCGAGGCCGAGACCAACCCGATCGGCTTCGCCTGGGTGCACCGCGACACCGAGAAGGCGATCCGGGAGTCCGGTCTGCCCTTCACCTTCCTGCGCAACAACTGGTACTTCGAGAACGCGACCGGCAGCCTCGGCGCCGCAGTCGAGCACGGCGCGCTCATCGGTGCGGCCGGTGAGGGCCGGGTCGGCTACGCGGCCCGCGCCGACTACGCCGCCGCTGCCGCCGCCGTGCTGGCCGGCGAGGGGCACGAGGGTCAGGTGTACGAGCTGACCGGCGACGTCGCGATCTCGCAGGCCGACCTGGCCGCCGAGGTCTCCCGCCAGTCGGGGAAGGAGGTCGGCTTCGTCAACCTGCCCGAGGGCGAGTACGCCAAGGCGCTCGAGGGCTTCGGCCTCCCGTCGTTCCTCGCCGCCGCTCTCGCCGAGGCCGACGTGCGCATCTCCGAAGGCGCGCTCGCCGCGACCACCGACACCCTCGCCACGCTGATCGGCCGCCCCACCACGACCCTCGCCGACGCCGTCGCCCAGGGCCTGCGCGCGTAGCGACGCGGCGCCGCGAACAGCGCGATCCGGCTAGCACGACTACACTTAGGCTAAGTCTACTCGTGCTAGCTGGAGGGTGCCCGGTGGCGAGGAAGCCCGTGGACGTGTTCGACCGGGACGAGGAGTGGGCCGACCTGGCCGAATTCGCGGCGTCCCCGCTGCCGGGACTGCGCATCGCCATCGTCTACGGACGGCGGCGGCAGGGGAAGTCGTACCTGCTGCGCCGGCTGGCCGAGGCGAGCGGGGGCCTGTATCACCTCGCCACCGAGCAGGTGGAGAGCATCTCGCTCTCCCGGTTCGCCGACTCGCTCGCCGCGTGGCACGGCGTGTCCGCCGGGGCGTTCGGCTTCACCGGGTGGGAGGCGGCGCTGGGCACCGCCGCCGAGCTCATGGCGGCCCGCGCCCGGACCGCGCCGGCGGGTCAGCCGCCCCCGCTGCTGGTGATCGACGAGTTCCCGTACCTCGCGTACGAGAGCCCCGGGCTGGCCTCGATCGTGCAGGGCCTGTACGACCGGATCGGTCCGGGGGCCAGCGAGGCGGCGGCGGTCAAGCTCGTGCTGTGCGGTTCGGCGATATCGGTGATGTCGGGGCTGCTCTCGGGCACCAAGGCACTGCGCGGCCGCGGCGCGCTCGAGCTGCGGATCAAGCCCTTCAACCACCGCGACGCCCGCGCCTACTGGGGTATCGAAGACCTCGAAGCGGCGTTCCGGCACAACGCGTTCATCGGCGGCACGCCCGGATACCGCGAGCTCACGCCCGATCCGCGCTTCCCCGAAGCAGTGGCCGAGATCGGCGGCTGGCTCGCCCGCAACGTGCTGCGTCCGAGCGTGCCGCTGTTCAACGAGGCCGAGCGGGTCGTGCACGAGGACCCGCGGATCAGGGACTCGGCCGCCTACGGCTCGATCCTGGCCGCGGTGGCCGCGGGGGAGAGCTCGCCGACGAAGATCGGCGGACTGCTCGGCCGCCCGGCCACCTCGCTCAACCACCAGCTCGCCATGCTCGAGGCGGCCGGGTTTATCGAGCGCCGCCAGGACCTGCTGCTGGAGCGGCGCCCCGTCATCACCATCACCGACCCCATCGTGCGCCTGCACCACCTGATCATCGAGCCCTACCTCGGCGACCTGGAGGCCGGACGGGCCCGACGGGTGTGGGACGAGGTGAGCCACACCGTCGAGTCGAAGATCCTCGGACCGCACTTCGAGGCCCTGGCCGGGTACTGGACCGCCCGCTACGCCCAGGACGAGGCCGGACTCGAGGCGGGCGCGGTCGGCCAGAGCGTCATCTCCTGCCGCGAACACAAGACGAGCCACGAGATCGACGTGCTCGCCCTGGCCCGCGGCGCCCGACCGCGCACCGCCGGCACCCCGGTCGTCTTCATCGGCGAGGCCAAGTGCCGTGAGCGCGGCCCCGGCCTGGCCGAACTGCGCCGCCTCGAACACCTCGGAACCTTGCTGACCGCCGCCGGACACGACGCCGGCGCCGCGACCCTCGGCCTTTTCAGCACCAGCGGCTTCGCCCCCGACCTCGTCGCCGAAGCCGCGCGCTCCCGAGGCCGCGTCCTGCTCGCCGGACTCGGCGAGATCTACGGCGAGGGCCGAGACGAGGGCTGAGACGGGAGCCATGTCAGTGGGTGGACTCGCCCGTATGGCCACGCGGCGGCATAGGATCATCGGCGCACGCCGCCCACCGGCACTCGAGCACCCGAGCACCCACGCACCGAGCGCCCACGCAGAAAGAGCCCCGCCCATGCCGCCCACGTCCCTGACCGGACAGCACATCCTCTCCAGCGACCAGTTCGACCGGCCCACCCTCGAGCAGCTGTTCGCGCTGGCCGACCTGCTGCGGCCGGTCGCTCGGGGCGAGCAGGTGACGCGGGTGCTGGAGGGCGCGGTGATGGGCAGCCTGTTCTTCGAGGCCAGCACCCGTACCCGGCTCAGCTGCGACGCGGCGTTCATGCGGCTCGGCGGTTCGGTCTCGCACAGCACCGGCGTCGCGATCACCTCGATCTCCAAGGGCGAGTCGCTGGCGGACACCAGCCGGGTGGTGAGCGGCTACTGCGACATCGTGGTGATGCGCCACCCGGACGAGCAGGCGGTGCACGAGTTCGCCGCGGCCACCCACATCCCCGTCGTCAACGGCGGCAACGGCGCGGGCGAGCACCCGACCCAGGCTCTGCTCGACCTCTACGCGCTCAGCCGCGAGTTCGCCCGGCTGGGCAAGACGATCGACGGCGCGCGCATCGCCCTGGTCGGGGACCTCAAGCACGGCCGGACCGTGCACTCGCTGGTCCGGCTGCTCTCGCTCTTCCGGGAGCTGACGATCGTCTGCGTCTCGCCGCCGGAGCTGACCATGCCGGCCGGGCTGCTCGAACTCGCCGCCGGGCGCGGGCACCGGGTGGAGCAGACCGACGCGCCGCGCGAGGGCCTGGCCGGGGCCGACTTGATCTACGCGACCCGGCTGCAGACCGAACGCTTCGCCGGCACGGTCGCGCCGTACAGCGACGACTTCCGGATCGACGCCGCGCTGTTGGCGGCGACGGCCCTGCCGGACGCGGTGGTCATGCATCCGCTGCCGCGCGACAGCCGCCCGGGCGCGAACGACCTGAGCACCGACCTGAACCGGGACCCGCGGCTGGCGATCTTCCGGCAGACCGACGCCGGGATCCCGGTGCGGATGGCGCTGTTCGCCTCCGTACTCGGCGTGGGCGAGCAGATCCCGGCCTCGCTGCGCCCGGCCACCTGGTACCGGCCCGAGTACATCGGCCCGGACGACGCCCCGTTCTACCGCGGCCACGGCGGCTGAACGGGGCGGGCCCTCGGGCCACCGCTCTCAGCCGTTGTCAGCTGTGGTTGACGATGCTGTAGATGCCCCAGCCGATCGCGGCCAGCACGGCCGCGAAGCAGAGCCCGGCGACGATCCGGCTGACCGGGTTCGCGGTGGGCCCCGAGTCCGCGGCGGAGCCCTCGGCGGCCGCCTCGCCGCCGTGCCGCGCCGTCGACAGGAGCCTGAGGCCGATGGCGAACAGCGCGGGCAGGCCGGCCCCGAGAAGCAGGCCGAAGACCACGATCCGCCACAGTACGCTGAGATTGATCCAGGTGTTGCTCATCGAGTCCGTCCTCCTGGGCTAGCCGGCCGGCGCCGGGACGACCGAGCCGGTCCAGGCCTCGTTGACGTTGGACGCGGTGACCGCGGTGCGGCGCGAGCGCATGAAGAAGGCCGTGGACGCGGCCGCGAGCACGACGAAGATGGCCGAGACTCCGGCCTGCCCGCCGATGCCGTCCGCGGCCTTGAAGGCCAGCGCGCCGACGATGCCCGCGGACGGGAGGGTGAGCACCCACGCGGTCGCCATCCGGCCCGCCTGGCCCCAGCGCACCTCGGCCCCGCGCTTGCCGAGGCCCGAACCCAGGATCGAGCCGGTCGCCACGTGCGTGGTGGACAGGGAGTAGCCGAAGCTGCTCGAGAGCAGGATCGTCGCGGCGGAGGCCGACTCCGCGGCCATGCCCTGCTGCGGCTCGATCTCCACCAGGCCCTTGCCCAGGGCCCTGATGACGCGCCAGCCGCCGATGTAGGTGCCGAGGCTGATCGCGACCGCGCAGGAGATGATCACCCAGGCCGGGGCCTTCGCGTTGGCGGCCAGGGAGCCGTTCGCGATGAGCGCGAGGGTGATCACGCCCATGCCATCCAATGGCCACTCAATGTTCGCCGACGCATGTCCGCCGACGCGCCGCACCCCGCCGCCCGGTCGGCGGCGGGGTGTCTCGGGCGCGGGGCGGCCGGCCCCGTCGTGGTCCGGCTGCGCTCTCGGCCGCGCCGGTCCTACCGCTGGTAGCGGCGGTTGAAGCGCTCGACCCGCCCCGCGGTGTCCAACACGCGCGAGCGGCCGGTGTAGAAGGGGTGGCTCGCCGCCGAGATCTCGACGTCGACCACGGGGTAGGTGGCGCCGTCCGTCCACTGCACGCTCTGGTCGCTGACCGCGGTGGAGCGGGTGAGGAAGGCGTAGCCTGCGGCCTTGTCGCGGAAGACGACGGGGGCGTAGGCGGGGTGGATGGTGTGCTGCATGGGGGCGGTCCTCCTCAGACTGGTCGCCTCGGCGTTCGGTTCGGGGGTGCGGCGAGTGTGCGGCGGCTCGGCGGCGCGGGGTTCGCGCGCGCCGTTCCGGATCAGCGCTCCTCGCGGAACTCCACGTGCCGCCCGGCGGCCGCGTCGTACTTGCGCAGGCTCAGCCGGTCCGGGTCGTTGCGTCGGTTCTTGCGGGTCACGTAGGTGTAGCCGGTTCCGGCGGTCGAGCGGAGCTTGACGACCGGGCGCAGGTCACTGCGGGCCATGGGTGTTCCTCCTCAGTCCTGTCGCTACCTTCGACAATGAATGTCACACTCAACTACGCTCCCGTGCCCCCGGATATTCCGCCGTGGCCGCGCGGGCGGCCGGGAATATCCCACGAAGCGGCCGTGTTTGGCCTGGAGCGTGATTGGAGGATGAAGATGGTAAAGACGAAAGATGCCATTGAGGTCGAGGGCAGGGTAGTCGAGTCCCTGCCGAACACCATGTTCCGGGTGGAGATGACCAACGGGCACCGGATCTTGGCGCACATCAGCGGCAAGATGCGCAAGAACTACATCCGTATCCTGCCCGAGGACAAGGTCGTCGTGGAGATCAGCCCGTACGACCTGAACCGGGGGCGCATCGTCTACCGGTACAAGTAACACACGTCAGAGCAGTAAGCAGTCTGAGCGGTGAAACGGCCGGGGCCGCACGCGATCGCGTGCGGCCCCGGCGCCGTGTGGCGGCGGCCCCGACCCAGGTCAGGCGCCAGCGTCGGCTTCCGGACGCCTCAGTGCCGCCGCAGAAACTCCAGCCGGTTCCCGAACGGATCACTGGTGTGGAAGCGCTCCTGCCCCGGCACCTCGTCGCTCCACGTGACCGGGTACCCGTGCGCCGCCAGGACGCCGGCAAGCTCGGCCAGCCCCTCGACCTCGAACCCCGGATGCGCCTTCAACGCCGCCCGGAAATCCGCCTCCACGCCGAGGTGCACCTGGAACGCGGCCCCCTGGAACC
>NZ_JAGSOG010000156.1 GCF_018139695.1 Actinospica durhamensis | reverse complement strand
GTGGTGGCCCCGCCGACCCCCTCCACCCCGTCCGGCGGCGGCGCGGCCACCACCGTGCTCAAGGGTCCGGCCGCGCGCCTGATCGCCAACATGAACGCCTCGCTCGAGGTCCCGACCGCCACCTCGGTGCGCGCGGTGCCGGCGAAGCTGCTGATCGACAACCGCATCGTCATCAACAACCACCTCAAGCGGGCCCGCGGCGGGAAGGTCTCCTTCACCCACCTCATCGGCTACGCGCTGGTGCAGGCGACCAAGGCGATGCCGGACATGAACGGCTCGTTCACCGAGGTGGACGGCAAGCCCGCGCTGGTCACCCCGGAGCACATCAACTTCGGCCTGGCCATCGACCTGCAGAAGCCGGACGGCTCGCGCACCCTGGTGGTGCCCTCCATCAAGGCCGCCGAGCTGATGGACTTCCGCGAGTTCTGGCAGGCCTACGAGGACCTGGTGCGCAAGGCCAGGAACAACAAGCTCACCGCGGACGACTTCGCCGGCACCACGATCTCGCTGACCAACCCCGGCGGCATCGGCACCGTGCACTCGGTGCCGCGGCTGATGCGGGGTCAGGGCACCATCGTCGGCGTCGGCGCGATGGAGTACCCGGCCGAGTACCAGGGCGCCAGCGAGGAGACCCTCAACCGGCTGGCCGTCAGCAAGATCATGACGCTGACCTCGACCTACGACCACCGGATCATCCAGGGTGCGGTCTCCGGCGAGTTCCTGAAGGTCATCCACCAGCTGCTGCTCGGCGCGGACGACTTCTTCGACAAGGTCTTCGAGTCGCTGCGCATCCCCTACGAGCCGGTGCGCTGGGTCCAGGACATCGCGGCCACGCACGAGAACGACGTCAACAAGACCGCGCGCGTGCAGGAGCTGATCGACTCCTACCGCACCCGCGGCCACCTGATGGCCGACACCGACCCGCTGGAGTACAAGCAGCGCCGGCACCCGGACCTCGACGTGGTCTCGCACGGGCTGACGCTGTGGGACCTCGAGCGCGAGTTCGCCAGCGGCGGCTTCGGCGGCAAGCCGCTGATGAAGCTGCGCGACGTGCTCGGCGTGCTGCGCGAGTCGTACTGCCGCACCGTCGGCATCGAGTACATGCACATCCAGGACCCGGCCCAGCGCCGCTGGATCCAGGCGAAGGTGGAGAACGGCAACACCAAGCCGTCCCGCGAGGAGCAGCTGCGCATCCTCAACCGGCTCAACGGCGCCGAGGCCTTCGAGACCTTCCTGCAGGTCAAGTACGTCGGCCAGAAGCGCTTCTCGCTCGAGGGCGGGGAGTCGGCGATCGCCGTGCTCGACCAGATCATCTCCTCCGGCGCCGAGGAGGGCCTGGACGAGGCCTGCATCGGCATGCCGCACCGCGGTCGCCTCAATGTGCTGACGAACATCGTGGGCAAGCCCTACGCCAAGGTGTTCAGCGAGTTCGAGGGCAACCTGGACCCGAAGTCCATGCACGGCTCCGGCGACGTGAAGTACCACCTGGGCACCGAGGGCACCTTCACCTCGCTCAGCGGCAAGCAGATCAAGGTCTCGCTCACGGCCAACCCCTCGCACCTCGAGGCGGTCGACCCGGTGCTCGAGGGCTTCGTGCGGGCCAAGCAGGACATCATCAACAAGGCCGGCTCCGCCTTCACCGTGCTGCCGATCCTGATGCACGGCGACGCCGCGTTCGCCGGCCAGGGCGTGGTGGCCGAGACGCTCAACATGAGCCAGCTGCGCGGCTTCCGCACCGGCGGCACCATCCACCTGGTGATCAACAACCAGGTCGGCTTCACCACCTCGCCGGCCGCCTCGCGCTCCTCGGTCTACGCCACCGACGTCGCGCGGATGGTCGAGGCGCCGATCTTCCACGTCAACGGGGACGACCCCGAGGCCTGCGTCCGGGTGGCGCAGCTCGCCTTCGAATTCCGGCAGGAGTTCAACAAGGACGTCGTCATCGACATGGTCTGCTACCGGCGCCGCGGTCACAACGAGGGCGACGACCCGTCGATGACCCAGCCGCTGATGTACAAGCTGATCGAGGCCAAGCGCTCGGTGCGCAAGCTCTACACCGAAGCGCTGATCGGCCGCGGCGACATCACCATCGAAGAGGCCGAAGCCGCGCTGAAGGACTACCAGGCCAAGCTGGAGCAGGCCTTCGCCGAGACCAAGGACACCGGCAAGGCGGCCCCCTCGCCCGCGGTGGAGCAGGTCGAGGAGCCCTTCCCGGTGCGGGTGGCCACGGCCATCTCCGACGACGTGGTCAAGCGCATCGTCGAGGTGCACGTCAACCTGCCCGAGGGCTTCGAGCCGCACTCGCGGGTGCTGCCGCAGCTGCAGAAGCGGGCGCAGATGGTCGGCGACGCCACCATCGACTGGGCCATGGGCGAGACCCTCGCCTTCGGCTCGCTGCTGATGGAGGGCGTCCCGGTGCGCCTGGCCGGCCAGGACTCGCGCCGCGGCACCTTCGTGCAGCGCCACCACGTCGTGGTCGACCGCACCACCGCGCGCGAGTACACCCCGCTGTCGTACCTGTCCGAGAACCAGGCCACGTACACGGTCTACGACTCGATGCTCTCCGAGTTCGCGGCCATGGGCTTCGAGTACGGCTACTCGGTGGCCCGTCCGAACGCCCTGGTGCTGTGGGAGGCGCAGTTCGGCGACTTCGGCAACGGCGCGCAGACCATCGTGGACGAGTTCATCTCCTCCGGCGAGCAGAAGTGGGGCCAGCGTTCCGGCGTCGCCCTGCTGCTGCCGCACGGCTACGAGGGCCAGGGCCCGGACCACTCCTCGGCCCGGATCGAGCGCTACCTGCAGCTGTGCGCGCAGAACAACATGACCGTGGCGATGCCCTCGCTGCCCTCGTCCTACTTCCACCTGCTGCGGTGGCAGGCGCTGAACCCGGCGCACAAGCCGCTGGTGGTCTTCACCCCGAAGTGGATGCTGCGGGCGAAGGCGGCCACCTCTTCGATCGAGGAGTTCACCCGCGGTGAGTTCCGCCCGCTCATCGGCGACGAGACGGTGGACCGGGCCGGGGTGAAGAAGATCCTGGTGTGCTCCGGCAAGATCTACTGGGACCTGGTCGCCTACCGGGAGAAGCACGGCGTCACCGACACCGCGATCCTGCGGGCCGAGCGGCTCTACCCGGCCCCGGTCGGCGAGCTGCGGGCCGAGCTCGAGACCTACCCGGCGGACGCGCGCGTGCGCTGGGTCCAGGAGGAGCCGGCCAACCAGGGCGCCTGGCCGTTCATGGCGATGCACCTGACCGGCGAGCTCGGCGGGCGTACGTTCACGCACGTCTCCCGCTCGGCGTCCTCGTCCCCGGCCGTGGGCTCGCACAAGCGGCACGAGGTCGAGCAGCAGCGGGTGGTCACCGAGGCCTTCGCCGGCTGACGCGGCGTCACGTGAGCTGACCACGCACAGGTCCCCCGTCACCGGGCAGGTGGCGGGGGACCTGTGCGTTTCGGGGCCGGCGCGGCGGGCGCGGCCGACGCCCGGTCAGGTGCGGCGCCGGATCCACCAGAAGCAGAACCCGGACATCAGCGCGGAGATCGCCAGGCAGATCCCGGTCTCGATCCACTGCATCGGCCAGTAGTGGCTCGCGGGCTGGTAGGTCATGGACTCGTGCAGCGTGTTCCCGCCCAGGCAGGAGCCGATGTCTCCGATGCCCGAGCCGCCCACTTCGGTCTGCCCGGGCCGACCCGGGTTCGTGCCGTTCGTGCCGTCCGAGTCGAAGCCGGGGAAGCAGCGGGGGTAGTCGGAGGCCCGGATGGCCTGGCCCGAGGCGTTCTCGACCGGCGTGGTGTCCAGCACCCAGGCGCCCCGCGGGAAGGACAGGCCGTCGAGGTGCACGCTCTCGTTGTCGCCGTCGATCTCGACGCCCCGGATCTGGCCGCTGATGTTCGCGTTGACGGCGTAGGTCACCGTGGTGGCCGGCAGCAGGTGCGGGCGCACCAGGGTCGGCATGACGATCTGGACGGCGACGAACACGGCGAGGGTCACCGCCATCGCCGGGACGGTGCGTCGGATCAGCAGGCCCGCCGTACAGCCGAGGGTCAGGGCGAAGACCGCGTACCCGACCGGGACGATGTCGTGGGTGGCGTAGGTCATCGGGGAGAAGCGGCTGCCGGAGATCGGGTCGAGCGGCCCGGCCCACCAGGTCAGCAGATAGCTGAGCAGCCCGGCGGCGGCGAGCGCGGCCAGGCCGGCCCCGCCGAGCTTGGCCGCGAGCCAGCGGGTGCGGGTGACGCTCTGGTTCCAGGCCAGCTGGTGCGTGCCGGTCTCCAGTTCGCGGGCGATCAGCGGGGCGCCCCAGAAGGTGCCGAGCAGGGCCAGCAGCACGACCATCAGCAGCTGGGTGAGGTCGAACACGGGGGCGTAGGTCCCGCGGAAGGCGGACACCGTCGCGCTGCAGTCGGCCGTCCCACAGGCGGCCAGGTCGGCCGAGTAGGTGTGGTGGATCGACAGGCCCGTGATCAGGAAGTAAGCCGTCCCCAGGACCAGGACGACCAGGCCGGCGACGGCCTGCGGGCGGAACTGACGCCAGGTCATCCAGATCATCGGGCGTTCTCCGGGGTGTGGTCGGTGGATGAGGGGGTCGCGGCGGCGGCGGGCGCGGGTTCGGCGGCGTGCTCCATGTAGGTCAGCACCAGGTCCTCGAGGTCGAGGCTCTCCGCGGCCCAGTCCCCGACCGGCGGTTCGGCCGGGCCGCGCACGATGAACGTGCTCTGCCGCTCGGTGTGGGTGGCCCCGACGACGGTGAGCCCGGCCGGCAGGGAGGACGCCTCGCGCCGGGTGCACACGATCCGGTGGTGCGTGCCGAGCAGGTCCTCGGTCTCCCCGGCCAGTTGGACCCGGGAGGAGACCAGCACCACCAGGTAGTCGCAGACGCGTTCGAGGTCGGAGACGAGGTGCGAGGAGAGGATGACGCTGGTGCCGTTCTCCGCGACCGACTCCATCAGGTGGCGCATGAAGGTGCGCCGGGCCAGCGGGTCGAGGCTGGCCACCGGCTCGTCGAGCAGCAGCAGCTCCGGCCGCTTGGCGACCGCGATGGTCAGGGCCAGCTGCGCGCGCTGGCCGCCGGAGAGCCGTCCGGCCTTCTGCTTCGGGTCGAGACCCAGCTGCTCGATCCGGGTCCGGGCCAGCGCCGCGTCCCATCGCGGGTTCGTCGCGGCGCCGAACTTGAGGTGGTCGGCGACGGACAGGCCCGCGTAGACGGGGGTGTCCTGCGCGACGTAGCCGACCCGGGCGAGCTGCGCGGGACTGCCGGCGGGCGCCTCGCCGAGGACCTCGATCCGGCCGGAGCTCGGCGCGAGCATGCCGCAGGCGATCTTCAGCAGCGTGCTCTTGCCCGCTCCGTTGGGCCCGACCAGGCCCACCACGTGCCCCGGCGGAATCTCCAGGGTGCACTCGGCCAGCGCCTGGCGCCGGCCGTACCTCTTGCCCAGCGCATGGGCCTGCAGTATGGCGCTCATGTCTCCTCTTCGGCGTGTGTGGCGCTCTCGCGGAAGGTGCTCTGGAACATCGCCTCGATACCCGGTTCGGTCAGCCCGGCCGCGCGGGCCTTGACCAGCCACGCGCGCAGTTCCTGCTGCAGCGGGCCGTGCTCGGCCAGCGAGGCCTGGCCGAGCGAGCGGGTGATGAACGTCCCCACGCCCGGCTTGGCCGCGGCCAGCCCCAGGTGCTCGAGCTCGCGGTAGGCCTTGCTCACGGTGTTCGGGTTGATCGCCACCGCGGCGACCACCTCCTTGACCGTGGGCAGCTTGTCGCCCTCCGCGAGCAGCCCGAGCAGCAGCGCCTGGCGTACCTGTCCGACCAGCTGCAGGTACGGCGAGATCCCCGAGCGCGCGTCGAGGTGGAACTCGATCACCGGCTCTCCCATTTCACTAGGTCCCTAGTGGAATGAGTATCCAGCCGGGCCCCCGGCTGTTGTCAAGACCCCGGCGGCGGACAAGATAGTTAGACAAGCTACATAGTTAGTCCTATGCTTTTTGCATGAGTGAGAACGCGCGGGCGCTGCCCGACCCGGAGGAGCCCGCGCGACCCGCGGACTCCGAGGACGCGCAGATCAGCGCCGGGCTGGCGCTGCACGCGCTGGCGGCGGCCGTGGTGCGCTACGTCGAACATCCGCGGCAGCTGAGCCTGACCTCGGTCTCCACGCTCTCGGCGCTCGACCGCCGGGGCGCGTGCCGGATCACCGAGCTGGCCGCGCTGCAGGGGGTGGCCCAGCCGTCGATGACGGCGCTGATCGGGTCGCTCGAGCAGGCCGGGCTGGTGCGCCGCGCCCCCGATCCGACCGACCGGCGGGCCGTGCTGGTCACGCTCACGCCGGCCGGCCTGTCCTACCTGACCGAGCGTCGGGCGGGCGGCGCGGAGCGGCTCGCGACCTTGATCGACCGGCTCACTCCGGCGCAGGCCGCCGCGCTGTCCGCGGCCGTACCCGCGCTGCTGCGGCTGCGCGAACTGCAGGAGGAAGCGATGGAGCGCAGCGCCACGAACCCCGCCCACAAGGCGGAGGCCACATCAGGGAGGCGAAGCCAACCATGAGTTCTGCGACGCACGCCGCCGATCCCGGGACGAGCATCCTCCGCCAACCCAAGGCCGTGTGGGCCGTCACCTTGGCGATGCCGGTCACCGGCCTGGGCGAGTAGGAGCCCGGCGAAGAAACGAACGCGTGCGGGGCCGTGCCGGATTTCTTCCGGTACGGCCCTACGATCTCTTCCCGCGCCCTACAATCGGAGCGCAGCATCCTGACGTGGTGGCGTGAGGAATGTGGGAGGGGACGTGGCACAGTGGCCTCGGGCCGATATTCTGGCGTTGCTGGGCATAGTCGTGACGATCCTGGTCGCGCTGGTGACCCCGGTACGCAGAACACTGATCAGATTCGTTGACTGGATCTCGTTCCGGCTGGGAATTCCGGCGCGGCGTTACCGGCGTGGATTCAACGAGCGCTATCGACTGCTCGAGAACGTGTACCTGAACAAGAAGGAGCGTCTCGACCTCGGCGGCACCTATGTCGCGCTCTCCGCGGTGGGCGGTACGGCGGATCCGCAGAACCGTACGATCGCCACCACCGTGCTGGCCGAACGCGACAACCGGCGGCTGATCATCACCGGCGCGCCGGGCTCGGGGAAGTCGACGCTGCTCAAGGCCTACGCCGTCGGCACCACCCGCTCCGGCAAGCGGCTCGAGGGCAGCGCCGACCTGCTGAAGATCGATCACAGCAAGGAGATCCCGTTCTTCGTCCAGCTGCGCCGGGTCGCCGGCACGGTCTGGGACCACCTGGTCGAGGAGATCCTGGTGTCCGACTTCGGCTTCCAGAAGCCGCAGGCGGAGAAGTTCCTGCGCAGGCTGCTGGACCGCAGCCGCTGCCTGATCCTGCTCGACGGCCTCGACGAGGTTCCCGACGAGCGCTACCAGGAGGTCCGCGGCGCGATCCTGCACTTCATCGGCGACCAGAACCCGGACCGCTCCACCGCGAACGCGCGCACCGTGCTGACCTGCCGCCGGCAGAACTTCAAGCCGGAGGAGTGGACGACGTTCTCCGATGTCGAGCACGTCCTGACGCCGATGCAGAACAGCGAGATCCTGAGCTATCTGAAGAACCGGCGGGCGGACTTCACCGAGCGGGGCCTGACGCCGGAGCGGTTCTTCACCGCCATCGAGAGCTCGGCCACCTTCGACCTGCACCGCACGCCGCTGGTGCTGACCATGTCCATCGGACTGTATCTGGAGCGGCAGATCGACGCGGTGCCGAACTCCATCTCGGCACTCTACGAGGCCATGATCCGCACCATGCTGGACCGGCACAAGTTCATCCCGGAAGGCCGGCCGGTCAACGTCTTCACCCAGGACGACAAGGAGCGGTTCCTGCAGTCGTTCGCGCTCGCCATGGCCGAGCGGCGGCACGTGTTCCAGGACTTCAGCGCAGAGGAGCTGCTGGCCGTGGCGACGCGGCTGGCGCCGCACCTGGGGCGGGTGCGTCCGGACCAGGCGCAGGCCCTGGTTGACGAGATCGTCAACCGCTCCGGGCTGCTGAGCCAGATCGCGCCCGGGTTCTACACCTTCGCCCACCGCTCGATCCAGGAGTACCTGATCGCGGCCCAGCTGCGCGACCGGGAGCCGAACGGAGTCGACCGGCTGCTGGCCCGCACCTTCGACCACGAGTGGCAGCAGGTGGTGCTCTTCTTCGCGGCCGGCCACACCGCCGTCGTCGAGGAGTTCGTGGCCAAGCTGTACCTGCTCGACCGGGAGCTCGCGATCCGCTGCCTGGCCAACGTCGCCACGCAGAACGTCAACGTCATGGCGCAGCGGATGCTCACGGAGTTCACCCAGGAGACGCTCGCCGCGACGGACTTCGACGCGGCCGTACCGACCCGCCTCGCGGCGATCCTGTATGCCTGCCGCGCGGTTCCGGAACCGGTGCGCGACGTGGCGGTGGCCTGCGCCGACCAGCTGCTGCACCGGATCGAGGTGGCGCAGTTCGCCTCGGTCGTCGGCGGCGACGACAACCTGCTCAGAGTGCTGAGGGAACTGGTCGCGACGAACGCCACCAAGGTCGCCTCCCTGGTGCCGGAGCTCGCCGAGTCGATCCCGGACGACCCCCGGCTGGTCCCGGTGCTGTGGCGGTGCCTGAACGTGCTCGACCACGAGGCGTTCCCGGACGAGTGCCGGAGGCTGATCTCGCGGCTGATGGTGATGGCGATGGAGGCCTCGTGCTTCGAGGAGTTGGAGGACCAGCCCCGGCTGCGCTCGGCGGCCATCACCGACGGGCTGCGGCGCCGGGCCTATCCGTTCGTGGACGCGTTGCAGGTCGCGGAGTCCAATCTGGTGACGCTGCTGGCCTGGGCCGAACTGATGGACGTGGTGCCGGAGAAGAAGAACCTGTTCCTGCAGGCGAAGGGCGCCGGGCCGCGGTATTTCGACAATCTGGAGCGCGACAACCGGCGGACGATCAGATTCGGCTTCCACCGGCCAGCCCTGGTGTTCTCGACGCTCGTCTCCGCGGTCTCGACCTGCGTGGTGATCTGGACGGCGACGCGGCGTCCGCACGCCTTCCTCGAACCCTACGGCTGGTGGAACGTCGTGCTCGTCACGCTGGCCACGGTGATCGGCGGCGGGCTGACGATCGTGGTCATCTTCTATCTGCCGCATTTCAAGGTCGCGGACGACGATCCCGGGCAGCCGGGACTGTGGGTCGGGGTACTGAGCATCGAGGCGATGCCCGACATCGTGCTGTTCCTCATCGCCTTCGGACTGTTCCCCGGCACCATCAGCCTCAGCCTCGTCGAACTGTTGCGGCAGTCGATCTGGGTCTTCCTCGTGGTCGCGTCCGCCGCGGTCTTCTTCGGCTACGGCATCTTCATCACCCGCGTCTTCAGATCCGACGCCGTCTACACCTTCAACAAGCGCAACAGGTTCGTCGACGCCTACACCGACCCGTCCAGCGCGCACTGGCTCAGTTCCGTGCCCGCGGCAGAACATACGCCTGAGGTGAGCGTTCCGAGTCCGGCGGAGAGCTGATCGGCGTACGCGGCGGCGACGGCTCCGGGCAGGCGTGATCCGACGGGGGCTCAGGTCTGCTTGCGCGCGGCGGTGCATACTCGGTATACATACGGCGTATGTAGGAGAGGGGAGGTGAAGACCGATGTCCGTCAAGCACGGAATCCTCGCCCTGCTGCGCGATCGGCCGGGTTACGGGTATCAGCTGCGGGCCGAGTTCGAGGAGAGCACCGGGTCGACCTGGCCGGTGAACATCGGGCAGGTCTACACGACGCTCGGGCGGTTGGAGCGCGACGGGCTGGTGGCCAAGACCGGCGAGGACGCCGAGGGGCATGTGATCTACGAGATCACCGAGTCGGGTGCTCGCGAGTTGGCCGACTGGTTCGCGCGGCCGATCACCCAGGCACAGCGGCCCCGGGACGAGCTGGCGATGAAGCTGGCGCTGGCCGTGACCGTGCCCGGAGTGGACGTGGCGGTGCTGGTGCAGACCCAGCGCGAGCACGCCCAGTCCACCTTGCAGGAACTGACCAGGCTCAAGGTGCGCGCGGCGGCGCCGCACCTGGCCTGGTCGCTCGTGCTCGAAGCACAGATCTTCCAAGCCGAGGCGGAGATCCGCTGGCTGGACCATGTGGAGGAGCGGGTATGCCGAACGAATGGGTAGGGCCGGTGGTCGCGCTGCGCGACCTGACCCGGGCGTACGGGAACGGGGAGGCCGAGGTCAGGGCCCTGGTGGGGATCAACCTCGAGGTGGCCGCGGGCGAGCTGGTCGCGGTGATGGGGCCGAGCGGTTCGGGCAAGACCACGCTGCTTTCACTGGCCGGGGGCCTCGACGCGCCGACCTCGGGCAACGTGGTGGTCGAGGGCGTGCATCTGTCCGAGCTCTCCCGCCGCGCGCTGGCCCGGCTGCGCCGCACCAGCATCGGCTACGTCTTCCAGGACTACAACCTGATCCCGGCGCTCACCGCGGGCGAGAACGTGGCGCTGCCGCTCGAGCTCGACGGCATGCGCGCGGCCCGGGCCAGGAAGCTGGCCGAGCGGGCGCTCGAGGAGGTCGGGCTCGGCGGGCTGGGCCGGCGCTTCCCGGAGGAGATGTCCGGCGGGCAGCGCCAGCGCACCGCGATAGCCAGGGCCCTGATCGGCGAGCGCCGGCTGGTGCTGGCGGACGAGCCGACCGGGGCGCTGGACTCGCAGACCTCCGAGGCGGTGCTGCAGGTGCTGCGGGCCCGCTGCGACGCCGGCGCGGCCGGGATCCTGGTCACACACGAGCCGCGGTACGCCGCGTACGCCGACCGCACGGTCTACCTGCGGGACGGGAAGGTCGTGGGCGAGATCGGCGGCGCCGGGGAGCCGGAGCCCAAGGCGGCGCAGGCCCCGGCGGCAGCGGCCGCGGCGGGCGTGGCGCACGGTGAGGCGGCGGGGGAGCGATGAGGTTCAACCGCTGGCTCACCTCCTGGCTCATGGCGCTGCGGGTGGCGCGCCGCCAGGTGCTGCGCGACAAGGCCCGCAATGCCCTGATCGTCGCCATGCTCGCGCTGCCGGTGTTCGGCACGGTCGGCATCGACACGCTGCTCACCACCGCCCTGCATCCGAGCGCGGCCGAGAAGCTGACCCGGCAGATCGGCGGCTTCGACGCGGAAATCCAGGCCTCCTCGGGCGGCGCGATCGTGCAGTCGACGAACGCCCAGCCCACCATCATGTCCGCCGCGGACGCCGACGGCTCGAACCCGCAGGGCACGAACCCCACGCCCAAGGCGCCGTCCACCGCGGCGTCGCTGGCCCAGATCAGGACGCTGCTTCCGCAGGCCGTGCTCACCCCGGAACAGATCGCCGGGTCCGCCTCCTTCGCAGGCGAGAACACGTACGCGACCGTCGAGTATCTGCAGGTCGATCTCGGCAACCCCGACACCCGGGGGATCTTCGACCTCGTATCCGGTCGGCTGGCGGGCACCGCGGCGCAGATCGACCTGAGCCCCGCGCTCGCCGCCGATCTCGGGGTGCGGGTCGGGCAGCCGGTGACGCTCGAGGCGGATTCCGCGGCCGGCAGACAGAACGTGCAGTTCACCGTCGCGGGGCTGGTCGAGCTGCCGAACTCGACGAACTCGGAGCAGGCCTTCGCGCTGCCGAGCGCGCCCGCGGCCGACGGGGAGAGTATGGACGGCTGGTTCGTCTCCGGCGTCGGCCCGGTCTCCTGGGACCTGGTGAAGCAGTTCGACGGGTTCGGCTTCCCGGTCGTCTCGCGCGCGGTGGTGCTCGATCCGCCGCCCGCCTCGCAGGTCCCTTATTCGAACTTCCTGGGCAGCGGCGGCTACGGCCGGCTCGGCATGCAGCTGAGCCTGCAGCGGGCGGCGGTCCCCGCGGCCATCTTCGCCATCGTGATCGGCGTCGCGCTGCTGGAGGTCGTGCTGCTGGCCGGCCCTGCCTTCGCGGTCTCGGCGCGGCGCAGGGAGCGCGAGTACGCCATGCTCGGCGCGGCCGGCGCGGACGGCGCACAGCTGCGCCGGATCGTGTTGGCCGACGGGGTGGTGCTCGGCGCCGTCGCCGGCGTGGCCGGCCTGGGGCTCGGGTTCGGCGCGGCGGCCGCGTTCCTGCCGTTCGTGGGCGGGATCTTCGGCCAGCTGCCCGGCGCCGTGCACGTCAGTGTGCCGCAGATCCTCGGGGTCGCGCTGCTCGCGGTCTTCCTCGGACTGTGCTCGGCCCTCGTCCCGGCGCGGGCCGTGGCCCGGCGCGAGATCATGGCGACCCTCGCCGGCCGCCGGACCGAGATGACCGGAGGCCGGCGCCACGCGGTCAGGGCCGGCTGGGGTGTGCTGCTGGCCGCGCTCGGTTTGGTGAGCGAGTACTTCGGCGCGCGGATCTCGCCCTCGACCGCCGCATTGCTGGTCACCGCCGGCATCGCGATGATCGAGGTGGGCGCGATCATGTGCACCTCGGCGATCGTGAACGCGGCCGCCTCGCTCAGCCGGCTGCTGCCGCTCGGGCCGAGGCTCGCGTTGCGCGACAGCGCCCGCCACTCCGGGCGCACGACCCCGGCGGTCGCGGCCATGTTCGCCGCGGTGGCCGGGGCGGTGGCCGCAGGCACCTGGCTGGAGAGCTCGGCGGCCCAGCAGCGCGCCGAGTACACCCCGTTGCTGCGCAGTGACCAGGTCGCGGTGCAGAACGTCACGGACGTGCCCAAGACGCTGGCCGCCCTGAAGTCGGTGCTGCCGAACGTGACCGGGAGCATGACGACTGAATCCGTGGCCGGATATCAGCAGATGGCGACCGATCCGTCGCTGTGGACGGTGAGCACGCTCGACCTCGGCACCTGCGTGCCGGACGGCGTCGCGAAGGTGCCGGCCGCCCAGCTCGAGAACATCACCTGCGGCGACAACTTCTATCCCGGGGCACTGGTGGGCGAGCTCATCGGCGGTCCGCAGACGCTGCAGGAGGTCACCGGGACCGACGACGCGGCGGCGGACCGGGTGCTGGACCAGGGCGGCATCGTCGTCACCCAGGCCTCGCTGGTCGAGAACGGAACCCTCGAGCTCGTCGTCCAGCACGACACGCTCGCCCCGCACGCCGCCGACGCGACGCAGACCACGAAGAGGTACACCCTGCCCGCCGTGTACCTGAACCTGCACGGCAAGCCGGATCCCGGCTTCATCATGTCGCCGGCCGCGGCGAGCAGAATGGGGCTGGTCGTGCCCGCCTACGAGCAGTCGACGCTGCTGATCGACCTGGCGAAGCCGGCCACCGCCGCGCAGGTCCACACGGCGGAGCAGATCGTGCAGGGCCAACACCTCGGCAGCGACGTGCAGATGGATCCGGGGGTGCAGGAGGAGCGCAGCCTGGTCAACCTGGTCGTGCTCGCCTTCGCCGCACTGCTCGCGCTGGGCGCCGCGGCCATCGCGACCGGCCTGGCCCTGGCCGACGGCCGGGCCGACCAGCAGACGCTGGCGGCCGTGGGCGGATCCCCGTGGACCCGCCGCTGGCTGGCCGGATCCACCGCACTGGTGATCACCGGCCTCGGCGTGCTGATCGGAGTGCCGATCGGGTTCGTCATCTCGATCGGTCTGGTACGGCTGACCAACTTCAACATCGTCGGCCTGTTCTCGCAGTTCCCCACCTCGCAGGCGATGCCGTTCACCGTCCCGTGGCTCAACCTCGGCGCCATGGCCGTGGCGGTCCCGCTGGTCACAGCGCTCGGAGCGATGCTGCTGAGCGCGTCGAGGGCGCCGGGGCGCATCCGGGTGGAGTGAGCCGGAGACGGACGTACGACGTGGCGGCCGCCGCGGGGAGGGGAGCGGCGGCCGCCACGTCGTACGGGGGTGCGCAGGGTGCGTCCGGTGTTTCGCGGGGCGCGGATCAGCGCTGCGGAACCGCGCAGCCCTCCGGCCCGCAGACCTCCTCGGCCTGGCCCGGGTCCGGCAGGCCGGAGACGGTGGCGAGCTTCGCCGGCTGCGGCCGGGTGGCCCAGGCCTCCTCGAGCGCCTGCTTGAACACCTCGGCGGGCTGGCCGCCGGAGACGCCGTAGCGGCGGTCCAGCACGAAGAACGGCACGCCGTTCGCGCCGAGCTCGGTGGCCTCGCGCTCGTCCGCGCGGACCTCCTCGGCGAAGGCGGTGGGGTCTTCGAGGACCTGCTTGCTCTCCTCGGCGTCCAGGCCGGCCTCCACGGCGAGCTCGAGCAGCCTGGCCCGGTCGAAGACCGAGCGCTCCTCGGCGAAGTTCGCCCGGAAGGTCAGGTTGACCAGCTCGTTCTGCAGGCCCTTGGTCTTGGCGAAGTGCAGCAGCCGGTGGATGGCGAAGGTGTTGCCGTGGTCGCGGCCCTCGGTGCGGTAGCCGAGGCCCTCGGCCGCGGCGTTGTCCGCGACCCGCTGCTCGGCCTGGCGGGCCTGGGCCTCGCTCATGCCGTACTTCTTCGCCAGCATGCCGGTCACCTGGGTGGTCTCGCCCTCGGGACGGTTCGGGTCCAGCTCGAAGGACCGGAACACCACCTCGACCTGGTCCTTGTGCGCGAACTCGGCCAGCCCCTGCTCGAATCGGGCCTTGCCGATGTAGCACCACGGACAGGCCACATCACTCCAGATCTCCACGCGCATCGGCTTGCTCCCGGGCTTCTCGGCATACGTTTTCGGCGGCGGACCCACTGCCCGCCACTACGGCAAGCGGCACGTGCCCACCGGTTTATTCCGCGTCCGCCGCATCCCGTGCCGTGGCCGCGTCGCCGGCGGCGACGATCTCGATCGCCTCGAGGATCGTGGCGCAGGCGTGGTCGGGGCGGATCGCGTCGGCGGGCTGGACGTTGTCGTACGGGAGCCAGATGGTGCGCAGGCCCACGCCGTGGCCGCCGACGATGTCGCAGGCGTGGTTGTCCCCGACCATCCAGCCGTGCGGGCCGAGTTCCACGCCCAGGCCCTCGGCCGCGACCTCGAAGATGCGCGGGTCCGGCTTGCGCGCGCCCGCGGCGTCGGATTCGATGACGAAGTCGACGTATGCGCGCAGGCCGGCGTGGTCGACCTTGGCCTGCTGCACGGCGGTCGTGCCGTTGGTGACGATGCCGAGCTTCCAGCCGTCCGCGCGCAGGGCGGCCAGGCCCTTCGCCACCCGCGGGTCGAGGGTGAACTTGGCCGGGTAGGTGGCCAGCACCCAGGCGAACAGCTCCTCGCGCGGCGCGGTGATGCCGTACCACTCCTCGGCCTTGTCGCAGAACTTCCGCCACGAGGTCGTGGCGATCCTCGCGGAGAGCAGCTGCGCCGTCGCCGCGTCCACGTCCCCGCCGTCGGCCACGCCCGGCACGCCCGTCACCGCGTACCTGAGGACGAACTCGTGGCAGAAGGCGCGGAACGGCTCGGAGGTGACGACCAGGGTGTCATCGAGGTCGAACAGTGCGAACTTCGCCGGGGTCGCCGTCATGGTGCTGGCTCCTTCAGATCTGTATTGACTTGATGTACAGCGTGGTACTTCCACTGGTGTGGAATCCGGCCCGGCGGTAGACGCTGAGCGCTCCGCTCGGGTTGTCCGTGTCCACGGCCAGATGCGCGGCGTCGTAGCCCTGCGCGGCGGCCGCGTGCAGCGTGGCGGCGATGACCCCCGAGGCCACGCCGCGGTGCCGGTACTCGCGCCGCGTACCGATCATGGTCAGGTTGATCTCGCGCCGGCGCGGCCGGTCCGGATGCGGCGGCACCAGGTCCGTCAGGACGTAGCCGGCCACCCGGCCGCTCGCCGGATCGTGCATCAGGAAACTGAATCCAGGAAGGAAGCTGAGCGCGTTCATCCGCCGCGACCACATCAACGGCGAGGTCGGGGTCATGCCGGGGTGGTCGGGCACGAAGGAGTCGAGGTGCGCGGCGAGCAGTTCGTGCTCGTCCACCGGCTGGTACGTGCGCAGTTCCAGGCCCGCCGGAACCAGCGGCCACGCGTGCGCCGGGCCGTCCTCGGGGCCGCGGCGCAACTCCTGGGACATGCCGAACTGCCGGCGCCAGGCGGTGAATCCGGTCGCGGCGGCCACCTCGGCCGAGCCGGCCACCCCGTCGGTCCCGGCGAACATCACCTCGAGCGGCGCGCCCGGGAAGACCTCGGCGTGCAGGGCGGGCGCGCCGGCCAACGCCCGGCGTATCAGCTCTCCGCCGACGCCCGCGCGCCGGTGCGCCGGATCCACCGCGCCCCACAGGTGCAGCTGATGCTGCGGCAGCAGGGCCGTGCGCGCGAACAGCACCCCGAACGCCACCAGCCGCCCGCCTGCCGCGGGCCGGGCCTCGGGCTCGCCCCCGGCGCGCGCGTCGAAGGCCCCGAAGTAACGCCGCCGGACGCCGCCGAGCTCCTCGCGCACGAAGATCTCGGCCATGTCAGCGCTCGAACGCAGGTCGCCGGTGCCGTCGGCCAGTGCCGCGGCCCGGTGGACATCCGACATCGCGGGCGCGTCGGCCCGGGTCAGGGTGCGCCAGCACAACTCCATGGGCGGCAAGGCTATAGCCCGCGGATGAACCGCTCAGTCCAGATCCTTGACGTATACGGCGAAGGTGCGGCGCGCCTCGAAGCCGAGCCGCTGATAGAGGCTCAGCGCCCCGGTCGGGTGCTCCGCGAGCACCTCCAGCGAGGCGGTGTCGAAGCCCTGCCCGGCCGCCGCGTGCAGCACCGCGCCGATCAGCGCCGCGGCCACGCCCCGGCCGCGGAACTCGCGCCGGGTGGCGAGGTAGTTGATGTAGACGTCGCGCCGGCCGGTGGCCTGGGTGTCCGCCTCGTAGTGGTAGGCCAGGACGTAGCCCGCCAGGGCGCTGGAGGCGGTCTCGCGCAGGCCGAAGGTGAAATCCGCCCGGAACGCCGAGTTGCCGGTGCGCTCCGCGAAGACCTCCGGGGGCACGACGGTGGTGCCCGGGTGGTCCGGCACGAACGCCTCGTTGTGGGTGACCCGGAACTCCTCGGCCACCTCCGACCCGAACGGGACCAGCTCGAAGCCCGCGGGCAGCTGCGGCGGCGCGTCCGCCTCGGCCGGGCTGATCGGGCGCACCATGCCGAGGTCGTAGTGGTCCACCCGGTAGTCGAAGGACTCGAGCAGCGCGCAGTGGTCCGGCATCGCGTCGTACGCGGGGGACTGCAGCCGCAGCGGCGCACCCGGGTAACGCAGTGCGCTGATCTCTCGCGCCGCGCGCTCGGCCCAGGCGAGCACGCCCGCGCCGATCCCGCGTCCGCGCCGGTCCGGATGGACCGTGGCCCAGAAGAACATCGCGTGCACCGGATCGGCCGCGGTCCGCGCGTGCACCGCGCCCATCGCCACCATCCGGCCGTCCTCGAACACCCCGAGCGTGCCGCGCTCGGCGTCGAGGCCGGAGGTGGCGAGGTCGTCCAGGAAGTCCTCGGCCGAGTAGGACTCGCCCAGATCGTCCACCGCCTCCGCGGCCGTGCGCAGCGCGGCGCAGGCTTCGGCGTCGGCAGAGGTCAACGGCCGCCATTCCAGCTCTGGATCTTCCATGCGGCGCATGTTACGGCCCCACCGGTCCCGGCGCACCCGATTTTGCCTCCGGCGGGTTTACCCGTCGGGGCGCGGTGCGCGAAGGTGATATCCGTGTCCTGATCCATCCGACCCTGATGGAGTCCCCTCGTGCGACTGACCACGTCCGTACGTTCCGGCACCGGATTCCGAGCCGCGGCACTGGCCGCGGTGCTCGGGCTGGCGCTGGCCTCGGGCCCGGCGGCCTCGGCCGCCGCGGCCCCCGAGCACGCCGGCGCCGCCACCCACGCGGTACTGCCCTCGGCCCCCGCCACCCTCGCCCAGGCCCGCACCGAGGCCGCGCAGACCTCCGCGGCCTCACCCGACTACGTCGAGAACGGGTACGCGAACCCGGTCTCCGCCTACCAGCCGGTCCCGCGCCCGGACACCCGCAGCTGCACCGTCACCGCGATGCAGTACGACTTCTCCAACTCCTACTTCACCGGCGACTACGTCGGCACCCTCACCCCGCCGAGCGCCTGCGCCGGATCCTGGAACAAGGTCGTGCTCGACTGGTACGGCAGCGTCCAGGGCGTGCAGTACGACCGGCTGGCCGGGGTGTGGATCGGCGGCGCCGAGGTCCTGCGCACCTCCACGCCCGAGCCCGACGCGGCCGGCATCTCCTGGCACGTGGACAAGGACATCTCCGCGTTCATCCCGCTGCTGACCAAGGCGCAGCCGCTGGATGTGAGCCTGGGCAACCTGATCAATAGCACGGACACCGGCGTCTACCACATCACGCTCAAGGTGACCTACTACATGGCGGACCGGGCCGACCCGCCCGCGCGGACCGCGAACGAGGTGCTGCCGCTGAGCAACACCGACTCGAACGGCGCGTCCGACTGGTGGGACCTGAGCCAGGGCCAGAGCGCGAGCCTGACCGAGACCTTCCCGACCAACCTGACCGGCGCGAGCCTCGAGATCTACGCGCGCGGCAACGGCTGCGAGGAGTTCTGGTACAGCAACGTGCCCGACGACGACGCCACCGACACGGCCGAGGGCTACTGTTCCGGCGGTACCTACCGCGAGGTGGGAGTCGAGGTGGACGGACAGCTCGCCGGGATCGCGCAGGCCTATCCGGTCATCTACAGCGGCGGGATCAATCCCCTGATGTGGCGGCCGATCATGAGCGTGGACTCGCTGCGCACCGAGCCCTACACGCTGGACCTCACCCCGTTCGCGGGCGTGCTCAGCGACGGCAAGCCGCACACGATCACGCTGGTGCCGCCGTCCGACATCAGTGACGTGTGGATGCTCGACGCCACCATGTTCCTCACCACCGACCCGCACCGGACCCACACCGGCGGCGCGGTGACCCAGGACACCATCGCCGCCGCGCCGAAGCTGACCACCACGATCGCCAGCCCCACCACCGGCACCGACGTGATCACGGCCGACGCCTCGCGCGACTGGAGTGTCTCCGGCTACGTCGAGACCAGCCACGGCCGGGTACAGACCACCGTCAGCCAGCACCTGGCCTACCGCAACCTCGACACCATCTGGGGCGGCGGCGACTACCAGACGGTCAGTCAGCAGGACCAGGGCTACACCCAGGTGGACACGAACGGCAGCGCCCAGCGGCAGACCTGGAGCTACCCGATCAGCATGTACGCCTCGTACGTCCCCGACTCCACCGGGCCCGGCTTCCTGCTCACCGCGAAGGTCAGCCAGGCCAGGTTCACCTCCACCGAGCTCGGCGGCCTCGGCGGCGGCTGGCTGACCACGGCCCGGGTGGCCGACCAGGTCGCGGCCGGCGGCGTGCTGCAGCGGGCCGACGACGGCACGGACGTGCAGGCGGACGGCCAGGACTCGGAGGACTATCAGAGTTCGGCGATCGAGGAGCCCTGCTACCACCACGTGATCGAGGCCGACCACGGACAGGTCACCTCGGACACGTATCCGGGCTGCCGGGACTGAGCGAGCTGCGGGAGGGCGGCGTGCGGCGAGGCTGCGCGCCGTCCTCGGCTACGCGTGCCCGTGCCTACGCGTCGTCGCCTTCGTCATCCTCGTCGTCGAGGCGGGCCAGCCAGGTGGCCAGGCGCTCGACCGGCGTCTCGAAGTCCGGGTTGAGGTCCACGAAGGTGCGCAGCTGCTCGGCCAGCCACTCCAGCGACACCTGCTCCTGGCCGCGTCGCGCGGCGAGCTCCTCGATACCCCGGTCGGTGAAATACATGCCCCGATGTTACCTTCCGCCTGGGCCTGGACTCACCGCGGCTTGGGCACCGTGACGGCCACCAGCTCGGTCCCGTCCTCGGACAGCGAGAGCGAGCAGTGCAGTCCGGCCAGCTCGCCGAGCCGGTCCAGGTGGGTGCCGCCGCAGAAGATCGAGGCGGTGCCCTCGGGCAGGTCGCACACCCAGGCCCGGCGCGCGGTCAGCTTCGCCGACTTCTCCCCGCCCACCAGCTCGACCCGCACCGCCGCGTCGGCCGCGATCCAGCCGGCCAGCCGCGCGTTGACCGCCTCGGCCAGCTGCGGCAGCGCCTCGGCCAGGCCCTGCGGGTCGAAGCCCTTCTTGCGCAGCGACTTGCCGATCCGGTAGCGGTCGGTGCTCGCGTGCTCGTCCATCCGCGAGCTGTCCATGGCGATGGAGTCGAAGTCCGGCCGGCCGAACGCGTCCTCGCGCCCCGGCGCCCGGTTCCACCGTCCGGCCAGCGCCTCGTTGAGCGCGAGCGCGGTCAGGTGGCAGCCGGTGTGCGCGGCCGAAAGGGCCCGGCGGCGCGCGGCGTCCACCCGCAGCAGCGCCTGCGAACCCACCGCGGACTCGAGCGCCGGCTCGGCCTCGAGCACGTGCACCACCAGCCAGGACCAGGACTCCTCGCCCCGGCGCACCGGGATGTCCGCGCCGAGCGCGAACTCGCCCTCTGGCCCCACCGCGCCGGTGACGCAGTCGAGCACCGGGTAGGCCACGCCGTCGACCAGGACGGTGCCGCTGTCGCCGGGCTGATCCGGCCAGGTGTGGTCGACCGGGTGGAACGGGGTGGTGTCCACGACCAGACCGACGGTGCCGCCCGCGGTCTCGGCGCCGGCCGACTCGGCCGCGGAACCGGCCTCGGCGACCGAGGGCAGCGGCACCACCGCGAGCACCGCGGAAGCCCCCTCCGTCGCGCCGGAGGGGAACGTGACCAGGGTCGTGGCGTGCCGCACCATGCCCCCAGTCTCGCACGGCGTCCACGGGCCCGCGGCCGAACCCGGCAATCCGTGACCTGCCCGTGCCGAGGCGCCGACTTCGACCGACTCCGACAAAGGGGCGGCGGGCCGGTCGCACCGGC
>NZ_JAGSOG010000155.1 GCF_018139695.1 Actinospica durhamensis | reverse complement strand
GGGTCGGGTAGGGCCGAGGCATACAGTGAGGTTCATGGACTATCGAACACTGGGTGCAAGCGGGCTGCTGGTCTCCACCGTCGGCCTCGGCTGCAACAACTTCGGTTCCCGGCTCGACGCGGACCGGACGCGGGCGGTGGTGGACGCGGCGATCGAGGCGGGCGTCACGCTCTTCGACACGGCCGACATCTACGGCAACGGCGGCGGCTCCGAGACCTACCTCGGGCTCGCCCTCAAGGGGCGGCGCGACCAGGTCGTGCTGGCCACGAAGTTCGGCCACCAGCACGCCGACCTCGGGTACGGGACGGCCGCCGGGGCCAAGGCGGGGCGCGGCTACATCCGGCGCGCGGTCGAGGAGTCGCTGCGTCGCCTGCAGACCGACTACATCGACCTCTACCAGCTGCACACGCCCGACCCGAAGACGCCGATCGGCGAGACGCTGGACGCGCTCAGCGACCTGGTGCGCGAGGGCAAGGTGCGCTACATCGGGCACTCCAACTTCGCCGGCTGGCAGATCGCCGAGGCCGCGCACGTGGCCACCGAGATCAACGCGGTGCCGTTCATCTCGGCGCAGAACGAGTGGTCGCTGCTCGAGCGCGGGGTCGAGGCCGAGGTCGTGCCCGCGGCGAACCACTACGGTCTCGGCGTGCTGCCGTACTTCCCGCTGGCCAACGGGCTGCTGACCGGGAAGGTGCGCCGGGCGACCGGCGTGCCGGAGGGCTCGCGGCTGGCCTCGCGGCCGGAGCGGGTGACCGAGGCGTACCTCGACGCGGTGGAGCGGCTGGCCGCCTGGGGCGACGCGCACGGGCGCAGCGTGCTGGAGATCGGCGTCGGGGCGCTGGCGGCGCAGCCGGGCTGCGCCTCGGTGATCGCCGGCGCGACCTCGCCCGAGCAGGTGCGGGCGAACGCGGCGGCCGGATCCTGGGTGCCGACCGCGGTGGAACTGGCCGAGATCGACGAGGCGCTCGCGCCGTCGCAGGCCGCATAGGGGGCGACCCGGCCACCGCGCCGCCCGCGAACGGCGCTCGGCCCGGCCCCGTAGCGGGGTCGGGCCGAGCTCACGCGCGCGGGGCGCGTCAGGCTACATGGAGTAGGACTCCCGGTCGTCAAAGCCCTGATCCGGGTCGTCGTCCTCGTCCTCGTCCATCAGCTCGCCGGGGTCGTCCGGGACGCGCAGCGAGTCCGGGTCGGGCATGGTGTCGGGCCCGTACCGGTCGAGCAGCTCGCTCGGGTCGCCCGGAACCTGCGGCGAGCGGACGGTGTTGCCTTCTTCGTGGTCGAAGTCGAACGGGTTGGTGGTCATCGTCGATTCACTCCCTGGTGAGTCGGGATGGCGTGAACTCGCCACTTCCGGCCGACCCGGCGAGTGACCCGGGCGACCGGCGGATCAAGTCGACCACCGGCGTCCCGCGTCGGCAACCGTGGCGGGGTGATCTTGGGGAGACTTCGCAGGTCAGAGCATCTATCGGGGGATATCAGGGGGCTCGGCCGCCCGGGTGACGGCCCGCGTTCAGCGGCCCTGGAAGTGGGGCGGGCGCTTCTCCGCGAAGGCGGCCATGCCCTCCTTCTGGTCCGCCGTGGCGAAGGCGGCGTGGAACAGGCGCCGCTCGTAGCGCAGGCCCTCGGCGAGCGGGGACTCGAAGGCGCGGCCGACCGCCTCCTTGGCCGCCAGCACCGCGATCGGGGACATCGCGGCGATGGTGGCGGCCACCTTCAGCGCCTCCTCGAGCAGGTCGGCGGCGGGCACGATGCGCGAGACCAGGCCGGCCCGCTCGGCTTCCTCGGCGTCCATCATCCGGCCGGTCAGGCACAGCTCCATGGCCTTGGCCTTGCCCACGGCGCGGGTCAGGCGCTGGGAGCCGCCCATGCCGGGGATGACGCCGAGCTTGATCTCGGGCTGGCCGAACTTGGCCGTGTCGGCGGCGAGCAGGATGTCGCACATCATGGCCAGTTCGCAGCCGCCGCCGAGGGCGTAGCCGGACACGGCGGCGACCACGGGCTTGCGCAGCCGGGCGAAGCGGTCCCATTCGGCGAACAGGTCGGCCCGGTAGGCGTCGACGAACTCGAGGTCCTGCATCTCCTTGATGTCGGCGCCGGCGGCGAAGGCCCGCTCGGAGCCGGTGAGCACCACGGCGCCGACCGCGTCGTCGCGGTCGAACTCCTCGGCCGCGCCGACCACCTCGTGCATCAGCCGGAGATTGAGGGCATTGAGTGCCTCGGGCCGGTGCAGCGTGATCAGCCCGACCCGGTCCCGGCGCTCGACCTTGATCGTGTCGTACTCGGTCATGGCGTGTACTCCCTGGTGGTGGCGAGGACGGCGGGGCGTCGCGGCGAGCTCGGCGACGCTGGCCGACCCTATAGTCGGACGTCCGAGCAAGTCCAGCACGCCGCCGCGCGCCGCCGCGGAATTCCCCCTGCGTGCGGTCGGTGCCGACGGCTACGATCACCCCCATGCCGGACGAGCCTTCCGAAGACCTCCATTCCTTCCAGGTCGATCTGCGCGGCCTGGTGGATCTGCTGTCCCAGCACCTCTACTCCAGCCCGCGCGTCTATATACGCGAACTGCTGCAGAACGCGGTCGACGCGGTGACCGCGCGCGCCAAGCTGGAGCCGGACGCGCCGCGATCCATCAGGATCCTGGTGCACGAGGGCGGGCTGCGGATCACCGACCCGGGCATCGGGCTGACCGAGCCGGACGCGCACCGCTTCCTGTCCACGATCGGACGCTCCTCCAAGCGGGACGAGCTGGCCGGGGCGCGCCAGGAGTTCCTGGGCCAGTTCGGGATCGGGCTGCTGGCCTGTTTCACGGTGGCCGAGAGCATCAGGGTCGTGACGCGCTCGGCGGCGGCGCCGGACGCCCCCACGATCCAGTGGCTGGCCACCTCCGACGGCACCTACTCGGTCGAGCGGGTGGCGGCCGGGCAGGAGCTGGCCGAGCCGGGGACGCGGGTGGAGCTGACACCGCGGGCCGGGGCGGAGCGCTGGTTCGTGCCGGAGCGGGTGGTCGAGCTGGCCCGCGAGTACGGCGCGCTGTTGCCGTACGAGGTCACGGTGGAGCACGAGGGCCGGGTGGTGCGCACCACCGACAGCCCGCCGATGTGGGACCGCGCGTATCCGAGCCCTGTCGCACGTCGCATGGCCCTGATGGACTACGGCGAGTCGGTGCTCGGCTTCGCGCCGCTGGACCTCGTCGAGTTCGATCTTCCCCTGGTCGGGATCCGCGGCGTCGGCTACGTGCTGCCGCAGCCGGCCAATCCGACCGAGTCCGGCCGCCACCGGATCCACCTCAAGGGCATGCTGCTCGGGGACGCGGTGGCCGGCCTGCTGCCGGACTGGGCGTTCTTCCTGCGCTGCCTGGTCACCGCGGACGCGCTCAAGCCCACCGCGTCGCGCGAGGCGCTGTACGAGGACGAGACCCTGGCCGCGGTGCGCGAGGCGCTCGGCGGGCGGATCCGCGACTGGCTGACCGAGCTGGCCGTGCAGGAGCCGGCCCGGCTGCACGCCTTCCTGTCCGTGCACGCGGTCGGGGTCAAGGCGCTCGCCTGCCACGACGCCGGGCTGCTGCGGATCATGCTGCCGTACCTGGAGTTCGAGACCACGGACGGACGGGTGCCGCTGACCGAGTTCGCCAAGGCGCACAAGGAGATCCTGGTCGCCGCGTCGGTGGAGGAGTTCCGCCAGGTGGCCGCGATCGCGGCGGCGCAGGGCGTGGGTGTGGCCAACGGCGGTTACACCTACGACAGTGAGCTGCTCTTCCAGCTGCCCGAGCTGCTGCCCGGGGTGGCGGTCGAGCAGCTGGCGGCGGACTCGATCACGGACGCGCTCGACCCGGTGGATCCGGTCGAGGAGCTGCGTCTGGCCGGGTTCCTCACGGCCGCGCGGGCCACGCTCGAGCCCCTGGACTGCGACGTGATCCTGCGCGAGTTCCAGCCGTACTCGGTCAGCGCGCTGCACGTCGAGGGCCGGGCCGCGCGCCAGGAGCGGACCAGGGCGGAGGCCGAGGCGGAGTCGGAGGGGCTGTGGGCCGAGCTGCTCGGCGCGCTCAAGTCGACCCAGCCGCGGGCCAGGCTGGTGCTCAACCACCGCAATCCGGTGATCCGCAAACTCGCGCAGATCCCGGACCCGGTGCTGCTCGGCACGGCCGTGGAGGCGCTCTACGGCCAGGCGCTGCTGATGACGCACCGGCCGCTGCGCCCGGCGGACACGGCGCTGCTCAACCGGGCCTTCGGTGAACTACTCGGCTGGGCCACGCAGGTCGCGCGCCCGGCGACGGACGGACAGGAGGCGGCATGAGCGTCGAGGAGATCCGCGCGGGGCTGGCCGAGGCGCAGCGGCTGCCGAACGGGCGGGCCAAGGCCGAGCGGCTCGAACTGCTCGCGGTCGCGGCGAAGGGCGAGTCGGACCGGGTGCTCGAGGCGAGCCTGCTGCTCACTCTCGTCTCGGCGTACGAGTACGGCGGTGAGCGCGAGCAGCTGCCGATCACCTTCGCCCGGCTGCTGAAGATCTACGACGAGTTCCCGACCGAGCTCGGCCGCTTCACGCACGACATCCACTGGAAGCTCAAGTGGATGAGCGGGTCGCTGCTGCTCAACCCGGCGGTGCCGCTGCCGGCCGTGCGCAAGTGGCTGGACGAGTTCGAGTCGCGGTACCGGCAGCGCGGTTACAGCCCGCGGCCGGTGCGCTCGTTGCGGGCCTGGGTCGCTCAGCTCGAAGGGGACGACGACGCGGCGAGCGCGGCCATGGACGCCTCGATCGCGGCGCCGCGCGACCGGATGGCCGACTGCGAGGCCTGCGAACGCAACGACTGGGGCGACCTGCGCGTCGACCTCGGCGACGACGAGGGCGCCTGCCGAGAGTGGGAGCCGGTACTGGCCGGACGGCTGCGGTGCATGGAGGAGCCGGCCCGGGTGCTGGCGATGGCGCTCATGCCGCTGGCCCGGCTGGGCCGGCTGGACGAGGCGCGCAGCGCCCATCTGCGCGGCTACCCGCTGGCGCGCGGCAACGTGAGCCTGCGCAAGAGCATCGGCTACCACCTGGAGTTCTGCGCGCAGTCCGGGAACGAGGCGCGCGGCCTCGAGATCCTGATCGAGCACAAGGCGTGGCTCACCCGCGGGAACGAGGACGTCCACCAGAGGCTGCAGTTCATCACCGGTGCGCTGGTGCTGCTGCGCCGCCTCGCGGCGCTCGGCCTCGGCGACACGCCCGTCGGCGCGGGCACGGTCGAGAGCGCGGGCTCCGAGCTCGCGCGCGAGGCGGACGAGATCTGCGCACGCTACGACGCGCGCAACGGCAGCACCGTGATGAGCTCCACGCTCGCGCAGCGGCTGAATCAGGAGCCGTTGACGGACTGGCTGCCGCTCGGCTTCTCGGTACAGCTGCCGCAGACGCGGAAGCCGGCTCCGGCACCGAGCGTGGCCGCGTCGCTGGAGGACGAACTCGCCGAGGCGGCGCGGCTGACGCGGCTGCGGCACCCGGATGCGCGGCGGGCCTGGCTGCGGGTGGCCAAGCGGGCCGAGGAGAGCGGCGAGGCGCTGCCGGACGCGGCGCGGGCCGAGATCGACCGGCGTCGCGCGGAGAAGCTGTTCGAGACCGATCCGGCCGAGGCGCAGCGGGCGTTCCTGGACGTCGCCGAGCAGTTCGCGGCGCTCCCGGATCCGGGCGGCGCGCTGCGGGCCCGCGGCCAGGCAGTCGCGGCTCTGGCGCGCACGGGCGACCGGCAGGGGGCCGAGGACGCTGCGAAGGTGATCGCCGAGCAGGCGCGGGCGGCGTTCGAGGCGGCGGAGATCTCAGCTCACGACTACCTGGTGGCCCGCCGTTCGCCGGTGAACCTCGCGTACGACGCTCTGGCGCAGCGCGAGGAGCGGCCCGCAGACGAGGTCAAGGAGCTGGCCGCCCTGGTCGAGGCGGAGATCGCCGAGGCGGGCGGGCTCGAGGACACCGCGGTCGCCGCGAGCCTGTACGAGCTGCTGGCGCAGCTGGCCCACTGGGCGAGCGATCCGGAGGCCGCGGCAGACCACCTGAGCTCTGCGACGGAGCTGTACGTGCGGGCCGAGCAGCCCTGGTTCGCCGCCGCGCCCACCGCGACCCTCGCCCAGTTCGCGCTGGGCCGCGACGCCGCGCAGGCCGAGGCCCACGCCCGGCGGGCCACCGAGCTCGGCGGAAACGCGCTCGAGCCGCAGCTGGCCGCACACCTGGGCACGCTCCTGGTGGAGGCGATCTCGCGCCAGCGCGGGCGGGAGTCGGACATCGTGGACGCGGCGCTGCGGGCCTCGGCGCGCTGGCAGGGCATATCAGAGCCTGATGAGCTGCACCTGCGGTTCACCGCGGCCCGGGCCTACCACGCGACCGGGCGGCACGCGGAGGCCGTGACCCTCTTCGCGGAGCTGATGCCGCGGGTGGAGGTCCCGTACGGGCGGCAGGGCGTGGCGATGAGCCACAAGACGTACGGCGAGGCGCTCAGCCGGCTGGGCAACCGCAAGGCCGCGGCCGAACAGTTCCTGCTCGCGGCGCGTGGGCTCGAGGACGATCCGGACAACGTGCTCGCGTACGCGCAAGTCTCCTGGTCCGCCGCCGAGTCGCTGGCCGCCTGCGCGGACGCCGGGACCGCGATCGCCGCGTACGAGAAGGCCGTCGAGCTGTGGCGTGGACTCGGCGCCCTCGGACCGGCGGTGCGCTGCCGGCGCTCGGTGGCCTGGCTGCTCTTCAACGACGACGAGGCCGAACGCGCGATCGAGCTGATGCGCGAGGTACGCGACGAGCTCCAGGCGGTGGTGGGCGAGGCCGGGGATTCCGGCGCGCCGGAGGCGGCGGCCGAGCTGGCCGAGACCGAGAAGCAGCTGGCGCAGATGGCCGAGGCCGAGGGCTGACCGGGCGCGGGAAACGGGCCGGGAACGATCACCCGGACAACAGGGCGCACGCCTGCCTGCCGAGCCGGATAACTCCCGGCCCGGCAGGCGGCCGTGCGGTTGGATGCTGTGCATGACCTCGCCCATGACTTTGACGGTCGACCCCACCGCGACCGCCCCGGCCCTCACCCTCCGCCCATGGCAGGACTCGGATATCCCCGTCGTCGTCGCCGCCCACCGCGACACCGTGATGCGCCGCTGGCTGATGCGCTCCCTCGACGACGAGGACCAAGCCCGCGCCTGGCTTGCCGACCTGGACGCAGGTTGGGCCGCGGGCACTGCGCTGAGCTGGGCTATCGAACAGGACGGCACGGTCGTCGGCTCCTTCGTCGTCAAGGCGGCCAACCCGCCGAAGACGCTCGCGACCGGCGTGGGCTACTGGACCGTCGCCGAAGCCCGCGGCAAGGGCATCGCCTCGCGGTGCGTCGAAGCCGCCACGGAATGGCTGTTCAACGGGCAGGACATCATGCCCGCCGACGAGATCGAACTGCTGCACACGGTCGGCAACGACGGTTCGTGCCGCGTCGCCCGAAAGTGCGGTTACGCCCTCGACTCGGTGCTCGCACCGCTGCCACCGGAGTTCCCGGACTACGGACACCGGCACCTGCGCAAGCGGCCCTCGTAGCGGGCGGCATCGGCCCTCGGCCGTCTCACCCGGATTTTCACGACCTTAACATCGGGATCGGAATCGGCACCGCCCCGCCGGGCGTTGATCGACCGAGTCCCTGTCTTTCCGTGATTGTCCGGAGGTTCCGAGTGTTCGACGTCGTGACGGCGGATCTGCAAGACGCCGCGGCCGCGCCGCTGCTGGCAGGCCTGCAGCAGGAGTACGCCAGCCGTTACGGGCGTCTGGCCTCGCAGGAGTTCGAGCATCCGCAGGGGCATTTCACCGCCGAACAGGGCGGGGCGCTGCTGCTCATTCTGGACGAGGGCCGGACGGTGGCCGGGGGCGCGCTGCGCCGCTTCGACCCGGCGCACGTCACGGCGAACGTGCTCGGCCCGGACTTCTCCGGCGCGCACACCACGGAGTTCAAGCGGATCTGGACCGACAGCGGCTACCGCCGTCGCGGCCTCGGCCGCCGCGTGCTGCGGGAACTCGAGCAGCACGCGGCGAAACTGGGCTACCGGCAGGTGTTCCTGACCACCGGGCCGCGCCAGCCCGAGGCGGTCGGGCTCTACCTGGCCGCCGGCTACACCGAGCTGCCCGACTTCGGCGCCGAGGAGCGCGGCTTCGCCGTGCACCCGTTCGTCAAGACCCTGTCCTGACGAGCCCGCCGGCGACGACCGCGGCTCAGCCGCCCAGGATCATCGTCATCACGCCCGCGCCGACCAGGCAGCAGGCCCAGATCGGGCCGACGTTGAGCCACGCGGTGCGCAGCACCCGCAGCCCGAGCACCCGGTAGACCAGCACCGCGAGCGTCCCGGCCACGGTGATCATGGCCAGGGTGTGCACGAGCGTCACCGCCCCGGCGTCGGTCAGGGCGGTGAACACGCGGGTGGCCTGGTCCGCGCCCGGCGACGCCGCCGAGCCCGGCATCCCGGGCATGCTCGCCGCGCCGGATCCGGCCGTGCTCGGCAGGACCAGCAGCGGCAGCAGCATCAGGCCCGCGCCGTCCACCGAGCTCATCAGGAACGACCAGGCGGTGAGCTGACGCGCGTTCAGCCGCATGCCGGCCCAGCGCAGGTGCCGCTTCGAGACCATCCGCCACAGGCCGAAGCCGACCATGGCCAGGGCGCCGCCGATCGCGACCAGGCGCGAGGCGGCGACCGAGTCGGTGCCCACCACCACGAGCGACCACGCCGATGGACAGGGCGTGGCCGAGCGCGATCGGCGGCAGCGCGCGCAGCAGGGGCCTGATGCCGCCCTGCTGCAGCCCGATCGCCACCGCGAACAGCCAGCCCATGGCCGGGTTCAGGCCGTGGAACGCGCCCATCGCGGCGACGGCGGCGAGCCGGTCCGGGCTCACCGCCGACCGCCTCGGCCGCGCGCTCGCGTCACGGGTAGCAGTAGGAGTCGGAGGACGCGTCCCCGCCCTGGAGCCTGGTCTGGTGCACGCGGCGGCCGCGGAAGTCCTCGCCGTGCGGGAAGAAGCGCGGGTCCACGGTGAGGCCGCCGCCGGGCTCCGCGTCCAGCTTGGCCGCCCAGGCGCCGACGCCGTCGGGGTAGAACTGGTCGTCCCAGGACCCGTAGAGCGAGTTGGTCAGGTAGACGCGGCGGCCGTCCCGGCTGATCTCGACCATCTGCGGCCCGCCGGCCAGCGGCAGGTCGGGCCGGGCCGGGTGGGCGGCGCGCCCCACGATCCCGCCGAGGCGCACCGAGCCGGTCTGCACCGGCTTGAACGGGTCGCTCACGTCGAACTGCAGCAGCTCGCCGGTGCCCCAGGCCGAGACGTAGAGCTGCTGGTCGTCCACGGACAGGTCGATGTCGGTGACCAGCGGCGGCACCGCGCCGAACGGCTTGAGCGCGGGCGGCAGCAGGTCCGGGTCGGCCGGCTCGGCCGGGATGTCGATCACCTTGCGGATCGCCCAGCGCTCGGAGCCGCGCGAGCCCTCGCGGTGCCAGAGCCAGATCGAGGCGGACAGGTCCTCCACGCTGATCACCACGCCGACGAAGCCGTACGCCTGGGTCGGGTCGTGCGCCGGACGCAGCTCGAGCGGCATCTGGTACTGGTCGCCGAGGTCCACCTCCTGGATGTGCTTGCGCTTGCGCAGGTCCCAGAAGTGCAGCCGGTGCCCGTACTTGCGGCCGAGCAGCAGCTCCGGCACGATGCCGTCCTCGATCTGCCCGGGCGTGCCCCACTCGCTGGTCACGACGGTGTCGTGGCCGAGGTGCCACCAGGCGTCGTAGGCCAGGTACTGCGGCCCGCGGTCCACCTCCCAGCGCCCGCGCACCTCGAAGGAGTCGTGGTCCAGCAACGCGATCCCGCCGGGACCCTCCGCCCCGTCGGCCCCGCCCAGCGCGGTCAGGTAAAGGCCCTCGGGACCGCAGTGCACCGTGTGCGGCCTCGAATACCCGGCCCGCTTGGCCAGCTCCTCGGGCTCCAGGGTCTTGACGATCTTCGGCGCGCGCGGGTCCTCCTTGGTGTCGAGCACGTACACGCGCGAGGAGCGCAGCCCCGGCACCACCAGGTAGCGCCGTTCCACGTGCGGATGCGGCGCGTAGGGACACAGGGCGCTGCTGCACGCGTTCCAGCCGAAATGGTGCAGTTCGTCGCCGACATGCGGCATGTCGGTCCAGCCCACGACCTTGCCGTACTCGGCGGAGTCGGGGTCCACGTCGAGCACGGCGATCGCGTCGGGCAGCTCGGCCGCGCGGTCGAACGCGGCGAGGTAGGCCAGCTTCTCCGGCGGCGCGGTGACGGCTTCGCGGGGCGAGGGGTAGAAGGTGGGGTCGGGCTTCCACAGGGGCATGGCGAGGCTCCAGTCAGCGGACTGTGAAGGAGGGAACGCGCAGGCGGCCGCAGCCGGCCGGGTGCGGAGGGAGGGTGCGAGGGGAAGCGGGGGCGTGTCAGTGCACGCGGACGCCGCGACACGCGGCACTGGCGACGCGCAGCAGATCGACGTGTCTGCGGCTGTAGAGGTGGCGTCCCATGGAAGGAATGGTGCCCGTGATCCGGCGGGTGCGCAATGCTCCTGCCGCGCCGCCGGATCGGGCCGGCGGGCCGGTTCGCACGCCCGCGGCCTCAGCCGCGCGCGGCCGCCCAGGCGTCGAACTCCTCGGGCGTGCGCACCCCGCCGTCGAGTACGGCCTCGTAGACGCTCGCGCCGCTCGCCGAGCGCGCGTGCTTGATCCGCAGGATCTCGACCCGCGCCTGCTCGGTCAGCCGCGGCGGCAGGGTGCGCAGATGCGCCAGGTCGGGCTGGCGCTGCGGCTGGTCGACGAACCAGATGTCCGAGGTCCAGTCCCGCCCGGCGGCGGAGCGGAAGCCAAGACCGAGGTAGACGCCGTCCGGGTATGCGTCAGGCTCCTGATTCCAGGCGCCGGTGTCGTCGCGGTACTGGACCCGGCGCACCTGCGCGTGCCGGGCGAGCCGGGCGCCGAGGTCGATGACGTCGGCGACGGTGCCGGCGTCGAGCACCGGGCAGCAGACCGTGATGTCGATGTCCGGACGCACCATCAGGCCCAGGGCGCTGCTGCCGGTGCGGATCGGGTCGCCGAAGACCGCGAGGGCCGTGTCAAGGCCCAGTTCGGCTACGGCGGCATCAGCCTCGTCCTGGAGGGCGCGTTGGTGCTCGAGGATCTCGGAGTCGGTGGCCACCCGCTGATTATGCCGGTACTCCGGGTAGGAATCCCGTCATGGACCGTAGGGAGTGGGGGGCATGACGGCTGCTGTGGACGCCGTCGAGGGAATCGGTGAGGACCCGGCGTCCGAGGGGGACGCGGGGTCCGGGGAGTCGGAGCGGGAGCAGGCGGATCCGCTCTTCGGCACCGGGTACAAGTTCTCGGCCGGGTGGAACCGGCACGACGAGGAGTTCGCCGACATGTCGCTCGGCACCCTGGCCCGGCGCCTGCCCGAGGTGATGGGCCTGTGCCTGCGGCTGTCCTGGCGCACCGACGCGCGGGCCGTGGTGATGCTGCTGGCCTGCCAGATCGCCAACGGGGTGCTGACCGCGTTCGGCCTGCTGGCCACCCAGCGGGTGCTGGTCTCGCTGCTGGCCGAGGGCCCGACGCCCGGCCGGGTGCGCGCGGCGATCCCGTCGCTGCTGGTGGTGGGCGCGGCGGCGATGTGCGCGGCGCTGCTCGGGGTGGCCGGCAAGGCCGCCAGCGGCGCGCTGCGGCCGAAGGTGGCCCGGCTCGCCTACCGCGAGCTGCTCCAGCGCGCGGTGCGGGTCGAGCTGCTGCGGTTCCAGCAGCCGGAGTTCAAGGACCTGATCGCCGCCGCCCAGTTCGGGGCCGGCTGGGCCGAGTACATGCTCGAACAGATCTCCGCGCTGATCACGTCCGCGGCCGGGATCGCCGCCGCCGCGGGCGTGCTGGCGGCGCTGAAGTGGCAGCTCGTGCCGCTGCTGATCCTGGCGGTGGTACCGGACGGTGTCAATACCCTGGTGGTCACCCGCAGGCGCAACGCGTCCCGGCTCAAGTGGCTCTCGAAGGTGCGCCAGCAGACCCGGCTGACCACGCTGATGGTGGATCAGGACCCGGCCGAGGAGGTGCGGCTGCACGGGGTGGACAAGCTGCTTCTCGCCCACCACGACCGGCTCTCCGAGGACAACGAGGCCGAGCAGGCGCGGCTGGCCGTCTACGCCGCGAAGGCCTCGCTCGTCTCCCGCGCCATCTCCGGGACCACGACCGCGGTGATCTACCTGGTGCTCGGCTACCTGACCTGGCGCGGCCAGATCCCGCTGGCCACCGCGGGCACCGCGGTGTTCGCCATCGGCAAGGGCACCAGCCAGCTCGCCGGCATGGTCACGGCGATGAACTCGACCGTGGAGTACGGCCTCTACCTGGTGGACCTCGCCGACGCGATCGAGCAGGCCGAGCAGGCGCAGATCCCGGACGACGCGCCCGCCCCGGCCGGCCCGCCGCAGCTGATCGAGGCGCGCGGGCTGCGGTTCCGCTACCCGAACAAGGACTCCGCCGCGATCGACGGGATCGACCTGACCATCCGGGCCGGGGAGGTGGTCGCGTTCGTGGGCGAGAACGGCTCGGGCAAGACCACCCTGGCCAAGCTGCTGACCGGCCTCTACCTGCCCACCGAGGGGCAGCTGCTGTGGGACGGCGTGCCGCTCGGCGAGCTGAGCCGCCCGGCCGCCGCCACCCACGTCGGGCTGCTCCCGCAGAGCTTCGAGCACTGGCCCTTCACCGCCCGCTGGAACATCGCGGTCGGCCGCCCGGAGGTCGAGCACGACGACGCGGCCGTGCGCGAGGCCGCGGCGCGCGGCGGCGCGGACACCGTGATCGACGAGCTCAAGCAGGGCCTTGACACGCTGATCGCCAGCGAGTTCTTCGGCGGGGTCAACCTCAGCGGCGGCCAGTGGCAGAAGATCGCGCTGGCCCGCAGCTTCCTGCGGGACGCGCCCGTGCTGCTGCTGGACGAGCCCACCGCGAGCCTGGACCCGAAGGCGGAGCAGAAGGCGTTCGAGACGGTGATGACGCTGGCCGAGGGGCGCACCGTCATCCTCATCACGCACCGGATGAACAGCGTCCGGCACGCCCACCGCATCGTCGTGCTCGACCACGGGCGCATCATCGAGCAGGGCAGCCACGCCGAGCTGATGCGGGCGCGCGGCCACTACGCCGAGCTCTACCGGCTCCAGGCCGAGGCGTTCTCGCTGCCGGAGGACGAGAGGTGAGCCGGCTCAGCGCGTCGGGCGGCGGAAGCTGACCTTCTGACCGCTCTTGCGGACGGGCGCGGCCTTGCGGGCGGGCGCGGCCTCGCGCTCGCGCGCCCGCTCCTTCTCCTTCGCCTCCACGGCCTCCGCCTCGTGCTTCTCCTTGATCCGCACGCTCTCCTTGCGGAACTCGGCCTGGGTGGCGCGCTCGCGCACCAGCCACTCGGGGGCGTCTTCCTTGAGCGCGTCGATCTCGGCGGTGGTCAGCGCCTCGGTGACCCCGCCGCGGGCCAGGCCCGCGATGGAGACGTTCAGCCTGGCCGCGGCCACCTCGCGCGGGTGCGGGCCGTCGCGGCGCAGGTCACGCAGCCACTGCGGCGGGTCGGCCTGCAGCGTGTTGAGCTCGTCGCGCGAGACGACACCCTCTTGGAACTCGGCGGGCGCGGCCGGCAGGTGGATGCCCAGCTTCTTGGCCGCCGTCGCGGGCTTCATCGTCTGGGTGGTCTTGTGCGGACTCATGCGTCCAACAGTAGCTTCCATGCGCGGCCGCTCCGACCAGGGCGGGTACCCTGACCGGGTGACAGGCACGCAGGAGACCGCTTCGTTCCGACTCGCCTACGTCCCGGGCGTGACTCCCGGCAAGTGGGTGCGCACATGGAGCGAGCGGGTACCGGACGTGCCGCTCGACCTCGTCGCGGTGTCCGCGGCCGAAGCGGACCGGACGCTGCGCGAGGGTGGCGCGGACGTCGGCCTGGTACGCCTGCCGATCGCCCGCACCGGCCTGCACGCGATCCCGCTGTATGAGGAGACGAGCGTGATCGTGGTGCCCAAGGACCACGAGATGGCGGCGGTCGAGGAGGTGAGCGTCGGGGACCTCGACGAGTACGTCCTGCTCCACCCCCTCGACGACTGCCTGGACTGGCCGGCCTTGCCCGGACAGCCCGCCCGCGAGCGCCCGGACACCACGGCGGACGCGGTCGAGCTCGTCGCGGCCGGAGTGGGGCTGCTGGTCGTGCCGCAGTCCCTGGCCCGGCTGCACCACCGCAGGGACCTGACGTACCGGCCGCTCACCGGGGCGCCGAGCTCGCAGGTGGCGCTGTCCTGGCTGGAGGAGCAGACCACGGAGCTGGTCGAGGAGTTCATCGGGATCGTGCGCGGGCGCACGGTGAACAGCTCCCGCGGACGCGGCGCCGCCACGGCCCCGGCGGCGGCCCGGCGTCCGGAGAAGGGCGCCGACAAGGGCAAGCAGGGCGGCGCGGGGGCGGCACGCAAGAAGGCGGCGCCCGCGAAGTCGGCCAAGCGCGGCGGCGGCAAGCCGAAGCGCCGGGGCTGATTTTTCCTCGTCTTCGGGCAGGTGGCGGGCGGCCCGGATCAGTCGCGCGTGACGAGCGCCGGGTGGCGCGGGTCGTCGCAGCGTACGGCGATGTCGGAGGTCTCCACCGGCTGCTGCTCCTCGTCGTAGCGCTGATACGCGGGCAGCGTCCACGCGTCCTCGGCGCCGATGCGTCGCCCGAGCGCGGCGGCCGACATGGACAGATGCACCGTCAGGTCGAACGCAAGGCCCACCCCGAGCAGCAGGGCGCCCTCCACCAGGACGACGCCGTCCGGGCCGAGTTCGACGTACTGCGCCCGGTACGCGCGGTCGGCCTCGGCGTCCCACAGGCGCGGCAGCACCCGGCCGCTGCCGCCCGGGCCGATCGGCGCGAGGACCTCGCGGTCGATCGCCTTGAGGTCCAGCCACTCGGTGTAGAACACGTCCGGGTCCTCGCGGCCGAGTTCCAGCCGGAGCGAGGCCGGGCGCAGGTAGTCGCGGGCGGCGATGTGCACGGCCTGCCTGCCGCGTAGCCGCAGCGCCTCCACGAGCCGCTCGGCCAGTTCGCCGGTGCGGGTCGGCGGGGCGCCGTCGAGCGCCACGGCCACGCGCGTACCCGTGCCCCGCGGACCGCGCGGCAGGGCGCTGATCGTCTCGGCGAGGTGCTCGACGAGCAGGTCCGGCGAGATGGGTCGGGCACGCATGTCACGATCCTTCCGCGCGAGATCGGTTTCTGTCGGACCAGTCGCATACATTGTCGCTCACGTGATCGACAGGGACTGGACGGGCCGGACAGACAGGGGAGGCGTCGTGGGATCGACTTCGATGATCGAAGCCGGGGGCGGGATCGCGGGTGACGAGGACGTCCTGGTCGTACCCGCGTCCTGGCGGCGGGTCCTGCACCAGCGCCACGGCGGCGCGCCGGGTCCGGCGGCCACGCTCAAGCCGGGTCCGTGGGAGGACGGGGAACTGGGCGCGACGCCGGCCGACGCGGCGACGTTCGCGCTCAAGGTCAAACCGGGGTACTTCGACGACCTGTGGGTCTTCGTCGACACCTGGGCGCATCGCCGCGGGCTCGCGTTCGCCGCCGCCGCGACCCTGGGCCTGAGCGACGGCGCGTCCAGTTCGGAGGCGCAGATCGCCGCACTGCTGCGGATGCGCAGGCTGCTGGCCGCGGCGAACGAGGCCGACTACGCGCAGGCCGTGGCGGCGCTCGGCGCGCTGCGCGTCGACTACACCGGACGCATGGTCGCGTCCTACCTGGCGCCCACCGAAGCGGCGTGGGCGGACGAGGTGCTCGCCGAATCCGCCATCGACGGACACTCCGGCGCTCATCGCAGGATCCTGCCGTACATCCTCGGCACGCCCGAACAGGCCGCGCGGCTCGGCCCGGCCACCGAGGTGCTGCATACGAACTGGACCGACTTCGGCATGCTCGCGTCCGTCGGGGAGGGGCTCGGCGCCGCGGCACTGCCACTGCTCACGGCGTTGCTCGACACCGACAAGTACGTGTCCGTCGAAGCGCGGCGCGCGGCGTTCGCCGTCATCGCGCAACTGCCGAGCGACGAGGCCTTCGAGACTCTGGCGAGCAGGCTGGCCGAGAAGTTCGTCCCGGGCGCCGTACGCGAGGCGATGGAGCGGTTTCCGCGCCGGGCGTTGCGTCTGCTGGCGCGGACGGCGAACGGCGGCGGCCCGAGCGCGGCCGCCGCACGGAAGCTGTTGGCCGGTCAGGTCAGGAACCACCCCGGCCTGGTCGAGGCCCTGTCGTGCGGCGGCGAACTGCCCGAGAGGGACGCCGCGCTGATCTCGAGGCTGGCGCGGGAAGCGGCCGGGCGGCCCGAGGCGGGCCCGGAGCAGCTTCCCGCGCTGCTGCGTACGCCGCCGTGGACGGTGAAGGGCGGCGCCAAGCAGGTCGAGCCCGCGGTGGTCGCCGGGCTCGAGCCGCCCGAGGTGAACCGGATCGACTGGGCGGCCGGCGAGCGCGAGGACTGGCTCGCCTGGAGCCCGCTGCGGGGCAGGCCCCGGGACTGGGAGTCGGAGGCGAAGTCCCACGCCGAGAACGGCTTCCACGACGAGCGGCGGCATTACGCGCGCTACGGCGAGGAGGTGACGGCGCGGGACTTCCTCACCCACGCCCCCGAGGAGCTGGCCCGGCCGCTGCTGCCGCGCTGGCAGCCGGAGATCCAGTACTGGACCTCCCTGGTCGCCCTCCTCGGTCCGGTCCTCGCGCGCTTCGAGCAGGAGGCGCTGCCGACCGCCCTGACGGCGCTGGGCGAGGCGAGCCCGGCCGCCGCCGGACCGGTCCTCCAGCCGGTCGTGCACCCGGCGGTGGCGCGCACGATGGCCGACTGGTTCACCCGGTACAAGTCGGCGCGCGGCTACGCGACCGCCTGGTTCACCCGGCACGCGCCGGACGCGGCACTGCTGCTGATCCCCGACGCCGTGGGCGAACGCGGGCCGCGGCGGGTCGCGGCGGAGAACGCGCTGCGCTTCCTGGCCCCGCTCACCGACGTGCGCGCGGCCGCGGTGCCGTATGGCCCGGATGCCGTCGCCGCGCTCGAGCAGGCGCTCGACTTCGACCCGCTGGACCTGCATCCGCGGCGGATGCCCGCTCCCCCGAGCTGGCTGGCCGGCGCGAACCTGCCGCAGATCCTGCTGCGCGGCCGGGAGTACGCGCTGCCCGTGGAGGCGGCCCGGCACGTGCTGTCCATGCTCGCGATATCCAAGCCCGGCGAGCCGTACGCGGGCATCGCCGTGGTGCGGGAGCTGGCGGACGGCACGTCGCTGGCCGCGTTCGTCTGGGAGGTGTTCGAGTCCTGGCAGGCGGGGGACCTGCCGGCCAAGGACACCTGGGTACTCACGGCCCTGAGCCTGTTCGGCGACGACGACACCGCGCGGAGGCTCGCGCCGCTGATCCGGGCCTGGCCCGGCGACGGCGGCCACCAGCGGGCGGTGGCCGGGCTCGACGTGCTGACCGCGATCGGCACCGACGTGGCCCTGATGCAGTTGCACCAGATCTCGCAGAAGGTGCAGTTCAAGGGGCTCAAGGGGCGGGCCCAGGAGAAGATCACCGAGATCGCCCGCGCGCTCGACCTGACGGCCGACCAGCTCGCCGACCGGCTCGTGCCCGAGTTCGGCCTGGACGAAGAGGGCAGCCTACGACTGGACTACGGCCCGCGCCGGTTCCGGGTCGGCTTCGACGAGCAGCTGCGCCCCTTCGTCATCGACGAGTCGGGCACGCCTCGCAAGATCCTGCCTCCGCCGAACGCCAAGGACGACGCGGAGCTGGCCGCGGCCGCGCGCAAGCACTTCGGCGGCCTGAAGAAGGACGTGCGCACGGTCGCGGACGGCCTGGTGCGCCGGCTCGAGGCCGGCATGGTGGCCGGCCGGGTCTGGAGCGCCGAGGAGTTCCGCGAGCTGCTGCTCGGGCACCCGCTGGTCTGGCACATCACCCGTCGGCTGGTGTGGCTGGGCACGGAGGGGAATGCGGATACGAACGCCGAGGTGGACGGGTTCGGCGGTGTCGGCGACGGCGGCTGGGCCGCGTTCCGGGTGGCCGAGGACCGCAGCCTGGCCACGGTGGACGACGCGCCGTTTGTCCTCGCCGAGGGCGCGCGGGTCCGGCTCGCGCATCCGATCCACCTCGGCGCGGAGCTCACCGCCTGGGCCGAGCTGTTCGCCGACTACGAGATCGTGCAGCCGTTCCCCCAGCTCGGCCGGCCGATCCACGCGCTGACCGAGCAGGAGCGCGCCGGGAGCGAGCTGGCCCGCTTCGAGGGGATCACCGTCCCGGTGGGCCGCGTGCTCGGGCTGCTCAAGCGGGGCTGGCAGCGCGGCGGGCCGATGGACGGCGGGGTCGCGAACACGATCAGCCGGGAGCTGGGCGCGCACCTGTACGCGGTCGTCGACCTGGATCCGGGCATCGCCGTGGGCTACGTCGAAGCGCTCGGCGACCAGACCCTGCGCAAGGTCTACCTCGCCCGAGACACGGACGGCTACCTGAACCGGCAGCGGCAGGACGGTCCGCACCTCGACCTGCTCGATCCGGTCACCGCATCCGAACTGATCGGAGACCTGATCAAGACGGCGAACTGACCAGCCGCGGCGCGGCGCCGGTGCAGGCCCCGGTCGTGGCGGGGTGCGCGGCGGCCTCGCCGAGGGCCCGCCGCGCCACGTCTGCCGACGCGGCCTGATATACGGCCTCGTAGACGGCGCGGGCCAGGCGGGCGCCCCAGCGGGAGCGCGGTCCGCCGAAGAGTTCCACATGCCGCCCCGGCTCGGGCACGCGCGCGGCGACGCAGACGGCGTCGGACGCGGTGCCCGAGCAGTCGTAGCCCGCGTCGAGCAGGGCCTGCACCTTGGCCTCGGTCGCGGTGGTCGCGCAGTTGACCAGCGCGGCGTCGGTGAGCGCGGCGGGTATGGCGGCGACGATGTTGATCGTGCCGGGGCGGTAGGGCGTGGGCACGTAGTCGGGCGCGGCGGCCCACGTCGGGACGCCGAGTCCGGCCGTCACGACCGCTTCCACCTCGTCGTCGGCGGCGTGCACGAACGCGTCCACCGGGGCCGCCGTCATCAGGCCCATGCCGGGGCCGGTCAGGCCGAGCCCGGTTGCGAGCTCGCGCAGATGCGCCTCCGGGTCCATCCGGTCGTAGCCCGGGCGCACCTGGGCGTTGAGCACCCACTCCCGTTCGCCGAGGCCGCCGCCGAGCACCGCGGATCCGATCATCCGCCAGCCCGGCCCCGCGTGCCACGCCAGCATGTGCCGGCACGCCCCGTCTTCCACTCGCGCCGCACGCACCACGTCCACGGGGAAATCCTGCCATGGCAGCCGTCGCCCGCCCGGCCCGGCCCTGCCCCCCGCGCGCGGTCGCCGCGCGGGCGCCGCCACGGAGTCTCAGGCCGCGTTCGCCTTGCGGAACCTGCGGCCGGAGCGCAGCGAGCGGACGACGGTGCCCGGGCTCATGAGCGTGTCCGGGTGGGTGAGCATCCCGGTGACGCGCGACAGCCTGAGGTTGAGCTCGGGGTCGATGACCGAGCCGACCAGCATCGACTCGCTGACCCGCTTGGCGATCCGGTAGCCGCGCGGGTAGGGGCCGGGGACGTGCGGGAGCGCGAGGTCGGGGAAGGTCGAGGTCTGCCACGCCGCGTCCACGATGACGCGGACCAGGTCGAAGTACGGCTTCGCCGGCAGACTCAGGTCGGGGCCGGAGGGCGCGGGCGCGGCGGCCGAGGGCGCGCCGGATCCGTTGGCCGAGGCGGCCGCCTCGGCCGGCGCCGCGCCGCCGCCGGAGCCGGAGCCGAGCATGTCGGCCGCTTCGCCGCGCAGGTAGGCCGAGAGGCACGAGGCGTGCAGCATCGCGCTCGTCATCCCCTGGCCGTAGACCGGGTTGAACGAGGCGACCGCGTCGCCGGCCACGATCAGGCGGGCCGGGAAGCGGGCGAGGGTGTCGTAGTCGCGGCGGCGGCTGTCGGCCTGATGGTAGGTCACCACGTCGCTGAGCAGTTCGCAGTGGTCGACGATGTCGCCGAACATGCCGGGGAAGTCGCGGCGGCACCGGGTGGTGAAGTCCTCCAGGCTGCGCTCGGGCCGGTCCTGGTCGTATCCGGCGACGAGCACGATCCACCGGTCGTCCTCGGCCGCGACGAAGCCGCCGGTGCGCGGCAGCCGGCCCGGCACCGGCGTGGTCAGCGACACGTTGACCAGGGTCGTGGTGTCGAGCACCTTCGGGTCGCGGCGGTAGACCGCGGTGGCGTAGTTGAGCTTGATGGGCATGCGCACCAGCGGCGGGGCGCTCCAGCCCGCCTGCTCGAGCCAGTCGGCCAGCCTGCTGCCGCGGCCGGTCGCGTCCACGACGAGGTCGGCGTCGAGGTCGACGCCCGCGCCCGCGTCGCCGTTCGGCGCGTAGGTGGCGCCGACCACCGCGCCGTCCTCGATCCGCAGCCCGGTGGCCCGGCCGGTCAGGACCCTGATGCCGGGGAACTCGAGCGTGCGCCGCCGGATCAGCGACTCGAGGAACGGGCGGGAGGAGAGCAGGCCGGGCACGTCGGTGATCTCGACCGAAGGCCGGGCCACGCCGTCGATGTAGAACTCGACGTCCGCCGGGGTGGACGGGAGCGCGCCGCCGGCCTCGGCCTGCGCGGTGAAGCCGGGGAACCAGCGGTCCAGCTGCAGTTGCCCGGCCGCGAGCAGCGCGTGCACCTGGCTGCCCTGCGGCACGCCGGGGCGCGGCCCGGCGCCGACCTCGGCGTCGTCGGGTTCGATGACCAGGACCTCGTCGGCGTGGTCGGCCAGCACCCGGGCCGCCATCAGCCCGGCGACGCTGCCGCCGAGCACCAGGGCCCGGCCGAGCCGGCGGGTCGCGGGCGGCGGCGGGGCGTGGCGGCTGGTGATCGAGGCGTAGACACGCGCGCGAGCGGTCACGAGGCGACTCCCGGAAGGTGGGCGGCTGGCTGCACGGGGTACTTACTCACCGGTACTGAAGCAGTGGGCTGCTTCACTCGTCAAGGGAGTGAAGGGG
>NZ_JAGSOG010000154.1 GCF_018139695.1 Actinospica durhamensis | reverse complement strand
GGCTCGGGCGGGGCGGACTACGTCGTGGCCACCCGGGACTACCACGTGGATCCGGGCGCGCACTTCGGCGAGTGGCCGGTGCACTGCCGGGTGGGGACACAGGGGGCCGAGTTCCATCCGGCCGTGGCCGACCTGCCCTTCGACGCCGAGTTCCGCAAGGGCGAGCACGCCGCGGCGTACTCCGGGTTCGAGGGCGTGGACGCGGCGGGTTCCGGTGTCGGGCTGGCCGAGTGGCTGCGCGGGCGCGGGGTGAGCGAGGTGGACGTGTGCGGGCTGGCGACGGACTTCTGCGTCGCGGCGACGGCGAAGGACGCGCGGGCGGCCGGGTTCGCCACCTCGGTGCTGCTCGAGCTGAGCGCGTCGGTGGATCCCGACTTCGTCTACGCCGCGCCGGCCGAGGCGTAACGGCGGAAACGGCGGCAGGGCCCTGGTGATCAGGGCCCTGCCGCCGTTCTTCGCCGCAGTCGGACGCGGCCGGTCAGGCCTTGACGGTCGCGGTGGAGGTGACCCGCTCGTGCAGGCCCTGCCGGTACGGGCGGCCCCACAGCACGCCGCCCAGGGCGAGCAGGTCGACCAGCGGCAGCACGGCCAGCACCCAGAACAGCAGCGCCCGGCGCAGGCCGAGGCCGCTGCCGCGGACCGGGTGGGCGTCGTCCAGGCGCACCACGCGTATCCCGGCCAGCCGCTTGCCCGCGGTCTGGCCGCCGCGGCCGAGGCGGTAACCCTCGTACATGATCGCGACCAGGACCAGCGCGACGGCCGCGCCGCCCCACAGCGCGATGCCGACGGCGTCCATGCCGAGGGTGGTGTAGGTGGTGGTGGCCTGCGCGTCCAGGTTGAGCACGTACTGGTGGTCGTGGCGGTGCGCGACGAGCAGCAGCGAGACGGTGATCGGGGCGGAGAAGACCGCGGCGATGCCGAGGTCGATGAGGCGGGCGAGGAACCGGGATCCGGGCGTGGCCAGTTCCAGCACGGTGGTCTCGACGCCCTCCTCCTGCGGCTCGGGCACCGCGGCGGCGAGGGCGCCGGGCAGGCCGGCGAAGGGGTTGGCCGCGCCGATACGGGCGAAGGTGCCGGTTCCGGGGGCGTTGCGGAAGGCCGAGGGCACCACCATGCCGACGACCGTGTCAGGCCGCTGCGGCGCGGGGGCCTCGCTCGGCACGGCCGGGTACGCCTGCGGCGCTCCGGGCTGGTACTGCTGCGGGATCTGCGGCTGCGGCGCGTACTGCTGCTGGACGAACTGCTGCGGGACCTGCTCGGCAGCCTGCTGATACGGCTCGGCCGGCGCGGGCGCGTACTGCTGCGGCGCGTACTGCTGCTGGAACTGTTCCGGCACCGCCTGCTGCCCGAGCGACTGCGCGGCCGGCTGCGCCACCGGCTCGGCCGGCTGCGCCGCCTGCTGTACGACAGACGCCTGCGACACCTCGAGCGAGGGCTGCGGCCGCCACGCCTCGCCGCCGGCCGGGGCGTCGGGCACCTGGTCGCGCACCGGCGCCGGCGAGGCCGCCCCCGCGGCCTCCTCCGGCGCGGGGCGGCTGGTGCCGGCCACCCACGTCTCGCCGTCCCAATAGCGGATGTACCCCGGAATCGACGGGTCCGCGTAGTAACCCGCAGGCGGATTTCCGCTCATGGTGCCTCCCCCGACAGCGGTCCTGCTTCGAAGAATCCTGCTGGGAGATTAGCCGAATTCAGAGATTCCCGCGACGCTCCTGCTCGCGCTCGATCGCCTCGAACAGGGCCTTGAAGTTGCCCTTGCCGAAGCCGAGCGAGCCGTGCCGCTCGATGAGTTCGAAGAACACGGTGGGCCGGTCCTGCACCGGCTTGGTGAAGATCTGCAGCAGATAGCCGTCCTCGTCCCGGTCCACCAGGATGTGCCGCGCCTGCAGCTGCGCCACCGGCACCCGCACCTGGCCGATCCGGGCCTTGAGCTCGGGGTCCTCGTAGTACGAGTCAGGGGTCTCCAGGAACTCCACGCCCGCCGCGCGCATCGCGTCCACGGTGCGGATGATGTCGTTGGTGGCCAGGGCCAGGTGCTGCACGCCGGGGCCGCCGTAGAACTCGAGGTACTCGTCGATCTGCGACTTGCGCCGGCTCACGGCCGGCTCGTTGAGCGGGAACTTCACCTTGCGGCTGCCGTCCGCGACCACCTTGGACATCAGCGCCGAGTACTCGGTGGCGATGTCGTCGCCGATGAATTCGGCCATGTTGGTGAAGCCCATGACGTGGCGGTAGAACTCGACCCATTCGTCCATCCGGCCGAGCTCGACGTTGCCCACGCAGTGGTCCACGGCCTGGAAGTAGCGCTTGGCCGGGGGCGCCACCAGCGGCTCGCGCTCGACGTAGCCGGGGGCGTAGACGCCGTGATAGCGGGAGCGGTCGACCAGGCTGTGCCGGGTCTCGCCGTAGGTGGCGATGGCGGCGCGCACCAGGGTGCCGTGCTCGTCGGTGAGCTCGTGCGGCTCCTCCAGGCCCTTCGCGCCGTGCTCGACCGCGTAGCGGTAGGCCGTGTGCACGTCGGGGACCTCGATGGCCAGGTCGGTCACACCGTCGCCGTGCCGGGCGATGTGGGCGCCGAGCTCGGTGCCGGCCTTGACCGGGCCGTTGATCACGAACCGGGCGGAGCCGGAGGTGAGCACGTAGGAGGCGCGGTCCGGATGGCCGGTCTCGGGTCCGGAGTAGGCCACCAGGCGCATGCCGAAGCCGCTGGCGTAGAAGTGCGCCGTCTGCTTGGCGTTGCCCACGGCGAACACGATCGCGTCCATGCCCCTGACCGGGAACGGATCGGCGTGACGGGCGCTGCGGGATTCGGTGTCGGCGAGCAGGTCGGTCATGGCGGCCTCCGCGGCGTCGTGAAACGGCTGGTCTCGGGTCCGGGGTCTCCGGTACGGCAGATCCTGCCCCGGCCCATCAGAGTGGTCAACAGTTCTCGATTACGCTGGACATCTCGCCCAGTATTATCGGCCGAGTGCTCGACAAGTTGCACAGATTGCCGACGATCGCCGAGGGGATCACCCGCATGGCCGTGGACGAGTTGGACGCCCGCCTGATCCGGCTGTTCACCGAGGAGCCGCGGATCGGGGTGATGGAGGCCTCGCGCCGCCTCGGGGTGGCCCGCGGCACCGTGCAGGCCCGGCTCGACCGGCTCCAGGCGGACGGGGTGGTGCGCGGCTTCGGCCCGCAGGTGGACCCGGCCGCGCTCGGATACCCGGTGACCGCGTTCGCCACGCTGGAGATCCGCCAGGGCCGGGGCCGGGACGTGCGGGCGCACCTGGCGACGGTGCCCGAGCTGCTGGAGATGCACACCGTCACCGGCTCCGGGGACATGCTGTGCCGGATCGTGGCGAGTTCGAACGCGGATCTGCAGCATGTGATCGACCGGCTGGTGGACTTCGACGGGATCGTGCGCACCTCTACCATGATCGCACTGGAGAACCCGATCCCGCTGCGGGTGGTCCAATTGGCCGAGGCCGCTGCGCAGGCCAGGGCGGAAGGGTAACCTCGGCGCGGTGGACCAGCCCCCGATAGCGGCGCCACCGCTCCCACCGCCCGCCCCTGCCGCGCCGAGACCGGCGCCGAGCCCCGCACCGCGCCCGAGCCGCCGGTGGTCGCGGGCCCTGGTCGCGCTGGCCGTGCTGGCGACAGCGGGCGCCGCGGCCGTGCACCTGACCGCCACGTTCTTCTACAACGCGCCGAGCAACGTGGTCTCCCAGCGCTACCACGCGCAGATCAACTGGTGGATGAACCCGCTGCTCACCCAGAACTGGCAGCTGTTCGCGCCGAATCCGCTCTCGGAGAACGTGGAGATCGACGCGCGCGCGAGCGTCGGGACGTCGGCCGCGCTCACCGGGTGGGTGGACCTGTCGGCCGACGACCAGGCCGCCTCCACGCACGATCCGGCGCCGAGCCACCTGACCATGAACGCGTTGCGCAACGCCTGGATGGAATATACGGGTACGCATACTTACGCGGGCCAGCCGGACGCGCCGTTGGCCGCCACCTCCGAGGCGTACCTGCGGAGCCTGGTGCTCGGCTATCTGCGCCCGCACGTGTCAGGGAGCATCGATTCGCTGCAGGTGCGGTTCGTGGTCACGCTCGTCCCCGGCGACGGACGCACCGCACAGCAGCTGGCCGCGCAGACGCAGACGCTGCCGTGGTGGGTGATGAACTCATGACGGCCACGGCGAGGGCGGGCACGGCGGCGTTGTCGTTGCGGTCCTGGGCAGTCGGGCGCTACGCCCTGATCACCGAGACTCCGCTGGCCGCACGCGGAACCGCGGCGCTGCGCATCGGCTACGGGACGCTGTGGACGCTGTTCCTGCTGCGCGAGTGGGGCGAGCGGGACGCGGCGTGGGGTCCGAACGCGTACTGGTCGCCATCGATGGAGCGGGCGTTCGAGGCGCAGAAGGGGATGCCGGGCGTCCTGCGGGACTGGCTGACCTCGGTCGCGGGCCTCGGCGGCACCGGATTCCAGCTGTTTTACCTGCTGGCGATCTGCGCGGGCGTGCTGCTCGCGCTCGGCTGGCGCACCCGGATCAGCTCGCTGCTGTTCTGCTTCGTGGTGGTGGCGCTGGAGAATCGCAGCCCACTGATCACTGACGGCGGCGACAACCTGCTGGTGCTGATGTCGCTCTACCTGTGCTTCACCCGCTGCGGCCGGCACTGGTCCCTGGACGCGCGACGGCAGGTGGCGCGGGACCCGGAGACGGACGCCGAGTCCGAGTCCGTTCCCCGGCCGGCCTGGCGCGCGGAACTCGCCGCGGTGCGCGAGCAGGTCGCCAACGTGCTGCACAACGGCGCGGTGCTGGTGATCGCGGCGCAGGTGTGCATGGTCTACGGCACCGCGGGCCTGTTCAAGGTGCAGGGCTCGATGTGGCAGGACGGCAGCGCGCTCGGGTTCATCCTGCGGCTGCACTGGTTCGAGCCCTGGCCCGCGCTCAACTCCTGGCTGCTCGGTCACGGCATGCTGCTCACGCTGGCCGGCTATCTGACCGTGTTCGTACAGGTGGCGTTCCCGTTCACGGTGTTCGCGCCGAAGCTCAAGTACCCGTCGCTGGTGGTGCTGGCCGGGATGCACCTGTCCATCGCGGTGCTGCTCGGACTGCCGTTCTTCTCGCTGTTCATGCTGGTGGGAGACGCGGTGTTCCTGTCCGACCGGGTGTGGCGGGCGGTGGAGCGGGCGGTCGCGGGACCGGCGTACGCTGAAGTCGTGAACGCCTTAACGGCTCAGCCACAGGCACCTGCGACGCTCGGGGTGCCGACACTGGTCTTCGACGGGGACTGCGCGTTCTGCACCTCCAGCGTGCACTTCGCCCAGCGCCACTGCCGTCCCGCGGTGCGGTTCGTGCCCTGGCAGGAGCTGGACCTCGAGGCCAACGGCCTGACCTACGACCAGGTCACCACGGCCGTACGCTGGCTCGCCCCGGACCGCGCCGACGGCCGGATCCCGGCGGGCGCCGCGGCGGTCGGACGGGTGCTGCTGCGCAGCCGCTGGCCCTGGCGCGGATTCGGCGCGGTGCTGCTGATCCCGCCGTTCTCCTGGCTCGGCGCGGGCGCGTACAAGCTGATCGCGGCCAACCGGCAGCGGCTGCCTGGCGGCACGCCCGCCTGCGCCGTCCCGCAGCGCAGGACGCCGCCGGAGCCCCGGCCGCAGGCCCAGGTGCCGGCTCGGACTCAGGGCGACACCGTCGGCCTGGACGACCTGCTGCGCCACGACGAGGGCTCCGCGTCGGGCTGAGGCCGCGACCGAGGAGTGGGGCCGCGTCAGCGCAGCGCGCCTGCCACCTCGGCAGCCGCGCGCACGACGCGGGGCCCGGCCCGGTGCGGGTCGAGCTGGCCGAAGGAGACCACGCCCACCGAGGCCTCGACCCCGGGCACGTCGATCACCGGCGCGGCCAGCCCGTACGCGCCCGGCTGCAGTTCGCCGTCGGTGAGCAGGTAGCCGGTGGACTTGTTCTCGCGGTAGTTGAGGATGACCCGTCCGGCCGCGCCGCGGTCCAGCGAGTGGCGCGAGCCGACCCGGTAGGCCACGTGGTAGTCGGTCCAGGTGGGTTCGACCACGGCCACGGCCAGGGCCTCGGTGCCGTCGACCACGGTCAGGTGCGCGGTGGCGCCGACCTCCTCGGCCAGCCGGCGCAGCGGGATCGCGGCGGCCTCGCGCAGCAGCGGCTGCACCCGCCGGGCCAGCGCCAGCACGCCGATGCTCAGGCGGGCCCGGCCGGAGGCGTCGCGGCGGGCCAGGTTGTGCAGCTCGAGCGTGGCCAGCAGCCGGTAGACGATGGTGCGGTTCACGTGCAGCCGCTCGGCCAGTTCGGTCACGGTCAGTCCGGCCGGCACCTCGGCCAGCTCTTCGAGCGCGCGCAGCCCCCGATCGAGGGTCTGCGAGGTCTCCGGGTGGTGTTCGCCCGGGATGCTCGAGATATGCGGGGTGCTAGAAGTCACCCCAGCAGTGTAAGCACGTCGGGAAGCCCCTGGACCTCGCTGCGTAGCCGCAACGGCGCCGGACCGGGCCCGGCTGACGCCTCGTCCGGCTCGGCCACGACCACGGCGTACCCGCCGCGGCCGCCGCCACCGCCTCCGCTACGACTGGCGTGCCCGGTCCGTCGCCCAGGCCCTGACCCGGTCGATCCGCGCCCGCAGCTCGGCCGCGGTGGCCTGCGCCGCCGGCGGACCGCCGCAGCTGCGCCGCAGGTCGTTGTGGATCACTCCGTGCGGCAGGCCGGACTGGTGGTGCCAGGCCCCGACCAGCGTGTGCAGCTCCTTGCGCAGGCTGAGCAGCTGCTGGTGCGAGACCACCGGACGCTCCTCGGCGGGTGTGGGCGCGGGTACCTCGGCGCCGGCCCCGGTCCGATTCTTCTGCCGCGCGATCTGCCTGGTCTGGCGGCGCTGCAGCAGCGTGCGGACCTGTTCGGGCTCGAGCAGCCCCGGGATGCCGAGATAGTCGGCCTCCTCGGCGCTGCCGGGCTGGGCGGTCAGGCCGTAGTCGTCGCCGTCGAACATGACCCGGTCGAAGGTGGCCTCGGACTCGAGCGCCTTGAAGGTGAACTCGCCGAGGTCGGTCTCGTTCTTCTGCGCGTTCGCGTCGGCGAGCAGGTCCTCTTCCTCGGCCCACAGGTCGTCCCCGTCGCGCTTCTTGCGGTCCAGGACGTGGTCGCGCTCGAGCTCGAGCTCGTGCGCGAACTGCACCAGCAGCGGCACCGAGGGCAGGAAGACCGAGGCGGTCTCGCCGCGGCGCCGGGCGCGCACGAAGCGGCCGACGGCCTGGGCGAAGAAGAGCGGCGTGGAGATCGAGGTGGCGTAGACGCCCACGGCCAGGCGCGGCACGTCCACGCCCTCAGAGACCATCCGCACCGCCACCATCCAGCGCTGCTCGCCCTCGCTGAACTTCTCGATCTTCGAGGAGGCCTTGGGGTCGTCGGAGAGCACGACGGTGACGGCCTCGCCGGTGATCTCGCGCAGCATCTTGGCGTAGGCGCGCGCGGCGTTGTGGTCGGTCGCGATGACCAGGCCGCCGGCGTCGTGCACCGCGCGGCGCACCTCGCTCAGGCGCTTGTCCGCGGCGCGCAGCACCGAGGGCATCCAGTTCCCGGCCGGGTCAAGCGCGGTGCGCCAGGCCTGGCTGATCGCGTCCTGCGTCATCGGCGCGCCGAGGGAGGCGGCGATCTCGTCGCCCGCCTTGGTCCGCCAGCGCATCTCGCCCGCGTACGACATGAATATGACCGGACGCACCACGCCGTCGGCCAGTGCCGCGCCGTACCCGTAGGTGTAGTCGGCCATCGAGCGGCGCGCGCCCTCGGCGTCCGGGGCGTAGGTGACGAACGGGATGGGCGCCACGTCCGAGCGGAACGGGGTGCCGGTCAGCGCGAGCCGCCTGGCCGCCGGCTCGAAGGCCTCGGAGATCGCCTCGCCCCAGGCCAGCGCGTCGCCGGCGTGGTGGATCTCGTCCAGGATGACCAGCGTGCGGCGGTTCTCCACCCGGGCGCGGTGCAGCATCGGATGCGCCGCCACGCCCGCGTAGGTCACCGCGATGCCGGTGTAGTCGCGCGAGGTGCCCCCGACCGCGCCGGAGTAGGTCGGGTCGATCCCTATCCCGACCTTGCGCGCGGCCTCGGACCACTGGTGCTTGAGGTGCTCGGTCGGCGCGACCACGGTGATCTGCTGGATCACGTGGCGGTCCAGCAGCTCCGTCGCGATCCGCAGCGCGAAGGTGGTCTTGCCCGCTCCCGGCGTGGCCACCGCGAGGAAGTCCCGCGGCTCCCGGCTCAGGTACTCGTCCAGCGCGGTCTGCTGCCAGGCCCGCAGTTTGTTCGCGGTGCCCCAGGTCGCGCGGTCCGGGTAGGCCGGAGAGAGATGGGAGGCGGCGTTGGTGCTCACTCGGTCGTCCCCCTCGTCGTGATGTTCGGCGGTCTACTACCGTACCGGGCTCATCCGACAGGTTCGTAAAACCTCGGCGCACGGCGGCCGGTGGCGTCGGTCACGTCACCGGCCGTCGCGGTCCGAAACGGGGGGGCGTCAGCCGACGTTGAAGAAGTAGTCGTAGACGGCCAGCTGCGACCCGTCCGCGGTGTTGGCGTATACCTCGAGGTCGTAGGAGCCGGCGTCCGGCGGCGTCCAGCAGATGGTGGCGCGGTCCCCGCCCTGGGCCGCGACCGTCGTGAAGGTCTCGAAGTCGAAGGTGTAGGTGAAGCTCACCACGCCCTTGACCGGTGACTGGATGGTGAAGATCCCGGGCACCCCCGCGCCGCCGGCCGTGCCGTTCTCCGGGTAGGCCGCGGAACTGATGGTGGGCGCGGTGGAGAACTGGTACGAGGTGGGCGAGCCGATCCAGCCGTCCGCGCTCACGCTGTTGACCTGCAGGCTGATCCCGCTCGGGTCATCGAGGGTATAGGTCAGCACGGCGGTGCCGTCTGCCCCGGCGGGTACCGTCGTGGTCTGCTGGCCGGTGGAGGTGTACTGCGTCACGGTGTAGGCGGTGACCGGGCTCGCGGCCTCGAGTCCGGCGTCAGGGCTGAGCTTGAAGCCGAGCTGCTTGCCGTACATCGGCGCGGTCGCCAGCGGCGTGACGGTCGTGTCGGTCGAGGTGGTGACGATCCGATAAGCCGTCTCGGGGGAGCCGTTCCCGGCCCGGTCGATGCTCGTCACGTACAGGGTCATGACCTGGGACGGGTCGGCAGGTACGAGATCCACGGTCGCCGAGCCGCCGAGCGAGTCGGCCAGCACCGAGCCGGCGGTGCCCACGAAGGGGTCGCTCAGCGGCGCCCCGAAGCTGGACCCGCCGGGGCCGTCCCACGAGAACGAGAAGCCCTTGACGTCGCTCACGCCGTTGGCGCCGAAGGTCAGGTGGATGGGAGCGCCGGCCTGGTCGACGACACCGGACGGGTAGTTGGTGGAGACCACGGTCGGGGCAACCGAGGGCGCCGTCTTGTCGATCGCCACGTAGCACGGCGCCGACCAGTCCGAGGACACGCCGTCGAAGATCGTCTGCGCCTGCCACACGTAGGTCTCGCCGTCGGCGAACACCGTCCCGGGTACATCGAGGACGCCCTCGACCTGGGCCGAGCCGGAAATCGAGTAGGAGGTGATCTGGGTCGGGTCGTCGACCGGGTAGACCTGGAACTGCTCGGTCACCATGACGCCGTAGCTGCCGTCGGTGGTGCCGGTGACGTCGGACAGATCCGGGCGCGCCTCGACGGTGAGCCAGGTGGACGGGTTGGTCCAGTACGGGTTGCTCTGGTCGGTGGCACACGCAGCGCCGTTGTTGAACGCGTCGGTCGGGGTGACCGGCGTGCCGGTGACAGCCAGGGCGGGGCCCGCCGTGGCCAGCGCGAGCGCCAGGGCGCCCGTCGCGATGAAGGCCGCGCGCGCCCGCGCACCTCTGAGTTTCTTCACGATGTATCCCTCCCGAGTCGTGGGCCCGTACCCGGCGCAGCTCCATGCGCATGAGTACGGATCCTCGCCGAGAGGCTACGCCCGATGATCCTTCGATCGCCTTCTTATTTACGCACTCTGGGCGCCAGGCCCCAGGCGAGCAGGGCGATCGAGATGAACAGGGCGAAGATGAGCACGAACACGCCGCCCGAGGCGGTGGAGCCCTTGCCCAGCGCGTGGTAGACGCCGCCGGCCAGGGCGATGGTGGTGGTGCTGGTGATGCCGTCGGCGACCTGGAGCGAGGCGGAGTTGGCGCCCTGCTCGTGCGGCTCGGAGTACTCCAGCGTCAGCAGCGCGATGACCGGGAAGGCCATGCCGGAGCCGAGCGAGGCGAAGAGCATGGCCGCGGCCACGGTCCACAGCGGGGTGCTGGTGTCGACCGCGAGGACGTTGCCGAGCAGGGAGACCGCGCAGATCGTGATGCCGAGGCGGACCATGGCCGGGCGGGAGAGGCGGCGGGTGAGGAAGGGCTTGTTGATCGCCCAGGAGGAGGCCGCCCAGCCGACGGTGGCGGTGGCCAGGGACAGGCCGGCCACGGTCACGCTCATGCCACGGTGCTGCTCGAGCATCAGCGGGATGAAGGCCTCGATGCCGAAGTAGTACCCGGCCATCAGGCCTCGCATGAGGATCACCGTGGGCAGGCCGCGGCGGGCGCGCAGGGTGCCCGGCGGCAGCAGCTTGGGCACGCTCGGCACGAGCAGGACCAGCGCGACCGGCGCGAGGACGAGCCCGATCAGGTTGATCTCCTGGCTGCCGAGCTCGAGCACGCCGGCGCCCAGGGCGGTCAGGCCGGCCGCGATCCGGATCCGGCGCAGCCGCACCGTCTCCTCGGGCGAGCGCTCCGCCTGTTCCGGCCGCGGCAGGTCGCGCAGCGGCTTGGCCAGCAGGAACAGCGGGATGACGATCAGCACGGCCACGCCGAGGAAGATCCAGCGCCAGCTCAGATCCTCGGTCAGCACGCCGGCCACGACCGGGCCGACGGCGGCGGGCAGCACCCAGCAGGCGGCCATGGCGGAGAAGGCCTTGCCGCGCAGGTGTTCCGCGAAGGTCCGGCCGACCAGCACGTAGAGCGCCACGATGGTCATACCGCCGCCGAAGCCCTGGATCGCCCGGCCGGCCACCAGCTGCGCCATGGTGGTGGCGGTGCCCGCGGTGACGAGACCGATGCCGAACGCGACGATCCCGCCGAGGAACGGCAGCCGCGGCCCGCGCCGGTCGGAGCGCTGCCCGGCCAGCACCATGCCGAACAGACTGGTCGTCAGATAGCCGGAGAAGGCGAGGGAGTAGAACGGCATCCCGTGCAGCTGGGCCACCGCGACCGGCATGGCCGCGCCCACCGCCATCGCCTCGAACGCGGTCAGCAGCACCGAGGAGATGAAGCCGATGGTGATGGCCAGGTAGCGCGGGTTGAAGATGCTCTCGTGACCGGCGGACTCGACGGCGTCGACGACATCGATCGCGCCCTCGACGGGGTACGGCGCGGCTTCGGCGGGGAGGGTGGCTGCGGGCACGACGGGCAGGTCGGAGGAGGTGTCGAGGAGCGTGGTCACGGGCGCATGCTACGTCATAGCCCAGGTGGCTTTCCACCCATTACATGCACCGCGTGACCGGGCCGTGGCCTGCTGACTCGGCCTCATGCGCTCGACGAAGATCGTCCCGGCCCGGTGCCGGCCCCGTCCCAGCCCGGCGGCTCAGCCCCAGGGCCGCAGCGGCAGCCTGGTCGGGTGCGACTCGAGCGCGTCCCGGGTGGCGCAGGCCAGCGCGGCGGCGCAGGCGGCGTACGCGGCCCGGCGCAGCGGCAGGTAGCCGAGCGGGAGCGGCGCGGCGAACCCGCGGCGGCGCAGCATGGTCGAGTCGAGCTCGCCGATGGAGGACTCGAGGAACGGCAGCAGCTCGAGCTCCGGCTGCTCCAGCATGGTCGGGAACTGCCCGGGGCCGAGCGCGCCGAAGCCGCCGAGCTCCGCCCCGGCCAGGTCGATCTCCTCGGCCTGGGCGTTGAAGACGAAGTCCACCGCGGTCAGCACGCCCGAGCCGACGGCCGCCTCGGCCCGCTCCGGCAGCAGCACCCGGCCGGCGTCCTGGGCCGCCGTCACCCGCACCGGGCGCAGCGTGTGCAGCTCCGTGTCCGCGTCCACCACGGCCCGGTACGCGGCCACCGCCACGTGCGCGGTGCCGGGTTCGGGCACGAACACGCCGGGCGAGGGCTCGCCGCCGCCGTGCACCCGGAACTCGCCGTCCGCGACGTAGACCGCGGCGCCGCGCAGCACCTGCGGGTAGACCTCGTCCACCGGCTTCGAGAGCGTGCCGTCGTAGGTCACGACCATGCCGTCGCGGATCTCGAGCAGCTGCGGCGAGACGGCGAACTGGGCCGCGATCTTGGCCAGCGCCTGGGCCCGGGCCGCGCGGGCCGCGCGCTGCACCGCCATGCAGTGCAGCCAGGTGCCGCGTCCCGGGCCGATCGCGCTGGAGGGCAGGTCGTCCGGGTTGGCCGGGCGGCGCACGATCACCCGCCGCACGCCGAGCGCCTCCCTGGCCACCCGGCGCAACAGCGCGTGCTGGCCGTTGCCGGTGTCCACCATGCTGGTCACCACGTGCACGAGCGGGCCGTTGACGTCCGAGGTGAGCGCGACCTGCGCGGTGGCGAACTCCTCGCCGAGGTCCGGCGGCACCAGGTCCACCATGGCCAGCGCGATGCCCGCGCCCCGGCGCACCCGGGTGAGCTCGCCGGTGCGCCCGACCGTGCCGGGGAAGGTGCGGATGTCCGGGCCGGGCGGGAACGGCGGCATCGTGGTGTCGAGGACCTGGGTGAGCAGCTCGGGCAGCGGCACCGAGCCGACCAGCCGGCGCCCGTCCGGCAGCTGGTCGCCGGAGCGGATCAGGTTCTTCACCCGCAGGTCGAGCGGGCCGCGCCCGCAGGCCGCCGCGGCCGCGTCGATCTGCGCCTCGGAGACCACGGCCGCGATCATCGCCGCGCCGCCCGGCCAGGGTCCGGCCGGCGGGTTGTGCGTACGTACCACCCAGCCCTGGATCTCCACGTCCTGGCAGCGGTACGGGCCCACCACGCTGCGGCACAGCTCGTCGAGCAGCGGCTCGGCCCCGGCCGGGTCGGCCCCGCCGTCCACCACCAGCTCCACCCGCACCGCGACCAGCGTGCCCTCGGCGTCCACCCGGTGGGTGGCGTGCACCCGCACCGCGGGCGTGCCGGCGTCCCCGGCGAGCCGGTCGGCCGGGCCGCCCTCGGCCCGTACCGGGCGCCAGGTGCGCACCGCGAGCAGGGCCGCGGCCACCCGCAGGTCCGGGTCGTCGCCGGCCCGGGTGCCGGTGAACGGCGCGGGCACCAGGCGGATCGAGGTGGCGGGCAGCCCGATCGCCTCGGCGACCGCGTGCAGGTCCCTGGCCGGATCGCTGCTCGCGGTGTGCAGGTCGAGCCCGCGCAGCTGCAGCCCGCCCTGCCCGTCCGACCCGGTGACCGGCACCGCGAGCACCGCGCCGGGCGCGGCCGCGGGGTCGGCGCCGCGGCCGAACTCGTAGCCGTACATGACGGTGGACTCCTCGGGACCCGGCTCGGCCAGGTCCCCGCCCTCGCCCAGGGTGTAGCGGCGGTAGGCCGAGATGCGCGCGTCGTTGCCGGTGCGCCGGGCCGCGGCGAACACCTGGCGCGCGTCGAGCATCGGCTCGCCCGGCGCGTACTGGATCTCCACGGCGTCGAGGGCGGCCCGGGCCAGCGCCGGGTGCTCGGCGGCGGCCACGGCCACGCACTGGCCGCGGTACTCCACCGCGGTCACCCCGAGCTCGGGCCCGGCCAGCACCGCGTGCACGCCGGGGATCTCCAGCGCGCGTTTGACGTCGAGGCGCAGCAGCGCGGCGTGCGGGTACGGGCTGCGGGCGAGCGAGGCGTAGAGCATGCCGGGCCCGCCGGCCCGGTCCGCCGCGTACGGGTACCGGCCGGCCGCCTTGGCCGCGGGCACCAGTTTGCCGATGCCGTCGGCCGGCGGGTCCACGGCGGCGTACGTCGGGGCCGGGACCAGGTCGACCGGCGTGGCCGCGGCGGTCTCGGCCGGCAGCTGCTCGCCTATCAGGAAGCCGGGCAGGGCCGAGGGCTTATCCACGCGGGGCCACCGCCTGGTGCGCGATCCGCGAGGCCTGCGGCGGGCCGGGCTGCTGCGGGTTGGGCGCGATGTTCAGCGACTGCGACTCGTCCAGGCCCACCTCGTGCGCCCCGCTGCCGCCGAGCCCGGACGCGGCCCGGGTCTCGGAGGCCTCGCGCACCGCGTCCACGAACGGACCGGGCGGCAGGCAGCGGCACAGGTGGCCGGAGAGTGATTCGCGGATCGCCGACTCGCTCGGCTCCGGCTGGCGGGCCAGCAGGGTCCGCACGCTCAGCCCGATCCCCGGCAGGCAGTAGCCGCAGCCGGCGCCGCAGTGCGCCGCGAGCGCCGCGGAGACCTCGTCGCCCTCGCCGTACGCCTCCACCGTGGTCACGTAGGAGCCCTCGGCGGCCAGCGCCGGGGTCAGGCAGCCGAGCACCGGCTCGCCGTCGAGCAGGACCACGCAGGCCCCGCACTCGCCCTCGCCGCAGCCGTCCTTCGCGCCGGTCAGCCCGAGCCGCTCGCGCAGCACGAACAGCAGACTGTCGGCCACCCACACCTGCGGGACCTCGACCGGGTCGCCGTTGACGACGCAGCGGATCGGGACGGTGGCCAGCGTGGCCGGGCCGTCCGCCGGCTGTTCGTGCCGCGTGCCCTCGGGCAGCCACGGGTCGCCCGCGCCCACCGCGTACGAGCCGCTCACCCCGAGCGGGTCGTGGTCCGGAGCCTCGCTCACGCCGTCCTCCCCGCAGCCGGGACCGGAGGCGCGGACGGCAGCCCGCGCTCGGCCCGTTCCAACGCCGAGCGCGCCCGCATCATCTCCGCCTTGATCTGGTACTGCTTGACCTGCTCCAGCCAGCCCGAGGGCGGCAGCGCCCGCACCAGCGCCCGGCGCGCGCACACCTCGGCCGCCTGCCGCCGGTACTCGTCGGACACGCGCGAGGTGGAGGCGCCGGCCGGGCCCGCGGTCATCGGCGCGAGCAGGCCCTCGGCCACCAGCCTCGCGAAGGTCTGGTACGTGCTCGGGTCCGGGATCGCCCCCGCGTCCCAGTCCACATGGTCCGCCAGCCACACCCCGGCGTGGTCCACCCGGGCCGCCACCGGCCCGTGGCCGCCGAGGGCGCAGGCCACCTGGCGCGTGGCCGGGTCCACCACCAGCGCGAGGGTGAGCACCGGGCGGCCGGGGCCGCCGCGGGTGCCGATCTTCATGAAGCCCTGCTGTCCGGTACCGGCCGGGAGTCTGACCGCCGTGATCAGCTCGCCGGGCTCGAGCCTGACCCCGCCGTCGCGGGCGTAGAGCTCGGCCACCTGGATCTGCCGCCAGCCCGCCATCGAGTGGCACACCGCCACCGCGCCCAGGGCTATCAGGGCCGTCAGCAGGTCGCGCCCGGGCAGTGCCGCCGGACCGCCGCCAGGCCGCTTGCCCGAGGCCAGGTTGCCTCCGACGGTGGCCCGGGTGCGCAGCGCGGCCGAACCGATCGAGCGGGCGGCCTGGGCGAGTGCGGGCAGCACCGCCCGCACGTCCGCGTGGACCAGGTCGGCGCAGGTCGTCGCCGCGCCCACGATGATCTCCTGCTCGGTGAACCACACCCCGCGCAGTTCCGGGATCCGGTCGATCAGCAGGAACCCGCTCGGGCGCAGCCGGCCTGCGTTGGCCAGCACCATCAGCTCGGACCCGCCCGCCAGCACCCGCAGCCCGGGGTCGGCGGCCAGCGCCTCGACGGCGGGTTCGAGCCCGGTCGGGCGCAACGCGGGTAAGGGCGCGGACGGCGGCATCGCGGCGTTTCGTGACGTGGCGTGGGTGTGGGAGGTCAGGGCGAGGTGGCCGGCGTGGGTGGCGCCTACGCCTCGCCGCCGCCGCTGGCTCCCGACTTGTCCCCGGCCGGCTCGTCCGCCCAGCCCGGACCGTCGTAGATCTCCTTGCAGGTCGGGCAGATCGGATAGCGCTTCGGGTCCCGACTGGGCACCCAGGTCTTGCCGCACAGCGCGGTGATCGGGGTGCCGAAGACCATCGCTTCGGTGATCTTGTCCTTGGGAGCGTAGTGCGAGAAGCGCTCGTGGTCGCCGTCGTCCGTGCGGTAGTCGGTCCGCTCCTCGATCAGCGTGGACGTGCCGCCCGTAACGGTCATCTCATCTACGGTGCTCATGAACTCGAGTGTAGGAGCTCAATGCCGCTCCTGTGGAGTGGTTAGCCGACCCACCCACATCACCGCAGGTCAGCGCGTTGGCAGCGACCGGCCGCGGCGGCCGGGCAGGGGGCCTTGCGGGCCGGGCGCGGCGCGGGCGCGGCACGGACGCGGCCCCTAGTTGAGCTCGGGGTCGTCCGGGAAGGTGGACAGCAGCGCGAGACCGCCGCGCTGACGGCGCAGCACGGCCCGCCAGCTGTGCTCAGGCGAGAGGGTGAAGGCGTCCGCGGGGGCGGCGTCCACGACGTACCAGGCGCCCTGTCCGAGCTCCCGCTCCAACTGCCCGGCACTCCATCCGGCGTATCCGGCATAGACCCGGAAGGCTGATATCTCGGCCGCCAGCAGCTCGGGCGGCAGGTCCAGGTCCACCAGCCCGAGATCCCCGTGGACGCGGCGCCAGCCGAGCGGGTCCGGGTCCTCGCCCTGGCGCGGCAGCGCGCGCAGCTCGGCGAGGCCGAGCGCGGAGTCCAACGCGACCGGGCCGCCCTGGAAGACCATCGGCATCGGTCCGGCGAGCTCGCTCCAGGCGGGCAGTACCTCGTGCACCGGCACCGTGGTCGGCCGGTTGATCACGACGCCGAGGGTGCCGTCGGTGTCGTGGTCGAGCACGAGCACCACGGTGCGGTCGAAATTGGGGTCGACCAGCAACGGCGTCGCCACCAGCAGACGGCCGGTGAGCTCAGTGTCGGACATTCGCTACACCCATGGAGTACATACTGACAGGCAATTCGACACGTGTGCGGCGTTGGGCACAGCCGGTGCGTCTCTGGCAGACTGGCATCCCGTGCGACCGCTCACGAGAACCCGCACCAGGAGCCATGACTAGTTCAGCAACTACCCTGCCCCGACCCGCCGAACCGAACGAGTCCTTCGACTCGACGGACCTGATCCGGGTCACCGGCGGCACGCCGCTCACCGGTGAGGTGACCGTGCGCGGAGCCAAGAACCTGGTCCCGAAGGCGATGGTGGCGGCGCTGCTGGGCAGCGGCCCGAGCCTGCTGCGCAACGTGCCTCAGATCAGCGACGTCCGCATCGTCACCGGCCTGCTCGAAGCCCACGGCGTGCAGGTACGCGCCGGGGAGCAGCCGGGCGACCTCGTCCTCGACCCGTCCTCGGTGGACCGCGCCGACCACGCGGAGATCGCCGCGCACGCCGGCGAGAGCCGCATCCCGATCCTGCTGTGCGGCCCGCTGCTGCACCGCATCGGGCACGCGTTCATCCCGGACCTCGGCGGCTGCCGCATCGGCGACCGCCCGATCGACTTCCACCTCGACGCGCTGCGCGCGTTCGGCGCGGTGGTGGACAAGCGCCCGGAGGGCCTGCACATCGAGGCCCCGCACCGGCTGCGCGGCACCAAGATCACGCTGCCGTACCCGAGCGTGGGCTCCACCGAGCAGGTGCTGCTCACCGCCGTGCTGGCCGAGGGCGTCACCGAGCTGCGCAACGCGGCCACCGAGCCGGAGATCCAGGACCTGATCGCCGTCCTGCAGAAGATGGGCGCGATCATCTCCACCCTGGACAACCGGGTGATCCACATCACCGGCGTGGACCGGCTCGAGGGCTACCGGCACCTGGCCCTGCCGGACCGGCTCGAGGCCGCCTCCTGGGCCTGCGCGGCCCTGGCCACCGGCGGCGACATCCTGGTGCGCGGCGCGCTCCAGGGCCCGATGATGACCTTCCTGAACGTCTTCCGCCGGGTCGGCGGGGCGTTCGAGGTGGAGGACGAGCCGGGCCAGACCGGCATCCGGTTCTGGCACCCGGGCGGCCCGCTCAGCGCGCTGGCGCTGGAGACGGACGTGCACCCCGGCTTCCAGACCGACTGGCAGCAGCCGATGGTGGTCGCGCTCACCCAGGCGCAGGGCCTGTCGATCGTGCACGAGACGGTGTACGAGAAGCGGCTCGGCTTCACCAAGGCGCTGACCGACATGGGCGCGCAGATCCAGCTGTACCGGGAGTGCCTGGGCGGCACCCCGTGCCGGTTCGGCCAGCGCAACTTCATGCACTCCGCAGTCATCTCCGGACCGACCAAGCTGCACGCGACCGACCTGGAGATCCCCGACCTGCGGGCCGGCTTCTCCTACCTGATCGCGGCGCTGGCGGCCCAGGGCACCTCGAGCGTGCACGGCATCTCGCTGATCAACCGGGGCTACGAGGACTTCGGGCGCAAGCTCGCCGACCTCGGCGCCCAGGTCGAGTTCCCGGCGTAGTCGGGCCGGTCCGGAATTCCACCGGACCGGCGCGGCGTTGCCGCTGACATGACCCAGAATCAGATGCGCGCGGCGGTGGCCCGAGCGGCGGGCGGACCCGAGGTCCTCGACTACACGGAGGCCGAGGTCCCCCGCCCGGGCCCCGGCCGGGTGCTGGTGCGGGTGGCGGCGGCCGGCGTCAACTTCATCGACACCTACCAGCGTTCCGGCGTCTACCCGCTCGCGTTCCCGGCGATCCTCGGCGGCGAGGGCGCGGGCACGGTCGAGGAGCTCGGCGAGGGTGTCACGGACCTCGCCGTCGGCGACCGGGTGGCCTGGGCCGACGGCAACTCCGGCTCGTACGCCGAGTTCGACGTGGTCACGGCCGACCGCCTGGTCCCGGTACCCGGGCAGATCGAGCTCGAGACCGCGGCGGCTTCGATGCTCCAGGGCATGACCGCGCACTATCTGATCAACTCCACCTACCCGCTCAAGGCGGGCGAGACCGCGCTGGTGCACGCGGCGGCGGGCGGCATGGGCCAGCTGCTGACCCAGCTGGCCAAGGCCAAGGGCGCCCGGGTGATCGGCACCACGTCCTCGGCCGAGAAGGAGCAGGTGGCCCGGGCGGCCGGCGCCGACGAGGTGATCCGGTACACCGAGGTGGAGGACCTGGCCGCCGAGGTGCGGGCGCTGACCGGCGGCGTGGGCGTGGACGTGGTCTACGACGGCGTCGGCGCGAGCACCTTCGACGCCTCGCTCGGCTCGCTGCGCAAGCGCGGCCTGCTCGCGCTCTACGGCGGCGCCTCCGGCCAGGTCCCGCCGTTCGACGTGCAGCGGCTCAACCGGGGCGGCTCGCTCTTCCTGACCCGGCCCACCCTCGCGCACTACATCGAGACCCGCGAGGAGCTGCTCTGGCGCTCGGGCGAGATCCTGAGCGCGGTGGCCGCGGGCGAGCTCACGGTGAACGTCGGCGCCCGCTTCCCGCTGAGCGGGGCGGCCGCCGCGCACACCGCGCTCTCCGGCCGGGCGACCACCGGCAAGGTCCTGCTGGTGCCGTAGCCGCCCGACCCTCCGTCAGGCGATCCCCCGCGCCGGCCGATCCCCCGGCCGACGCGGCGTCACTTCTCCGCCGTGGCCACGTTCTTGACCGCGGCCGCGACGGAGGTGGCGACTTCGGGGTCGAACACCGAGGGCACGATGAAGTTGGCGTTGAGCTCGTCCTCGTGCACCACGTCGGCCAGCGCCCGGGCCGCGGCCACCAGCATCTCCGGCCGGATGTCGTGGCTCTGCGCGTCCAGCAGGCCGCGGAAGAAGCCGGGGAAGGCCAGCACGTTGTTGATCTGGTTCGGGTAGTCGCTGCGGCCGGTGGCCACCACCGCGGCGTGCTCGCGCGCCTCCGCCGGGTCCACCTCCGGGTCCGGGTTGGCCAGCGCGAACACGATCGAGTGCGGGGCCATGGTGGCGATGTCCTGGCCGGTCAGGATGTTCGGCGCGGACACCCCGATGAACACGTCGGCGCCGACCAGCGCCTCGCGCAGGGTGCCCTGGTAGCCGGCCGGGTTGGTGTGCTCGGCCACCCAGCGCAGGTCCGAGCCCTCCGGGCCGAGGTCCTCGCGGCCGGAGTGCACCACGCCGTGGTAGTCGGCCACGGTGATGTCCTTGGCGCCGGCGTCGAGCAGCAGCTTGATCACCGCGGTGCCCGCGGCGCCCGCGCCGGAGCAGGCGATGCGCACCGCGGCCAGGTCCTTGCCCACCACCCGCAGCGCGTTGGTCAGCGCGGCCAGCACCACGATCGCGGTGCCGTGCTGGTCGTCGTGGAAGACCGGGATGTCCAGGTCCTCGCGCAGCCGCCGCTCGATCTCGAAGCAGCGCGGGGCGGAGATGTCCTCCAGGTTGATCCCGGCGAAGCCCGGCGCGATGGCCTTGACCGTGCGGATGATCTCCTCGGTGTCCTGGGTGTCGAGGCAGATCGGCCACGCGTCGATCCCGGCGAAGCGCTTGAACAGCGCCGCCTTGCCCTCCATCACCGGCAGCGCCGCCATCGGCCCGATGTTGCCGAGGCCGAGCACCGCGGAGCCGTCGGTGACCACGGCCACCGTGTTGCGCTTGATGGTGAGCCGGCGCACGTCCTCCGGGTTGTCCGCGATGGCCTTGCACACCCGCGCCACGCCCGGGGTGTAGGCCATGGACAGGTCGTCACGGGTGCGCAGCGGCACCTTCGAGGCCATCTCGATCTTGCCGCCGAGGTGCAGCAGGAAGGTGCGGTCCGACACGCGCCCGACCTCGACCCCGTCGATCACCTTCAGCCCGTCGGTGATCTGCGCCGCGTGCGCGCTGCTGTAGGCGGCGATGGTGACGTCGATGCGCAGCCGGTCGTTGCCCGAGCCGGAGACGTCGAGCGCGGTGATCTCACCCCCGGCGTCCTCCACGGTGCGCGTCAGCTTGGAGACCGCGTTGCCTCGGGACGGTGCCTCAAGGCGGACCGTGTAGGAGTAGGAGGCGTTGGGCTGGGTGGTCATCGGGGTCGTGCCTTCTTCCTGCGCGGCTGCTCGTAACTTCGCGTCGCTCTCCTGATTCGCGTTGCATCTCATGCTCCCACGCGGGTGGCGGCCCGGGAGCGACAAAGCCGCGGATGTGAGCGTAGTCTCGCCGACGTGCACGCGGGAGGCTGGTTGAGGCGGGGCCGGGGTGGCGAGGGATCGGCGCAGGCG
>NZ_JAGSOG010000153.1 GCF_018139695.1 Actinospica durhamensis | reverse complement strand
GGCCGGGGCGGGCGGAGCACCGAGGGTGTGCAGGCGCGGGGCCGCGGCCAGCAGGCGGCGGGTGTACGGGTGCTGCGGCGCGTCCAGCACCTCGCGCACCCGGCCCTGCTCGACCAGGCGGCCGTCGTGCAGCACCGCGACGCGGTCGGCCACGCCGGAGAGCGAGTGCAGGTCGTGCGTGATCACGAGGGCCGCGATCCCGGACTCGTCGCGCAGGTTCAGCAGCAGCCGCAGCACGTGGTTGCGGTTGGCCGCGTCCAGCGCGCTGACCGGCTCGTCGCAGATCAGCAGCCGCGGCTCGGTGACCAGGGCGCGGGCCAGCAGCACGCGCTGGCGCTGGCCGCCGGACAGGCCGCCGGGCACGCGCTCGCCGTGCGCGGGCTCGAGCCCCACGGCCCGCAGCGCCCGGGCCACCCGCTCGGCGCGCTCGGCCCGATCCACGGAGCCCGCGACGGCCAGCGGCTCGGCCACGGACTCGGCCGCGGTCAGATCCGGATCCAGCGCGCGCAGCGGGTCCTGGAAGACGTACTGCACCTGTCCGCGGCGGCGGAACTCGCGCAGGGCGCGCCAGCCGAGCGCGGTCAGGTCGGTGCCGTCGAAGCCGACCCGGCCTGAGCGGGCCGGCACGAGTCCGACCGCCGCGCGGGCCAGGGTCGTCTTGCCCGAGCCGGTCTCGCCGATCAGGCCGACGATCTCGCCGGGGCTCACGTCAAGGCCGACGCCGTCGAGCACGGGCGGGGTGTGCCGGTCGCCGTACCCGACGACCAGGTCCTCGATCTCCAGCAGCGGCGCGGGCGGCCGGCTCTCGACGCTCACGACGCGGCTCCGATCAGTTCGCTGTGGACGTCCTCGAAGCCGGGCTGCCACACCAGCGCGGCGTCCAGCAGACGCTTGGTGCGCGGGTGCGCCGGGGCGCCGACCACCTGCGCGGCGCTGCCCTGCTCGACGATGCGGCCGGCGTCGAACACCAGCACGCGGTCGCAGAGTTCGGCGACGACGCCGAGGTCGTGGGTGACCAGCAGCAGCGCCAGGCCGCGCTCGCGCACCAGGGACCGCAGCAGGTCGAGCACCTCGGCCTGCACCAGCACGTCGAGCGCGCTGGTCGCCTCGTCCGCGATGAGCAGCTCGGGGTCGCCGCTGATGGCGATCGCGATCAGCACCCGCTGGGCCATGCCGCCGGACAGCTCGTGCGGGTACTGCGCGTACACCGTCTCGGGTTCGCGCAGGCCCACCGAGCCGAACAGCTCGAGCGCCCGGGCTCGCGCCTGGGCCTTGGACAGTTCGGTGTGCGCGCGCAGCGCCTCCACCAGCTGCCGTCCGACCGGGATCGAAGGGTTCAGATACGAGGCGGGGTCCTGGAAGACGATGCCGATCCGGGGGCCGCGCACCGCGTTCCAGCCGGCCCGGTCCAGCGCGGTGAGGTCCACCGGCTCGGTGTCCGCGCCGCCGAGCAGCTCGACGCTGCCGCCGGAGCGGGCGCAGCCGGGCGCCAGCAGCCCGGTCACCGACCGGCAGGTCAGGGTCTTGCCACTGCCGGATTCGCCCACAAGGCCGACGATCTCGCCCCGTCCGACCTCGAAGGAGACCCCGTGCACCGCCTCGGCCCGGCCGCCGTGCACGCTCACCCGCAGCCCGGCCACCCGCAGCACCGGGTCGGCCGCCGGGACGGTCTCGGCGCTCTGCCCGTCCTCGGCCTGCGCCTCAGCGGCCTGATCGACGGCGAGCGTGCCCGGCGCGCCGGCGCTCCCGGCGTCCCGGACGGCGTCGGCCAGCGCGTTCAGCGCCCCGGCCACCAGCATGATCAGCAGGCCGGGCACCAGCGGCGCCCAGGGCTGCTGGGACAGGTAGTCCAGGTCCGAGCTCAGCAGCTCGCCCCAGGTCGGCAGCGGCGGCTGCACGCCGAGGCCGAGGAAGGCCAGCGAGGAGACGATCAGCAGCGCGGCGGCCAGCGCCTGCGCCGTGGTCACCGCGATGGTCGGCAGGATCTTGCTCCACAGGTGCCGCCGCAGGATCCGGCGACGCGAGGCGCCGTAGAGCTCGGCCGCCTCGACGTACTGGGTCCGGGTCAGCCCCAGCGCGGCGGCCCGGGTGACCCGGAAGTAGAGCGGCGCGATCAGCACGCCCACCGCGGTCATCGCCGCGATCAGGCTGTTGCCGAAGAAGCCGGTGACCGCCACCGCGAACACCACGTAGGGCAGCGTCATGAAGGCGTCCACGATGCGCAGCGAGACCCACTCGTAGACCCGGCCGAGCCAGAGCGAGGCCAGGCCGGGCAGCACGCCGAGCGCCAGGCCGATGCCCACCGCCTCGAGCGCGCCGACGATCGAGCGCCCGGAGCCGGCCATCAGCCTGCTGAGCACGTCGCGGCCGAGGTAGTCGGTGCCCAGCCAGTGCCTGCCGCTCGGGCCCTGCAACACCGCCGAGGTGTCCTGGGCCAGCGGGTCGTGCGGGGCCAGCGCGCCGCCGAAGACCGCGAGCACGGCGATCAGCACGGTGATGCCGAGGGCGACCCGGGCGCTGTTCAGGCGCAGCGCCCGGCGCAGGATTCCGACCCGCCGGGTGTTGTTCGGCGTTGCGCTCATGCCGCGGCCTCCGCCGCTCGGGCCGTACCCGCACGCCGCCGCGCGGCGGACGGGGAACGGCGGGCCTGCGGGGTCAGCCGGGTCAGCACCACGTTCACCGCGATGTTGCTCACCAGCACCACCCCGATGGTGACCAGCAGCGCGCCCTGGATCACCGGCACGTCGCGCTCGGAGCCGGCCGTCAGGGCCAGCTGCGCGACGCCGGGCAGCGCGAACATCTTCTCCGCCACCACCGCGCCGCCGATGATCGCGGGCACCTGCACGCCGAGCACGGTCAGCGCCGGACCCGCGGCGTTGCGCAGCGCGTGCCGCAGCAGCACCCGGCGGGCCGAGAGCCCGCGTGCCGCCGCGCCCAGCACGTAGTTCTCGTCCAGCGCGCCGACCAGCGAGGTGCGCAACTGCCGCGCGATCGCGGCGGCGCCCTCGGCCGAGAGCGCCAGCGCCGGCAGCAGCGCGAACCGCAGCCACTGTCCCGGATTCTGGGTCAGCGGGACGTATCCGCCGGACGGCAGCAGCCGGAAGACCACCGCGAACAGCACGATCAGGGTGATGCCGACCAGGAACGGCGGCACCGTCGCCAGCGCGGAGCAGACCGCCGAGACGATCCGGTCCAGCGGGCGGCCGCGGCGCAGCGCCGAGGCGATCCCCGCCGCGCCGCCGAGCAGCACCGCGAAGGTGAGCGCGAGGGTGGCCAGGGACAGGTCCACCGGCAGCGCCTGGCCGAGCGAGGTGGAGACCGGGATCGAGGTGAAGTACGAGGTGCCCAGGTTCCCGCTCAGCGCGTGGCCGAGCCAGCTGAAGTACTGCACCAGCAACGGGCGGTCGAGCCCGTACTGGTGGTTGAGCTGAGCGATCGCGGACGGCGTGGCGTCCTGCCCGAGCACGGTGGCGGCGGGGTTGGCCCCGCCGAGCGCACCGAGCGCGTAGGTGCCGAAGGTGGCGATGAGGAACACCGTCACCGGCACCGACACCGCGCGCACCACGGCGCGCAGCGTGCCGGCGTACCGGCTCATCCGGCCGTCACCCCCTCGAACCGCTGCACCACGAGGTACTCGGGGATCGCGGAGACCGAGGAGGCGCGCGCCAGGATGCGCGGCTCGGTGTAGAGGAAGACGTTCGGGGCCTGCTGCACCGCCGTCGCAGTGGCCTGCTGCAGCGCGCCCGCGTACTTCGCGCTGTCCAGCGGGGTCTGGTTGACCGTGGCGAGCTCGGACTGCAGCTGCGCGACGGTGTGCCGGCCCGGGTTGAGCAGGCCCTGCGTGCCGAAGAGCACCTGGAACGCCTGCACCGCGGAGTCGCGGCCGGCGAACGCGTCGACGGTCAGCTGCTCCTCGTGCTGGATGTAGACCAGCTCGGTGAACTGGGCCTCCGGGATCACCTTGATGCTCGCGTTGAAGCCCACGGCCTGCAGCTGCGCCTGCAGCTGCTCGGGCACGCCCGCGGCCGCGGCGGTGCTGATCGTCACGGTCGGGTTCGGGCCGTACTTGGACGCGGCCAGCAGCTGCTTCGCCTTGGCCTGGTTGAGCGCGTAGATGTCGCCGATCGCGTCGTTGTAGCCGACGTAGCCCTTGGGAAAGGGCTGATACGCCACGTCGCCGTAGCCGAACTGCGCGGTCTGCAGCAGGGCCTTGCGATCCACCGCGTACTTGAGCGCCAGCACCACGTTGTCGTCGTCGAAGGGGGCGACCGCGTCGTTGACGTCGAGCACCGCGACCACCAGCGAGTCGATCACCTGTACCTGCAGGCCGGCCGCCTTCGCCGCGGCGACCTGGCTGCCCGGTATGGAGGCCACGTTGTACTGGCCCGACTCGAGCCCGGCGACCACGGTGGAGGCGTCCGGCAGCGGGTAGAGCTGGAAGTCCTGGATGCGGATCTGCGCGGCGTTCCAGAACCCGGCGAAGCGCACCAGCGAGGCCGAGGCGTTCTGCGTGTACGAGGTCAGCTGGAAGGGGCCGGCGCCCACCGGCTTGAGCGCCAGGCCGGCCGCGTCCTTCTCGAACGCGGCCGGGCTCACGATCATGCCGGTCTTCCCGGCGAAGAGCGTGGGGATCTGGAAGTTCGGCTCGGTCAGGGTGACCACGACCTTGTCCGTGCCCTGAGCCGTGACCGAGGCGACCGAGATCAGCTGCGAGGCCACCAGGGAGCCGGCGCCGGTGCGGCTGCGCTCCAGGCTCTTGGCCACCGCGGCCGCGTCGAGCGTCGTGCCGTCGCTGAACTTCAGCCCGGGGCGCAGGGTGAAGGTGACCTCGGTGCCCGCCGCGTTGTACGTCCAGCCGCTGGCCAGCGCCGGAATCGCGACGCCGGTCTTGTCCTCCTGGGTCAGGCCCGCGTAGACCAGGGAGAGCGCGTGCACGTCCCAGCCGGCCGAGGAGGTGATCGGGTCCCAGGAGGTGGGCAGGTCCCAGCCCCACTTCACGGTGCCGCCGACCCCGCCGGCGCCGCCCGCCGCGTCCGCCGCGTCCGTGCTGCTGCCGCAGCCGGACAGGGTCAGCACTCCGCCTACTGAGACACCCGCGGCGAGTCCGAGCGCGCCGCGTCTGCTGATCCGGTTGTCCATGGGGGGAACCTCTCCTACGGGTTGGGTGGCGGTGCGCCGGCCGCGTCCGGACCGCCTTCGGGGCGTGCGCGACCAGGGGCCTGGCGCACCGAGCCAGGCCTATCAATGGGTATATATGCGATCTTGTGCAGCCCGGGCGGGGGGCAGGGCGGGGACGCCGGCACGCGCCGACCCGCCGGAAACCGCGCCGCGGCCTACGGGGTGAGCTGGGGGATGGAAGATGCGGGGGCAGGTGTCACGCGCCGCACGGCCGTCGTCCTCGCGCGCTCGAGAGCTCGGCGCGCGGCTGGCCGGGGAAGGGGCGTGCCCCCGCGGATCACGGGGAGGAGGTGATCCGGATCAGGAGCAACACAGGGCGCTGGAAGTGCGCCGAAGGTCGACGTAGCGGCAAACCACGCCGGGATGCGTCCAAGTCATGCGGCCATCGTGGCGGCTGGACGCCGTGCTGTCAATTGACACATGCATGTGTCTTATTCACCGAGACGACTCGGTGCCCAGGTCGCAGAGCTCGTACAGACTCGGCGCGGCCCGCCGGACCGCCGCCAGATACTCCGCCGGGGCCCGCCACCCGGCCGCCACCGCGCGACCGCCTGCGCCCTCGAACACCAGCGTGGGCAGGGCGTAGCGGTACCCGTCGGCCGGGTCCTCACCCAGCGGCTTGGCCCGTCCCGGATGCCTGCTCTGTTCCGTGATGGCGAAGACCTCGGCGCACGGATTCCGGGTCTCCGCGTGGTCGCGGCGCACCGCCGCGAGGACCTCCGCGGACGCGGCCTCGCGCGCCAACCGCTCCAGATCCAGGCCGGCCGCGCCGCCCTCGGCCGGTCCGGATACCTCGCGCAAGGCCGCCAGCACCCGCTCCGGGGTGTCCGCCGGACGCCCGTCCACGAACGTGGTCGCGCGCAGCCGGTGCAGCACCGCCTCGGCCACCTCAGGCCCCTGTGACTGCGCCGCCTTCGCCGCCAGCGCCATCGGCCAACTCGTGGCCGCGACCCACTCCAGCCGCTGCGGGCAGGGCGCGCCGGTGTGCCCGGAGATCTCGCGCACCTCCTCGAGATACCAGGCCGCCTCGGCGGCCGGATCCGGCGCGGGCGCCTCGCCCTCGTCGAACAAGATCCCGTACACCCGCCGCCACACCACGCCCTCGCCCGCCGCGGCCAGCAGGGCGCGCAGCCGGGCGAACTTGGGCTCGGAGCCCCAGGCCCACGGGCAGGCCGGATCGGTGTACTCGCAGACCGTGAGCACCGGCTCGGCCGCGCCGCTCACGCGCACTCGCCGCCGTCCGCCGGGTTCGCGGCGTCCTGCGCGCCGTCCGCGTCGCGCTCCACCCGGGCCCACAGGCTCGGCAGGTTCACCACCACGCCCTCCTGGCTGCTGCGCGCGATCACCACGACCGCCTCGCCGGTGCCCGGGTTCTCCTCGCGGTGCGGCACGTACGGGGGTACGAACACGTAGTCGCCCGGCTCGGTCTCGATCCGCACCTCCTGCTCGCCCTCCGCGAAGACGAACACCGGGTTGCCGGAGACCACGTAGATCGCGGTCTCCGCCTCGCCGTGGTGGTGGTCGCCCGAGCTGGTGGACGGGGCCACGTGCGTCTGGCCCATCCACACCTTGGTCGAGCCGACGGTCTTGCCGGAGACCGCCTCGAACCGGGTCATGCCCGTGGTCTGATTCGTGTTCCCGCTCAGCTCGGAGCCGCGGATGTGCCGCAGCTCGCCGTGCCAGTGGTCCAACCGCGCGTCGTCGGTGTGTGCCATGCTCTCGATCCTTGTCTGTAGGGGCCCGTGCGGGCTAGGCCTGGGCGAGCGCGTCCGTGAACAGCGCCGCCGCCCGGGCCCCGGGCTCGCCGCCGGCCAGGTCGGCGATGCTCACGCCCGCGAAGATATCGGTCAGGTGCGCGTGCAGCCCGCGCCAGAGCGTCTCGACCCGCACCGCCGGAGCCGGGTAGCCGGTCGGTTCCGGCACCTCGCCGTTGACGGTGAACAGCTCGCCGTCCACCGCGCGCACCACCTCGGCGATCGAGATCGCCGCGGCCTCGCGTCCGATCCAGTACCCGCCCTCGCAGCCGCGCTGGCTGCGCACCAGCCCGGCCAGGCGCAGGTCGCGCACCACGGATTTCAGGAAGCGGTACGGGATCTGCTGCTGTTCGGCGATGCCCTCACAGGTCAGCGGACGCGAGGCGTCGGCCGCCAGGGACACCAGCACACGCAGGGCGTAGTCGGTTCTCGCCGAGACGCGCATTCGGGAACTCCACTCCAGACCGGACCGGGACGGGCGGGCCGCCGCGCGGAGGCTTGCGCGGGGCACCCTACCAAAATAGACTCCTCCTGGTGTCAATTGCTCGGCGTCCGCGGCACCGGACGCCCGCGCCGCCGCAGCCGTCAGGCTCGGCGGCCCCGTGAACTCCGTCAACCCCGCCGAGCAGCGAAGGTGCACCCGCACATGGCCACGATCCTGACCGTCTCCGCCAGCCCCTCCCCGACCTCGAAGTCCGCCGCCACGCGCCGACTCGTGGACGCGCACCTGGCCGGGCTCGGCCACCACGTCCACCCGCTCGACGCCCGCGAGCTGCCGCCCGCAGCCCTGCTGGGCGCGGATACCGGGCATCCGGCCATCGCCGCCGCCCTTGACCTCTTCGCCCGCGCGGACGGCGTGGTGGTGGTGACCCCGGTGTACAAGGCCGCTTATTCCGGCCTGCTCAAGACCCTGCTTGACCTGCTGCCGCAGTCCGGCCTGGCCCGCAAGGTCGTGCTGCCGCTGGCGACCGGCGGCACCACCGCGCACGTGCTCGCCATCGACTACGCCCTGCGTCCGGTGCTCAGCTCCCTCGGCTCCGCGCAGATCGTGCAGGGCTACTTCGTGCTCGAACAGGACATCACCCGCGAGCCCGACGGCGGCGCCGTGCTGGCGGCCGACTCCGCCGCGGGGCTCACCCGCGCCGTCAGCCGGTTCGCCGAGGCCCTGGCCCTGCACCACGGCGCGGGCTTCGCCCCGGCGGAGGGATACGCGCTCTCGGCGGCGTGACGCGGCCCTGACACCGCGGCCGCCCAAGCCATGGCGGCGACTCAGGCCACGACGGTGCGGATGAACCGGGCGACGCCGGCGCCGACGTTGACGTAGGCGTACTGCTGGGCGCTGCCGTATATGGCGTAGCCGCCGGCCTCGACGGTGACCGGCCCCTCGGCGAGGTCGATCAGCACCCGGCCCTCGGTGACCACGATCATCTCGTGCCAGCCGTCGGGGTCGGGCTGCGCCGTGTACCGGTCGCCCGGGCCCAGCGCCCAGGTCCACAGCTGGGCCGAGCTGCGGGCCGGGACGCTGCCGAGCAGCATTGCCTCGCTCTGCGGCGCGCTGCCGCGCCAGGCCACCGCCTCGATCCGGCGGCTGTGCGCCTGCGGATCGATGACCAGGTCGACGAAGTCCGCGCCGAGCGCCTCGGCGAGGTGGTCGAGGCTGGAGAGGCTGATGTTCGTCGCGCCGCCCTCGAGGTTGACGATCATACGGCGGCTGATACCCGAGGCCTCGGCCAGCGCGGCCTGGCTGAGCCCGGCCCGCCGGCGCAGCCGCCGCAGGTTCTGCGCGACGAAGCCGAGCACGTCCGAGCGCTGATCCGGGCGCTGCTCCGACCGCGGGGTCAGCCGCGGCTCGGAACCCCGGTTTGAGTCGTGCACTATAGTGCGCATATCGTATGCAGTATGCTGCGCATCGCCTCGACCCGCAACCGCCGCCGACTCGCCTTCGGACACCACGACCTGGCCCTGGTCGCCGTCACGATGGTCTGGGGTACGACGTTTCTGATCATCCACATCGCGATGCGCCACAGCGGCCCTCTCTTCTTCGTCGGACTCCGCTTCACCACCGCCGGGCTGCTCACCCTACTGGTCTTCCCCACCGCTCTGCGGGGAGCGACCCGGCACGAACTGGCCGCCGGGGCGCTGATCGGGCTCACCCTGTTCCTCGGCTACGGCCTGCAGACCTACGGCCTGCGCACCATCCCGAGCAGCGCGTCCGCCTTCATCACCGCGCTCTACGTGCCGATGGTCCCGCTCTTCCAATGGCTGCTCACCCGCCGCCCGCCCAAGCCGGCCGCGCTGCTCGGCATCGCCAGCGCGTTCATCGGCCTGATGCTGCTGGCCGGTCCGCACGGCGCGGCCGTGCACGCGGGTCCCGGCGAGTTCGCCACACTCGGCGCCGCGGTGGCCGCGGCCGCCGAGATCGTGCTGATAAGCCGGTACGCCGGGAACGTCGACCTGCGCCGGATCACCGTGGTCCAGCTGCTCGTCGCCGGGCTGCTCGCGTTCCTCGCCATGCCGGTCACCGGCGAGGCGGTCCCGTCCTTCTCCTGGATCTGGCTCAGCGCGGCGGTCGGCCTCGGCGTCGCCAGTGCCCTGATCCAGCTCACCATGAACTGGGCGCAGAAGTCCGTCCCGGCCACCCGGGCCACCGTGATCTACGCCGGCGAACCGGTCTGGGGCGGGGTGGTCGGGCGCCTGAGCGGGGACCGGCTGCCCGCCCTCGCGCTGGTCGGGGCCGGGTTCATCGTGCTCGGCGTGCTGATCAGCGAGCTGAGACTGCCGCGCCGAAAGGCCGGTGCCGCCTCGGGTCAGACGGTGGTCAGCCCCGATGAAGTGCCGAGCACATCGCTGTCGCTGTAGACCGAGCTCGCCTGGTGAGCCGGGTCCGCGGACCGTTCAGTCCGCCGGTTCGATCGCCCGGTCGAGCAGCGCGCACTCCTGGACCCACAGCCGGCCGGTGGCGCCGTGGTCGAGCCGTTCCTCGTAGACCGCGACCTTGTGGCTGATCACCTCGAGCCACCCGTGCAGCTTCGCGATCCGGTCGAGCACCTCCTCGCGGTGCCGGCGCAGCAGATCGAGCCGGTCCTCCTCATTCCCCGCACCCTCGCGCACGAGTTCGGCGTAGCGGCGGATCTCGGGCAGGGGCATGCCGGAGGAGCGCAGGTTGGTGCAGATCGTCAGCCACTCGACGTCGTCCGCACGGTAGCTGCGGCGTCCCCCGGCCAGGCGCTCGACCGGGTCGACCATGAGTCCCTCGGCCTCGTAGAAGCGCAGGGTGTGCACGCTCAGCCCGGTGCGCTCGGCCACCTGTCCGATGCTCAGCCGTTCCACATCGGCGTGCTCGTGCTGCTGTTGCTGCGTCATCGTCATGGGTGCGCCCCGCCTCTCGCCGTCCCGATGCATGCGACCTGGTGCATTTGACCTTGAGTCGACTCTAGCTTCTAGCGTCGTAGCCATGACTTTGAGATACCGCGCCCTCGGCGGCACCGGCATCGAGGTGAGCTCGTACTGCCTCGGCACGATGATGTTCGGCTACATCGGCAATCCCGACCACGAGGACTGCGCCCGCATCCTGCACAGCGCCCTGGACCAGGGGATCAACTTCGTCGACACCGCCGACATGTACAGCAAGGGCGAGTCCGAGGAGATCGTGGGCGAGGCGCTGCAGGGGCGCCGCGACGAGGTGGTCCTGGCCACCAAGGTGCACTTCCCGATGGGAGAGGGCCGCAACCGGAGCGGCAACTCGCGCCGCTGGATCGTGCACGAGGCCGAACAGAGCCTGCGCCGGCTGCGGACGGACTGGATCGACCTCTACCAGATCCACCGCCCCGATCCGGACACCGACATCGAGGAGACGCTGGCGACGCTCACCGATCTGGTGCGGGCCGGGAAGATCCGCGCGTTCGGCTGCTCGGGCTTCCCGGCCGAGGACATCGTCGATGCGCACCGGGTGTCCGAGCAGCGGGGGCTCTACCGGTTCCGGACCGAGCAGCCGCCTTACTCGCTGCTCGCCCGCGGCACCGAGCGCTCGGTGCTGCCGGTCTGCCAGAGGTGGGGTATGGGGACTTTGACCTGGAGTCCGCTGGCCTTCGGCTTCCTCACCGGCAAGTACCGCAAGGGTCGAGAGATCGACCTGACCACCGGCCGTCCCTCGATCGCCGCCGAGCGGTTCGATCCGGCCGATCCGGCCAACGCGGCCAAGTTCGAGGCGGTGGAGCAGTTCGCGCTGCTGGCCGAGGAGATCGGCTGCACACTGCCGGAACTCGCGGTGGCGTTCGTGGCCGCGCACCCGGCGGTGACCTCCGTCATCCTCGGCCCGCGCACCCTCGACCAGCTCAAGGCCTCGCTCGCGCGCGCGGAACTCGTACTCGAGGACGCGGTGCTCGACCGGATCGACGAGATCGTGCCGCCCGGCACCGACCTGTACCGGGTCGACAGCGCGTGGAACGCGCGCGGGATGACGCGGCACGCGCTGCGCCGCCGCCCGGTGCTCGAGCGCGCGGCGGCCGAGTAACCTCGCCGTCCCGGGCCCCGCGCGGGAGGGGACTCGTGCGCACGCGTGGGGACCCGGTACGGTGGCGGGGCGATCGGGGAGTGTACGGCATCGCGCCTCCGGGAGTAGTCTGCTCGATCGTCGCGCGTGCGCCGGTAAGCGGTGAACGCGGTCCGCGACACTCAAGGGGAGTGGTCACGGACTGACGTCGCGTGTTGACAGTCTCTATCCGATGTCCTTGGGGGTGGATCCATGGGTGCTCGTTCGCCGCGTCGGGTGCGGGTGCCGGTGGCGCTGCGCCGGATGCGGGTCCATCGCACGGTGATCGCGGCAGTGATCCTGACCGTCGCGCTCACCACGGCGTTCACCGCGGCGCTGATCATGTACAGCAGCCAGGCCGCGGACGCCGCGGTGCGCAGTGCGCTGCGCGGCGCGAGCGGGACCGCGATCTCGCTGCAGGGCGCGTCGCCGCTGGTCTCCACGGCCCAGGCGTCGGCAGAGATCCACGACGGGGTGAGCGACGCGCTCGGCGGCGTGGCGGTGACCGTGTACGCGGCGCCGGAACTCGACCTGACGCTGCCCGCCACGGCCACCTCCGCGCGCGAGGCCGGCGTGCTGCTCACGACGCCGGACCTCGCCGCGCACGCGAGACTCGTGGCCGGTTCGTGGCCGCGGGCCGGGGCGAGCGGCGGGCAGGTGCCGGTCGTCGTCGACCAGGCCGCCGCGAAGATCCTGCACGCCGGGCCGGGCAGCCGGATCAGCACCACCACCGACAACAACGCCGACGCGACGGTCGTGGTGACGGGCGTGTTCGCACCCGTCGACGCGAACGATCCGTACTGGGGGCTCGATCCGCTGGCGGGCGCGGGCAGCGAGGAGAGCGGCGGCTTCACCACACTCGGACCCTTCTACACCGACCCCTCCTACCTCAGCCACGGCACGTTCGCGGCCGAGCAGATGGAGTGGGTGGCCGATCCCGACCTCCCGGCGATCGGCTCATCCGGCCTCGGCACCCGCGCCACCGCCCTGTCGGCCGCGCTCTCCCGCTTCGCCTCCAGCGGCGAACTCGGCAACCCCGGGCCCACCACCCGGCTGCCCGAACTGCTCGCGAGCCTCGCCCCGGCGGTGCTGGTCGCCCAGTCGCTCGTGGACGCCGAGCTGCTCGAGCTGCTCATCGTGGCCGTCACAGCCCTCTTCATCGTGGTGCGGCTGCTGTCCGAGGTGCGCGAGACCGAGGCGGCGCTGCTGTGGGCGCGCGGAGGCACCGGCGCGCAGCTGATCCGGCTGCGGGCGATGGAATCCCTGTTGCTGGCCGCGCCCGCCGTGGTGATCGCGCCGTTCGCCGCGAGCCCGCTGGCCGCCGCGATCAGCAGGCTGGGCGGCGGGCAGAGCGCCCCCTGGCCGCACGTGGCCGTTCCGCCGTCGGTGTGGATCGGGGTGGCCGGCTGCGCGCTGGCCGCGATCGCGGTGATCCTGGCCCCCGCCTTCGGTTCCGCGGTCTCGCCGATGGCGCTGCGGACGCGGCGCGGCAGGCAGGCGGCGCTCACGGCCCTGGGCCGGGCGGGCTTCGACCTGGCCCTGCTCGCGTTCGCCGCCTTCGCCGGCTGGCAGCTGCTCTCCGGCGGCTCGATCGTCGGCACGGACCAGTCGGGCAACGCCAGCTACGACCCGGTCGCGATCGGCGCGCCCGCGCTCGTGCTGGCCGCGGGCGCGAGCGTCGCGCTGCGGCTGCTGCCGCCGGCCGCGCGGCTCGGCGAGCGGCTGACCCGGCGCAACCGCACCCTGGCCGTGCCGCTGGCCTTCTGGCAGACCGGACGCAGGCCGCTGAAACTCGCCGGTCCCGTCCTGCTGACCATGCTCGCCGTCGCCACCGGGGTGTTCTCGCTGAGCGAGCGCGCCAGCGCCGAACGCTCCGCCGCCGACCAGGCCGCCTTCAGCGTCGACGCCGACGCGGACGCGCGGGTGGCCCCGGGCACCTTCACCGCCGCCGACCTGGCCGCGCTCGCCGCGTCGCCCGGCGTGCGGGCAGTGAGCCCGCTGTTCCGGGCCGTGTTCGTCCCGGACGGCGGCAACCTGCAGACCACGCTGCTGGCGCTCGATCCGGCCAGTGCCGGGCGCACCGTGACGCTCCGCTCCGACCTGTCCGCCGTGCCGCTCAGCACCCTGATGAACGACCTCTCGGGCGGGCTCGACGCGCAGGCGGACATCCCGGCCGTCGCCACCCAGACCTTCGCCGACACGCTGCACCTCGGCGTCGGCGACCTCACTTCGGTCTCCCTCGGCTCGGGCAGCACCGAAATCACGGTGCGGATCGTGGCGGTGGTGCACGGATTCCCGACGATCTCCAACGCGGGCGGCGGCCTGATCGTGAGCGAGGCGACCGCGAAGCTCGCGCCGAACGAGGTGTGGCTGCGCGACAGCTCGACCCAGACGCCGCGCGGCCTGCCCTCGGGCGCGGTCATCACCTTCCGTACCCAGCTCGAGCGGCAGCTGGACTCGGCGCCGCTGACCGAGGAGTCGCTGCGGGCGCTGCTCGCGGTGGCCCTCGCGACGATGCTGCTCGCGCTGTGCGGACTGATCGTCAGCGTGCTCAGCACCCGGGCGGAGCGCTCGGCCGAGTTCGCCCTGCTGGACGCGCTCGGATTCTCCCGGCGCGGCCGGATCGGCACGCTGTGCCTGGAACAGGCCCTGCTCGTCGGCCTCGGCGCGCTGGCCGGGGTCGGCATCGGCGTCGTGTTCGGAAAGGTGTTGATTCCGGTGGCCACCCTGACCGCCGCCGCGGCCAAGCCGCAGCCCCCGGTAACCGTGCTCACGCCGTGGCCGCAGGTGCTGGCCGGGGTGGCGGTGCTGCTCGCCGCGCCGCTGGCCACGTTCGCGCTCAGCGGCACCCGGCGCCGGCAGACGGCCGCCGTGCTGCGGGAAGGAGCGGACCGATGAGCCGGCCTCGGCTGCGGGCCCGGCGCTATCCCGGCGTTGCCCTGCTGATCCTGCTGGGCTTCCTGACGGCGTTCTTCGCCGGCGCGGCCCAGGGCCTGGTGGACCGGCAGCTGACCGGCTCGCTGCAGCAGACCCTCGACGCGGCCGGTTCGGTCGCCGGGACGGCCACGGCGCAGGGCGGCGCGGTCGCCGGCCCGTCCGCGCTCGACAAGACCCTGGACACCTTCGCCGACGGGGCCCCCGCGCAGACCCTGCCGGAGACCGGCCAGGCGTGGGCCGCGGCGAAACTGGTCAAGCGGCTGGGGATCCGCACCGCCGCTAACGCGGTGACCTTCAACCTCGAATACCGCGACGGGCTCAACGCGCACATGCGCCTGGTGAGCGGCTCGCTGCCGGTCACGGCAGGCACCGTCGACGGCCGCGAGATCTTCGAGGTCGCGCTCACGGCGGCGAACGCGAAGTTCCTCGACGTGCACGTCGGCAGCGTGATCCACAGCGCCACCGTCGACTTCCACGTCACCGGGATCGTCGAGCCGACCGACCCGTCCTCGGCCTTCTGGAACTACGATCCGGATCTCACCGCACCCGACCCGCAACTCCAGCCGGACGGCACCACCCTGTGGTGGAGCGCCGCGCTCATCGGGCCGCAGGAGATGAACGATCTCGCCGACGTGCAGAACGCGGACGGCAGCTTCGACTACCCCGCGTCCGTGTACTGCGTCCCGCTGGACACTGGCGGCTACCGGGCGAAGGACACGGGATCGCTGCTGAACGCGATGACCGCGTTCGCCTCCGGCACCGTCGCCACCGAGCTGCACCTGCAGATCACCGCCGGGCCCGCCCAGACCATGGCCGGCTTCCAGACGCAGCGCAGCGCGGTCGACTCCATCCTCAGCCTGATCATGGTCGGGGTCGCGACGGTCGGTGCGGCCACCGTGCTGCTGTGCGCCCGGCTGGTGATCGGCCGCCGCCGCACCCACCTCGCGCTGCTGCGGGCCCGCGGCCTCTCGCTGCCGCAACTCGCCCGCCAGGTGCTCGTCGACCTCGCACCGCTGACCGTCCCCGCGCTCGCAGCGGCCGCGATCCTGGCCGTGGCGGCGTCCGACGGAACGGACCCGCAGTCGGTGTTCCTGTTCGGCGCGGCCTGCCTCGTCGTGCTCCTCGGGCCGCCGCTGGTCGCCGTGCTCGAACACCGCGGCGCCGCGCGTACCCGCACCGAGGCCGCCGACTCGGTCCGGCGCCGGCCCCGGGGCCGCCGACGCGTCTTCGAACTCGTCCTCGGGCTGCTCGCGGTCGGGGCCGTGGTCGTGCTGCGCCAGCGCGGACTCGGCGGAACGAATCCGGGCTCGAACACGCTCGGCGCGCTCGCCCCGATCCTGGTCGCCGCGGTGGCCACCGCCGTCGCGGTGCGCTGCTACCCGCTGCTGCTCGCGCCCGCGGCCCGGGCCGCCCAACGCCGCGACGGCGCCACCGCGTTCCTCGGCTTCACCGGCGCGGCCCGCTCCGCACTCGGCCTCGCGCTGCCCACCTTCGCCATCGTGCTGGCGCTCACCCTCGCGGCGCTCGGCGGCCTGGCCTACCAGAACATCGAGTCCGGGCGGTCCGAGGAGGCCTGGCTGCAGACCGGCACCGACGTCTCGATCGCGCTGAGCACCGGCACCGATCCGGCCCAGGCGGCCAAGGCCGTCGCCGCGCTGGAGAAGGTCCCCGGCGTCACACACGCCACGGCGGTCGCGGAGCTGGACTTCAGCGGCGCCAACGCCGCGATCTACTCGGTGGATCCGAGCTCTTACACCGACGTCGCGGCGGACTCGCCCTGGCCGTTCGCCGACGCCCTGCCCGCGCAGCGCGTGGCCGGCGACGTCCCGGTGGTCGTCTCTGCCGACAGCGGATACGCCGTGGGCTCGGTGTTCAAGCTCATCCCCGGCGCCGCCCCGACCTTCGAGGTGCGCGTGGTGGGCGTCCAGGCACAGAGCCCGGCGCGCCCCGCGTACGGGCCGGGCGAGCCGTTCATCCTCGTGCCAGCCTGGGCCACCGCGGCGTACCCGGACTACTGGCTGGTGTCCGAGATCCTGGTGTCCGGCAACGGAATCGCCGCGGCCGAGGTGAACGCCGCGCTGGCCGCGACCGTGCCCGGAGCCAACCACGTGCTCTACCGCACCGAAGCCCTCGACGAGCTCGAACACCAGCCGCTGGAGGGGCTCGCCGAGTTCGGGTACGTACTCGGCCTGGGCGCCGCCGCCTGCTTCGGGATCTGCGCGATCCTGCTCGCGCTGGCCCTGACCGCGGCCGCCCGCGCGCGCCGGCTGACCCTGCTCGGCACGCTCGGCCTCAGTCCGCGTCAGGCCCGCGCCATCGCGCTCGCCGAGACCGCGCCGCTGGCCGCGAGTACCGCGCTCGGCGGGCTGTTGGCCACCCTCGCGCTGCCCGCGGTCTTCGGCAGCGCACTGAACCTGACCGTGTTCACGGGACTGGCGAGCGAGAGCGGGCTGCGGCTCGACCTGGCCGCCCCGCTGCTGACCGTGGCCGCCGCCCTCGGCCTGACCGGCTGCGGCGTACTGCTGCAGGCCGCGATCGCCCGCCGGCGCAACGTGCCCGCGCAGCTGAGGATGGGAGAAGACGGATGACCGAGGCGCAATCGCCGGCCGCCGACCTGGCGAGTCTGGAACTCGAAGCCGCGAGCGCCGCCCGGGCGGCCGCCGCGTACGGCTCGGACGCGCTGATCCTGTGCGACCGCCTGGTGCGGGTGTACGCGGCCGACGGGGTCGAGGTGCAGGCCCTGCAGGGTCTCGACCTGCTGATCCGGCCGGGCGAGCTGACCGCGATCGTCGGCGCCTCCGGCTCGGGCAAGTCGACCCTGCTCAACATCCTCTCCGGCCTCGACCGGCCGACCGCCGGCCGGGCCAGGGTCGCCGACCACGACCTGCTGACCATGAAGGGCCGCGAGCGGCTGCGCTACCGGCGCGAGACCGTCGGGTTCATCTGGCAGCAGACCGGTCGCAATCTGCTGCCTTACCTGGACGCACAGGAGAACATCGAGACCCCGCTGCAACTGGCCGGGGTCCGCCGCGGCGAGCGGCGGCGCCGGGCCCAGGAACTGCTGGAGCTGCTGGGCGTCGCCCAGTGCGCCGGGCGCCGGCCCGAACAGCTCTCCGGCGGCGAGCAGCAGCGGGTGGCCATCGGCGTGGCGCTGGCCAACCGGCCCAAGGTGGTGCTCGCCGACGAGCCCACCGGCGAGCTCGACACGGCCTCCGCGGACACCGTCTTCCAGGCGCTGCGCACGGTCAACCAGGAGCTGGGCGTCGCCGTGCTCATCGTCACCCACGACGAGCAGGTCTCCGGCCAGGTGCCGCGCACCGTGCAGATCAGGGGCGGGCGCACCAGCAGCGAGGTGCTGCGCACCGAGTTCGGCGAGCGCAGCACGGCCCAGGAGTACGCGGTGCTCGACCGCGGCGGCCGGATCCAGCTGCCGCCCGAGTACGTCGCCGCGCTGAACCTGCGCGACCGGGTGCGGCTCGGCCTCGAACCGGAACAGATCACCGTCCGCGCGGACGAACAGGAGCCGAGGATATGAGCGAGACCACGATCGTGCAGGTCGAGGGGCTGCGCCGCAGCTACGGCAGCGCGACGGCGCGGGTGGACGCTCTACGCGGCGTCAGTTTCAGCATCGGCGCCGGGGAACTCGTCGTGCTGCGCGGGCGCTCCGGCTCCGGCAAGACCACCCTGCTGAACCTGCTCGGCGGCCTCGACCGCCCGGACGAGGGCACCGTCACCGTGGCCGGCCGGCGGCTCGACGCGATCTCGAACGCGCAGCTGCTCGCCCTGCGCCGCAAGCAGGTCTCGTTCATCTTCCAGTCCTTCGGCCTGATCCCGATCCTGACCGCGGCCGAGAACGTCGGTGTGCCGCTGCGCCTGCTCGGCGTCCCGTCCGCCCGGCGGGAGGAGCGGGTCGCCTCGCTGCTGCGCCTGGTCGGGCTCGGCGACCACATGCGCCAGCGCGCCCACGAGCTGTCCGGCGGCCAGCAGCAGCGCGTCGCCATCGCCCGTGCCCTGGCCGCCGAACCCGCCCTGCTGCTCGCCGACGAGCCGACCGGCCAGCTCGACGCCGAGACCGGCGCCCAGATCATGCGCCTGCTGCGCACCCTGGTGCGCTCCGAGGGCGTCACCGCCCTGATCGCCACCCATGACGCGGCTCTGATGGAGATCGCGGACCGGGTACTGACCATCTCCGACGGCGTGCTGACCGAGGCGAGTTCGACCGCGGCCGTCGGCTGACGCGCTGACGGCCGCGGCCTTCGTCAGAGCTCTTGCTTGCGCTCGGCTCCGATGGTGGTGTCCTCGCCGTGGCCGGTGTGCACGATCGTCTCGTCCGGGAGGGCGAAGAGCTTCGCGTGGATCGAGGCCTCGAGCACGGTTCGGTCGCTGTAGGAGCGGCCGGTGGCGCCGGGGCCGCCGTGGAAGAGGGTGTCGCCGGTGAAGACGGCCCCGAGTTCGGGCGCGTAGAGGCAGACGGCGCCGGGCGCGTGGCCCGGGGTGTGCAGCACCTGGAGGGTGGTGCCGGCGACGGTGAGGGTCTGACCGTCGGTCAGGTCGGCGTCCCACAGGTAGTCGGTGTGGGTGAGCTCCCACAGCGGGCGGTCGTCCGGGTGCAGCAGGATCGGCGCGATGGTGCGTTCGCGCAGTTCGGGGGCGACGCGGACGTGGTCGTCGTGCGCGTGGGTGCACACGATGGCCTTGACCTTGCGCTCGCCCACCACGGCCATGATTCCCTCGACCGAGTGCGGGGCGTCGATGACGATGCACTCCTGGTCGTCGCCGACGACCCAGACGTTGTTGTCCACCTCGAAGGTCTCGCCGTCGAGGCTGAAGGTGCCGGAGGTGACGCCGTGGTCGATCCGGGCCGCGGTCACAGGATCACCACCGAGCGCAGCACCTCGCCGTGGTGCATCCGGTCGAAGGCCGCCTCCACGTCGGTCAGGGCGATCTCCTCGCTCACGAACGCGTCGAGGTCGAGCTTGCCGCGCTGGTAGAGGTCGACCAGCACGGGGAAGTCGCGGCTGGGCAGGCAGTCGCCGTACCAGCTGGACTTCAGCGCTCCGCCGCGGCCGAACACGTCGATCAGCGGCAGGTCGGGGATCTTCATCTCCGGCGTCGGCACGCCGACGAGCACGACGGTGCCGGCCAGGTCGCGCGCGTAGAACGCCTGCTTCCAGGTCTCCGGCCGCCCGACCGCCTCGATCACCACGTCCGCGCCGAATCCGCCGGTCAGCTCCTGGATCGCGGCGACCGGATCGGTGGCCGAGGAGTCCACGGTGTGGGTCGCGCCCAGGCGGGCGGCGGTGGCGAGCTTCTTGGCGTCGATGTCCACGGCGATGATCGGTCCGGCCCCGGCGAGCGCGGCGCCGGCGATCGCGGCCACCCCGACGCCGCCGCAGCCGATCACCGCGACGGAGGTGCCGCGGGTGACGGCGCCGGTGTTGATGGCGGCGCCGATCCCGGCCATCACGCCGCAGCCGAGCAGGCCCACCGCGGCCGGGCGCGCGCTCGGGTCCACCTTCGTGCACTGACCCGCCGCGACGAGCGTCTTCTCGGCGAACGCGCCGATGCCCAGGGCCGGGGAGAGCTCCGTGCCGTCCTCGAGCGTCATCTTCTGCTTGGCGTTGTGCGTGGCGAAGCAGTACCACGGCTGCCCACGCCGGCACGCCCGGCACTGCCCGCACACCGCGCGCCAGTTCAGGATCACGAAGTCACCGGGCGCGACCTCGGTCACCCCGTCCCCGACCGCCTCGACGATGCCGGAGGCCTCGTGCCCGAGCAGGAACGGGAACTCGTCGTTGATCCCGCCCTCGCGGTAGTGCAGGTCGGTGTGGCACACGCCGCACGCCTGGACCTTCACCACCGCCTCGCCCGGACCGGGGTCGGGCACGTTGATCGTCACGAGCTCGACCGGCGCGCCCTTGCTCCGCGCGATGACCGCCTTCACCTGCTGCATGGCACTCCTTCTGGGCACGTTCACACCGTGTGGTCCGGCTGCGTCATCCGGCCGTTTTCGTCCGGAACCGTCCTGGGCCAGTCTGCCAGGTGGGGCGCGCCCCGTCCGGGCACGCCCCACCTGCCGGAGCCGACTCAGAGCCAGATATTGTCGTGCAGTTCGGCGATCCGCTTGCGCTCGGCCCGCAGCTCCTCGCTGTCGGGCTGCCCGGCGAGACGTGCCATCGACTCGAAGTACTCCTCGCGCGGCGCGCCGGGGGAGAAGAGGATCAGCATCGAGGCCTCCTGCCCCGACTCGTTGCGGAACGCGTGGATCCCGCCCTCCGGCACGTAGTGGAAGTCGCCCGCCGTGGCGTCCACCCACTCCCTGCCGTCGTAGAGCCGCACCGTGCCGGAGAGGATGAAGAAGGACTCCGAGATGGTGCGGTGGAAGTGCGGGGACGGGCCGGTCGGCTGCGCGCTGAAGTCCCAGCGGTAGAGCCCGAACTTCCCGTCCGTACTCGCGCCGGTGGCCAGGTAATGGACCTGGTTGCCGGACCGGTAGGGCAGTTCCGCGGGCTGGTCCGCGCTCCGGTTCCAGGCGCTGATCTCGCCGTGCTCGCCGGTGTAGCGCGGCTCGGGGTAGGACATGTCAGAGACCTCCATCGCTTGCGTCGATCAAGGGAGTCTCGCTCATTCCAGCGTCCAGGGGCGGGCGGTGGCGCCGAGCCGGTTCCAGGTGTTGATCACGGCGATAGGCCCGCCC
>NZ_JAGSOG010000152.1 GCF_018139695.1 Actinospica durhamensis | reverse complement strand
ACCCCTTCCCGTCCCACGTTGGCTGGGAGCATACGCGCACGCAGCGCCGCTGTCCCACCGTCGCCCTGGCGCGCTGTGGCGAATGACACGTCGTGGTGCGCGGGGGGCGGATGCGCGCGGATTTTCGGTGGCGCGGGAGTCAGGGATGCGCGGGGTAGCTCGCCCGCGCCCTTGGGCGAAGCGAAGCCCGCGGCGAGGCGGAGGCCGGCAGCGTCGCGGGCGTCGGCGAGTACGTCGCGGCCGCCGTCGGGCGCTGATTCGTACCCGCGTTCGGTTTCTGAGCGCTCGTCAGCGCCGCGGTCGTGGGGTGGAGCGTCGGCAGGCCGGCCAGCGCCGGGCGGCGGTCGGTGGTGCCCGGGATGTCGCCGAGCTGGGGGGAGGCGGCGGCGAGCCCGGCGGTCAGGGCCACGCCGGCGGCCACCGCCACGCAGCCGGTCACGCCCCAGATCGCGAGCCGGTGTTCACGGTATCCGCCGGTGGGCAGGTGACGCCTCCGGCGTACTCGTCTCGGCATGCGGGGCAGTCTGGCACGGCTTCGCGCGGTCGGCGAAGCAATCCGCGGAATCTTACGAAACCTTGGCCAAGCCGGGACTCAACCCCGCAATGCCCCTGGGCGAGCCGTTCCGGTGCGTGGCGCCGCCCGGGGCCTCGGGTCGCGCCACATCAGAGATCGGAACACCTCCTCTACACTGCGGCGAGTCCCACCGAGAGAGAGCGGCGATGCACATCAACGCGGTGCACATCACAGAAGTCACGTTCGAGGATGCCGCCGCCGGCCCGGTGAACGCGGATCAGCGGGATTTCTACCGGCTCACCTTGGCGGGGACGGCCGAGAACGCCGAGCGCAACGCGGAGACGAGTTTCGAGGACTTCGCCCGGCGGGCCGGCGAGACCGGTCCCGACCTGCCCGCGCGGCGCCTCCTGCTGGCCCGCACGCCGGACGGCGAGGCGGCCGCGACCGCGAGCCTGATCCTGCCGCGGCGGGAGAACACGCACATGGTGGGCGTCGGCGTGTACGTGGTCCCGGGCCGGCGCCGCCGCGGGATCGCCAGGGCCCTGATGGTGGAGTGTCTGGCCGGGGTCCGGGGCACCGGGCGCGAGATCGTGTGGGTCGGCGCGGTCGGCTCCGGTTCGCCGGGCGAGGCGGTGGCCGCGGCCCTGGGCCTGCGCCCGGTCTACTCCTACGTCCGGCAGGTGCTCGAGATCGAGGGCGCCGATCCCGCGGCGTGGCGGGCCGAGCCGCCGGCCGGATTCCGGCTGGAACTGTGGACCGACGCCGCGCCCGAAGCCCTCGTGGAGTCCTACGCCCGGGCCCGCAGCGCGATCGGCGGGGCACCGTTGCAGCGCAGCGTCTTGCGCTACCCGGAGTGGACCGTCGAGCGGGTCCGCGCGCACGAGGAGCGCTGGCGGCGGCTCGGCGAGCGGCACGCGGTGATGGCGGCGGTGCACGAGGAGAGCGGCGAGGTGGCCGCCATCACGGAACTGAGCTACCCGTCCGCCGACGCCAAGCGCATCGAGCAGCAGTACACGACGGTGCTGCCGGCGTTCCGCCGCCGCGGCCTCGCGGTCTGGATCAAGGGCGCGATGATGCTCTGGCTGGTCGAGCGGCACCCGCGGGCGCGCCTGGTGGCCACGGGCACCGCCGCGGACAACGCCGGCATGATCGCCGTCAACGCGCGCATCGGCTACCGCACCATCGGCGCCTGGACCAACTACGAGGCCGAACTCGCCCAGGTCGAGGCCCGGCTCGGGGCCAGCCCGGGATCGTCGCGGAGTCCGGACGGTCTCTAGATCGACCAGGCCGCGGTGCGGTGCGCGGCCGCGACGATGCGGTCGCGCTCCGGGAGGCTCAGCTCGCCGACGCAGTCGCGCAGCTCCTGGTCGATCCGCTCGCCGCGCACCACGATGACGTCCGGGTGGCCCTCGTGCGACTCGACCGCGGCGGCGTCCACGAAGGCCAGCACCGGGATCACCCGCGGGGGCGCCTCCAGCGTCACGCCGAGGCGGCGGCCGGCGGAGGCGGCCTCGTGCCGGGCGTTGCGCAGGTACTGCTTGATCGCGTTGTCCACCCACACCGCCTGCGCGCCGATCCGCACCCGCGCCCCGGCGTGGCGCAGGGTGCTGACGGTGAACACGCCGGGCGGGCCGATCACCAGGTACGCCGCCTCGGCGTCCTCGTGCGGGTGCGCCGCGCGCAGCACGTCCCAGCCGTCCCGCCCGAGCCGGGCCAGGCGCCGGCCGACCACGCGTTCGGCCTTCCGGCCGCGCGGGCGGGCCACCCGGGCCAGCACCCGGGGCCTGGGCCGGGCGTAGCTGCCGGAGAAGGTCTCGAAGCTCTCGGTGCGGGCCAGCACCTCGGCCGGGGGCGCGGGGTACTGCGGCATCAGGTGGGCCAGGCCCTCGGGCACCGAGCCGGACAGGAACGGGCGCAGGGCGAGCACGACCTCGTAGGAGCGCTCGGCGTCCTTGAGCGAGAGCTTCCCGGTGCGGCAGTCGTAGTAGCCCAGCTGCGTGCGGGTCTCGGTGTCCTTGACGTACAGTCGGTGCTGGCCGTGGCGCTGCCAGCGTTCGATCAGCAGGGCCATGGGGCCGCGTGCGACACGTCAGTCTTCCTTCGGGTCCTGGAGGCTCGCCTCGATGTCCAGGATGATCTGCACCTTGTTGCCCAGCACCGCGCCGCCGCCGGGCACCGGGCCGTTGTAGCTCACGCCGAAGTCGGTGCGGTCGATCTCCACCGTGGCGCTGAAGCCGGACTTGGTCCCGCCCTGCGGCCCGGGGCCGAACGCCGGGGACTCCAGCGCGAGGGCGACCGGCTTGGTCACGCCGCGGATGGTCAGCTCGCCGTCCAGGATCAGTTCCCCGTCCTCGGCCCGGATCCCGGTGGAGGCGAAGGTGATCGAGGGGTGGTTGGCCGCGTCGAAGAAGTCGGCGGAGCGGATGTGGTCGTCCCGCATGGAGTTGCCGGTGTCGATGGAGGAGGCGTCGATCACCGCGGACACGTGCGAGGCCAGCGGGTCCTCGGCGGTGGTGAACTCGGCGGTGTACGCGGTGAAGCGGCCGCGCACCTTGCTCACCATCATGTGTCTGATGGTGAAGCCGACGTGCGAGTGGATGGTGTCGACGGTCCAGGTGCCGGCGAGGTAGCCGGGGATCTCGGCGGCGGTGAGGGTCATGCGGAACTCCTCGATCGCGGGGGAGGACGGCGTGGTGCGCAGCGCCGGTGGGCCCATCCTCATCCCGGCCCGGCGCGGTTGTCCAGCGCTTCGTCGCAGAACCCTCAGATCTTTCAGATCGGATGCACGGCCGGACGTGCGGGCCGGTGCGCCCTGCGCGCGGGACGGGCCTCGCGCAGCGCCTCGAGGTCGCGCACCAGCAGTGCGCTGTCCGGCTCGGCCGTGCCCGGCGGGAAGCGCTCCGGGTCCTCGAAGTAGCTGGAGGAGACCTCGATGAGCGCGGCCGGGCGCACCGAGAACGCCCGGATCTCCCGGCGCGGCTGTTCGCCGCGTTCGCTGCCGGACTCCTCCGGACCGCCCGGATTGCCCGAGCCGCTCTGACCGCCCGCGTCCGGGCCGTCCCACGCCGCGTCGGGCAGGGCCGCGTAGCCGTCCGGCGCCTCGCGCAGGAACCGGGCCGCCTCGTCGAGGTCTGCGAACAGCGCGCTGCCGCGCAGCCGGTCCGCGGCCTGCGCCTCGATCCGCGCGTGGGTGGTCTCGTCCGCGCTGCGGAAGCCGATGCGCACCCGGTCCGGCCACTCCTGCACCTCGAACCTGGCCAGGTGGTGCTCCCCGGGCAGGAACAGTCCGGCCGTGAGCGTGGTCAGCCGCGAGTCGGTGTCCCGGCGCGGGATGTAGACCCCTGATTCCTGGCCGTCCGGCCCGTCCCAGACCGTGGCGATCCGGTGCACCGCGATCTCGCTGCGCAGGCCGAAGCGTCCGGCCAGGTCGGCCAGGCTGGGCAGGGCGGTCCCGGTCCCGCCGGTCCGGCGCATCCCGGCCAGCCGGATCAGGCAGATCCCGCCGACGGCGTGGCCGCGGCGCAGCAGCGGACGCGTCCCGGCGGGCAGGATCCGGGCGGCGGCCTCGGGATCCAGCCGGAAGTTGACCAGAAGCCTGCGTTCGATCAGGCTAGCGATCGCTGAGCGACTCACCGGATCCCTCCCCCCCGGCGCAGGTGAGTTTGAACGTGTTCAATTCTAACCGGCAATCGCGGTGCGGCACAGGGGGTCTGCCCGCGCAGGAGAGGCAGTATGAGCGCGTCGATCAATCATCCGGCCCTACCCTTCGCCCTCACCGCGTTCGGGGACCTGCCGGTCAAGCACGCGGTGGACAAAGTCGGCACCCTGACCCTGACCGGCGCGGCCACCTCCGACCTGTTCATCGACCCGAACGGCAGCGGCGGCGACTACGCCGCGGGCATGCTGCTCGGCCTGCCCCCGGAGGGCGACTTCACCCTCTCCGCGCGCGTGGCGGTGCCCTTCGCGTCCATGTTCGACGCCGCGGTGTTCGTCGTGTACGTGGCCAGAGACCGGTTCGCCAAGCTCTGCTTCGAGTACAGCCCGCAGCTGCGGCCGACCATCGTCAGCGTGGTCACCAAGGAAGTCTCGGACGACGCCAACGCGTTCTCGGTCGAGGGCTCCTCGGCGAGCCTGCGGGTCTCCCGGATCGGCCCGGCCTGGGCCTTCCACGCCTCCACCGACGACAAGCACTGGTCCATGGTGCGCTACTTCTCCCTCGGCGAGAGCGAGGAGCCGGCGCGCGTGGGCATGGTGGGGCAGTCGCCCACCGGCGAGGGCATCAGCGTGACGTTCACTGAACTCACTTACACGGCGCGCACTCTGACCGACGTGCGCGACGGCACCTGAGCGGTGCGACCCCCGGTGCTCGGGCCGAATCGGGACCTGCGGCGCGGCCCGAGCGCCGGTTTCAGCTCTGTTCGAGCTCTGCGAGCAGGACCGCGAGGTAGCTGTGCTGCGCGTCGGCGGTGCCGGTCAGCAGCGTGACGGTCGAGGTCGCGGCGCGCTCGCGCAGGGCCGCGAGCCGCTCCTGCTGCTCCTCGCCGCTCAGCTCGGCCCGGTAGCGCTCGGCGAATTCGGCGGCACGGTTCTCCCGGTCGGCGTGGAACCACCGGCGCAGCTCGGTCGAGGGTGCCAGGGCCTTGTCCCACTCGTCGAGCCGCGCGTCCTGCTTCTTCATGCCGCGCGGCCAGAGCCGGTCGGTCAGGATGCGGACGCCGTCCTGCTTCGACGGCTCCTCGTAGACGCGCTTGAGTCGGAATCGGCCGGCCACCGCAGGACCTCCCGAGGGTCGTAGAGCCGTGTTCTGGTCACCTGTGGTATCCACTTTACGACATACGGTGCCTGTCGGTGGCTCCGGTTCCGGGTCAGGCCAGGAGCCTGACCGGGTCGCCGACCTCGATCGGGCCGGGTTCGAGTACGTGGGCGTAGACGCCGGCGCAGGGCTCGGGGGACCAGTCGGCCAGCGGCGGGATCCGGTGATGGCGGGCGAGCGTGCGCAGCACCTCGGCGTTGCGCGGCAGCGGGCCGTGCTCCAGCGTCGGCACGGCGCAGCGCGGCGTGCTGCAGATCACCCGCAGGCGCAGGCTCGAGCCGATCCGCAGTTCGCGCTCGTGCCATCCGACCTCGAGGAAGCCGGTCTCGGGCGTGTCGAGGACGAGGTTGGGCCGGAAGCGCCGCACGTCCGTGTCGGGGACGTCGCTGAGTTCGGCGATGCGGCGCAGGGTGCCGGTGGTGATCAGGTGCAGCGGCGCGAAGTCGAAGAAGTTGCCGGGCGGGGCGGCCCCGCCGATGTGCGAGAGGGTGGATTCCACCTCGGCCTCGATCCCGTCGAGCAGGACCTGGTCCGGCACGGACCGGTCGAGCACGGCGTCCGGCGGGGCAGTGTCGGCCAGGTGTACCGCACGGCCCGTATACGCCGAGAGCGCCTCGTCCACCGCCGCGTCCGTGCTCCACAGCGGCTTGGCTCCGGGCACGTCGATGCGCACGGCGTCCTCGCCCTCGTCCAGCGCGGCCGAGCAGGTCAGCAGGGAGCGCCACAGCCGCGGCGCCTTCGCGCTCGCGATCTTTCCGGTCTCCTGGTCGATCAGGGCCAGGCGGCGGTCTCCGGCGAGTCCGGACTCGGACACGTCCGTGTGCCCGACCTGCTCGCCCAGCATCGACTTCACCGGGTAGCGCCACAGCTGCGCCACCGCACCGATCGTGCCCGCGGCGGCCGTCCCCGCGCCGATCGACTCCGAGACGGTCATCCGCGACCCCTCTCCGTCTCCCACTGCTCGAGCAGCCGGCCCACCTCGCGGTCGAGAAAGCGGAAGAAGTCGCGCATCTCGGTCATCCGCCGTGCCCCGGCGCCCTGCGCCCCCGCGGCCTGCGCACCCTGATCCGACAGGTCCGCGAGGCGTTGGTAGAGCCCTCCCTTGATAATCGCAGAAGCGTACCAGGAGTTCTCCGGCACCTCGTAGGCGTCGCTGCGCGAGCCCGCCACCGGCGTGCGCCTGACCAGGCCGAGCTGCTGCAGGTAGCGCACCGCGCCGGAGATCGCCGCGGCGCTGACCTCGAGCCGCTCGGCCAGCTCGGTCGCGGTCAGCCGTTCCTCGTCCGCGGCCATCAGCACCATCAGGACCCGCGCGGCCATCCGCGGGAAGCCCCAGTCGGCCAGGAACATCGCCATGTTCTCGACGAACAGGCGCACCCGGGGCTCGTCACGGGCTGCGTCGCCGGTCCGGTCGGACGGAAGGTGCTGCGCTGTCATGGCCTCTAGGATAAAGATCTTCAACAGCTTTCACAACTTTGTGAAATGTGTGTAGGCTCCGCCGTATGGAGAACATCATCGAGGTGGCCGGGCTGCGCAAGAGCTTCGGCCGCGCGGTCGCGCTCGACGGCCTCGACCTCGTCGTGCGCCCGGGCGAGGTGCACGGGTTCCTCGGCCCCAACGGCGCGGGCAAGTCCACCACCCTGCGGGTGCTGCTCGGACTGCTGCGCGCGGACGGCGGCCGGGCCGTACTGCTCGGCGGCGACCCCTGGCGCGACGCGGTCGCCCTGCACCGGCGCCTGGCCTACGTCCCCGGCGATGTCACGCTCTGGCCGAACCTCTCCGGCGGCGAGACCATCGACCTGCTCGGCCGGCTGCGCGGGGGCCTTGACCCCGCCCGCCGCGACGCGCTGCTGGCCCGGTTCGAGCTGGACCCGAGGAAGAAGGGCCGGGCCTACTCCAAGGGGAACCGGCAGAAGGTCGCGCTGATCGCCGCCCTGGCCTCCGACGCCGAGCTGCTGCTGCTGGACGAACCCACCTCGGGCCTCGACCCGCTGATGGAAGAGGTCTTCCGCCGGTGCGTGGACGAGGAACGCGACCGGGGTCGCAGCGTCCTGCTCTCCAGCCACATCCTGGCCGAGGTGGAAGAGCTCTGCGACCGGGTGACCATCATCCGCCGCGGCCGCACCGCGGAGAGCGGCACCCTCGCCGAACTGCGCCACCTCACCCGCACCTCGGTCGAGGCCGAACTCGCCGCGGCGCCCACCGGCCTCGAGGCGCTCCCGGGCCTGCACGGCCTCGAGACCCACCCCGCCGGCGAGGGCACGCACCTGCGCTGCGAGGTGGACACCGACCGGCTCGACCGGCTGATCCGCGCGCTCTCCGCCGCCGGGATCAGGTCCCTGACGAGCCGCCCGCCGACGCTGGAGGAGCTGTTCCTGCGCCACTACCAGGACGCGGAGCCCGCGACGGCCGCCGCCCCCGCCGCGGCGAGCATGCCGGAGGCGGCGCGATGAGCACCGCCGAGGCCATGGCCGGGGTGCCCGAACTCGGCAAGCTGATCACCCGCCGGGAACGGATCCGACTGCCGATCTGGTGCTACGCGCTGCTCGCCTCCGTCGTCGGCACCGCCTACTCCTTCCGCCAGCTGTATCCGACTCCTGAGTCACGTGCCCGGTTCGCCGCGACCGTGGGCAGGGACCCGGCGCTGGCCGTGCTCTACGGCAAGCCCTTCGACCTCACCACGCTCGGCGGGCTCACCGCGTGGCGCATGGGCGTGTTCGGCTCGCTGCTGCTCGCGGTCATGAGCATCGTCACCGTGGTCCGGCACACCCGCGCCGAGGAGGAGGCCGGGCGCTTCGAACTCGTCGGCGCGGGCGCGGTCGGCCGCCGCGCGCCCCTGATCGCGGTGCTGCGGATCGTGCTCGGCACGCAGCTCGCCCTCGGCGTGCTCATCGGCGCGCTGCTCACGGCGCTCGGCATGGGCGCCTCGGGCGCGTTCCTGTTCGGGCTCTCGCTGGCGGCGTGCGGCTGGTTCTTCGCGGGCGTGACCGCGATCACCGTGCAGCTGACCGACTTCGGCCGCTCGGCCGGCGGACTCGCCTTCACCGTGCTCGGCGCCGCCTACCTGCTGCGCGCGTTCGGCGCCGGGTCCGGCGCGAACGGCCCGACCTGGCTGAGCTGGCTGAGCCCGATCGGCTGGACCGAGCAGGCGCAGGCCTTCGCGGGCGACCGCTGGTGGGTGCCGCTGCTCGACGTCCTGGGCACCGCCCTGCTCGTCGCCGGAGCCTTCCGGCTCGCCCGGTCCCGCGACCTCGGCGGCGGGATCTTCCCGGCCCGGCCGGGTCCGGCCCGCGGCGCCGCCTCGCTGCGGTCGGCCGGCGCGCTCGGCCGGCGCCTGCACCGCGGCAACCTGATCGGCTGGGGTATCGGCCTGCTGGTGTTCAGCGCCGTGCTCGGGGCCATCGCGGACAGCATCGCCGAGCTCGTCGGCACGAGTCAGCAGGCGAACGAGATCATCCAGCGGATGGGCGGCCAGGGCGGCATCGTCGACGCGTATCTGGCCTCGTGCATGAACATCCTCGGCCTCGTCGTGGCCTTCTACGCGATCCAGAGCACGGTACGGCTACGCACCGAGGAGACCGGCGGACGCGTCGAGCCGCTGCTGGCCACCGGGACCGGTCGGCTGCGCTGGGCCGCCGGCCACCTCGTCTTCCCGATCGCCGGCTCCGGGCTGCTGCTGGCGCTGGGCGGCCTGGCCGCGGGCCTGGCGCACGGCGGACGTTCCGGCGCGCTCGGCAGGCAGCTCGGCGAACTGGTCTTGGCCGGGCTCATCCAGCTGCCCGCGATCTGGGTACTGGTAGGGCTCACGGTCGCGGTGTACGGGTTCCTGCCCCGAGCGACGGCTGCCGCGGGCTGGAGTTTCGTCGGTCTGTGCATCCTGCTCCAGGAGCTCGGCCCGCTCCTTCGGCTGAGCCACTGGATCACCGACGTCTCACCCTTCGCGACCGTCCCGCGCGCCCCCGGCGTCGCCATCCCCGCCGAACCCGTCCTGGTCATGGCCGCCGTCGGCGCGGTCCTGACCGTCCTCGGCCTGATCGGCCTGCGCCGCAGGGACATCGGCTAGCACCCGCCAGAACCGCCACCGCTGACCGCGGTGCTCCCGGTGGTCGAGGTGGACCACCAACGCGAAGATCACCAGGCTCACCCACGGGAACTTCTCCACGGCCTTGAGCGGGCCGTCGTGGTTCCAGCGGTAGGCGAACTCCACCACGGCGGCCACCATCGCGGCGATCACCAGCGCGGGCAGGGCTCGCAGCAGCCGCCCGGCCCAGCGCCGCCGGGTCGGGCGTTCGAGCCGGGTGACCCAGCGCCGCCGGGTCGGGCGCTCGGGCCGGGTGACCCAGGTCACGAACGCGAACAGGCCGACGGCGATCGCCATGATGCCGGCGTAGACGCCGAGCGGTACGACCAGCAGGTAGCGCCACGCACCGAGCGAATCGCGCGTGTACGTGTCGATCGCCCACGCGCCGACCCCGATCGCGAGCGGCGCCAGCAGCATCGAGAACCCGGGCCTTACCTCGTCCGTGTTCGAACCCTGTGTCGGGCCGTCGAGGGGCTGCTGATCCGAGCCCTGCGACACCCGCCACGGCAGTGTTTCCGGCGCCTCGTGTGCGTCCGTCCCCATGTCTGGGATCGTACTCGGACCCGGCGCTTGGAGCGATCGGGTGTCGCGGCCGGGTCGCGGCGGCCTACGATCTCGGCATGACGGACACCGCGGACCCGATCGGCGGGATCCACATCGTGCACGTGGACCCGGTGGAGCGTAAGGACTCGAACTACATCGCGCAGATCGACCTCGCGCCCTTCGGCCTCGACGGCCAGTTCGAGCAGGTCTGGCTGCACGACCTCGCGGACGGTACCTACGCGCTCGCCTGCATCCCGTTCATGGCCTACGGGCTCGCGCTCGGCGACGTGGTGCGCCTGGCCGCGGACGGGCGGGTGGACGAGCTGGTCCGCCGGTGCGGGCACCGGGTCCTGCGGGTACTGCTGATCGAGGACGAGGACGCGACCCGCTGGGCCGGCACCGTGGACGCGGCGAAGTTCTGCATCGTCAGCGCCGGGCTGCTCAGCGAGTGGCACGGGCCGCGGTTCATCGCGGTCGACGTCCCGCCGGGCGCGCAGGCGGGCGTCGTGTTCGACACCATGGGCCGGATCGTGCAGGACGGCCTCGGCCACTGGGAGTGGGCCGACGCGCTCCCGTTCACGCCGCACCCGTCCGCCGTGTGAGCCGGCCGGCGCCTCAGAGCCAGTCGCGCCGCTTGAACGACCAGTACAGCAGCGCGGAGAGTATCAGGATCAGCCCGGTGGAGGTCCAGAACCCGCCGGTGGTGCTGAATCCCGGGTAGGGCACGTTCTGGCCGTAGAAGCCGGTGACGGCGGTGGGCACCGCGATGATCGCGGCCCAGCTGGTCACCTTCTTCATGATTAGGTTCATCCGGTTGCTCTGGATGGTCAGCTGGGTCTCCCGGACCGTGCCGAGCAGGTCCCTGAGATTGTCGGTCCAGTCCGCGGCCCGCAGCACGTGGTCGTAGAGGTCCTGGTAGTACGGCATCAGGTCGGGGACCTGCCCGGTCCAGTCCCGCCGCATCAGCGCATTGACGACCTCGCGCATGGGCGAGATCACGTGCCGGGCGGTGAGTATGCCGCGGCGCAGTTCGAAGGTGCGACGCAGCGCGGCCGCGGACTCCCGCCCGCCCGCCGTGTCGAAAATGGCGTCGCTCAGCTCCTCGATGGTGTCGTCGAGGGTCTGCAGGGCGTCGAAGTAGCCGTCCACGATGTTGTCGAGCAGGCCGTAGACCAGGAACGGCACGCCGAACTTGGCCAGGTCGGCCAGGTCGTCCCAGTGCCTCGTCAACGCGTCCGGGTCGACCGCGCCGGCCTGGTGCACGGTGACCAGCGCCTTGGGTGTGATGAAGCCGAGCACCATGGCCGAGTCGAGCTCGGCGCCGTCCACCGGCCGGACCCGGTAGGCGCTGAGCACCAGGTGTCCCTCGTACCGGTCCAGCTTGGGCCGCTGGCGCAGGTGGGTGGCGTCCTCGATGGCCAGGGAGTGCAGGCCGAGTTCCTCGCGCAGGGTGTCGAGTTCCTCCGGTGTCGGGTCGGGCAGGTCGAACCAGACCGCGGAGTCCTCGGCCTCGCACCACTCCGAGATCATCTCCAACGGGAAGTCCTCGGCCACCAGCCGGCCGCCCTGGTACGCCCGGCTGCGCCGCCGTATGGCCTTGCCGACCGCGGCCTGCCCGGCCGCCGCCGCGGCCTGCTCGCCCTGCTCCACCTCTGCGCTGTCCGACATGAGACCCGACCCTACCGCCGCGGACGGATCAGGCCGTCACGACCCGCACCCCGGCCGCGCTGAAGCGGGCCAGCACCTCGGCGTCCGCGTCCTCGTCCGTCACCAGCGTGTGCACCTGCTCGATCGGCCGGATCCGGGCGAAGGCCCGCTTGGCCAGCTTCGTCGCGTCGGCCAGCACGATCACGCTGCGTGCCCGCTCGGCCATCAATTGGTTGATGACGGCCTCGCCCTCGTGGTGCGCGGTGGCCCCCCACTCCGGGTCCAGCGCGTCCACCCCGAGCAGGGCCACGTCCAGCTGCAGCCGGTCCAGGATGCCGGTGGCCAGCGGGCCGGTCAGCTCGTAGGAGCTGGCCCGGGCGACCCCGCCGGTCACCACGGTCTTGATGTGCGGGCGCAGGGTCAGCTCGTAGGCGATGTTCAGCGCGTTGGTCACCACCGTGAGCCCCGACCCGTCGCCGGCGCCGCCGAGGTCCGCGCGGGCGCCCAGGGCCCTGGCCGCCTCGGTCGTGGTGGTCCCGCCGTTGATCCCGACCACCCCGCCAGCCGGCACCAGCGCCGCCGCGGCCTGCCCGATCCGCTGCTTGGCCTCGCTCTGGCGCCCGGACTTGAACCGCAGCGGCAGGTCGTAGGAGGTGCTGTTGGCCACCGCGCCGCCGTGGGTGCGGGTGAGCAGCTGCTGCTCGGCCAGGTACTCCAGGTCGCGCCGGATCGTGGCCTCGGACGCGCCCAGGCGCGCCGCGGCCGTGTCCACGTCCAGTTTTCCGTCCCGGGCCAGCAGTTCCAGGATCGCGTCGAGCCGTTCGTACCGCTTCATCGCCCTCGTCCTTCTCCGCCGGGAACCGCGATCATTATCGCGGTTCGGCGCGCGATCGGCGGTCAATCGGTGCGCAGGGCGGTGACCGGGTCGAGCCGTCCGGCCCGGCGTGCGGGCATCACCCCGAAGACCACCCCGACCACGACCGAGACCCCGAACGCCAGCGCGGGCGACCACCAGGCGATCTGGGTCGGCAGCGGACTGAGCGCGCCGACCGCCGCCGAGGTGCCCAGACCCAGCGCGATCCCGATCACCCCGCCCACGGCTGTGAGCGTGACCGCCTCCACCAGGAACTGCAGCACCACGTCGCGCTGCCGGGCGCCGAGGGCCTTGCGCAGACCGATCTCCCTGGTCCGCTCGCGCACCCCGACCAGCATGATGTTCGACACCCCGACCCCGCCGACCAGCAGCGAGATCCCGGCGATGGCCGCGAGCACGAGGGTCAGCAGGGACAGGATCCGGCCGATGGTGCCGAGGATCTGGGACTGCGTCACGGCGGAGAACTGCACGCCCGGGTACTCCGACTCCAGACCCGACACGATCCGGTCCGAGATCGGCCCGATCGAGCCCGGGTCGGGCGCCTTGACCTCGATGCTCTGCACGGTGCCGACGTTGAACAGCACCTGGGCCTCGGTGATCGGGATGTCCACGTCGTCGTCCTGGGTCACCCCGAACGCCGAACCCTGCTGCGCGGCCACGCCCACCACCCGGAAGGAGACCCCGTCGATGGTCGCGGTGCGCCCGACCGGGTCCTCGTCCGGGAACAGCGTCGCGGCCACGTTCGCGCCGAGCACCACCACCCGCGCCGAGGTGGTCACGTCGGCCGAGGTCAGGTAGCTGCCCTCGGTCACCGGCCGGTTGAACACGACGTCGAAGTTCTGGGTGACCCCCTGCACCGTGGCGAAGTAAGAGTTCTGCCCCGCGGTGATCTGCTCGCCCGAGTCCACCACCGCGGTCACGTCCGCGTCGCCGCCGGCCACCTGCGCGGCCAGCCGCAGATCGGCCAGGCGCAGCGGGGAGAGCGAGGGCGTGGTGCCGAACTGGAACTTGCCCGGCACGATGAACACGATGTTCGAGCCGAGGCCCTCGACCTCGTGCTCCACCTCGGCCTTGGCCCCGCCGCCGATGGCCACGAGCACCACTACCGCGGCCACGCCGATCACCACCCCGACCATCGTCAGCAGGCTGCGCAGCCGGTTCGTCCGCAGCGCCTCGGCCGCCAGCCGCAGCGCCTCCCAGGGCTTCACCGGCTCACCGCGGAGCCCGCGGAGCCCGCGATGTCCGGGCCGTCCGCGCCGTCCGCGACGATCAGCCCGTCGCGCATCCGGATCAGCCGCGGCGGCCGGGCGGCCACCTCGGCGTCGTGCGTGACGATCACCACGGCCACGCCCCGCTCCCGATTCAGCCGTTCCAGCGTGGCCAGCACCTCCCGGCCGTTGGCGGTGTCGAGGTTGCCGGTCGGCTCGTCCGCGAGCACCAGCCGCGGCCGGCCCACCAGCGCCCGCGCGATGGCGACGCGCTGCTGTTCGCCGCCGGAGAGCTGGGTCGGACGGTGCGTCAGCCGGTGCGCGAGCCCGACCGCCTCGAGCGCCTCCTGCGCCCGGGCGCGGCGCTCGGCCCGGCCGACGCCGCGATAGACCAGCGGCAGCGCCACGTTGTCGCGCGCGGTGGTGCGCGCGAGCAGCTGGAAGGACTGGAAGACGAACCCGATCTCGCTGCCGCGCACCCGGGCGAGCCCGGCGTCGTCGAGCTTCGCGGTGTCGCGCCCGCCGACGAGCAGCCGGCCCGAACTGGGCCGGTCCAGCGCGCCGAGCAGGTGCATCAGCGTGGACTTGCCGGACCCGGACGGCCCGGTGATCGCGACGTACTCGCCCTCGCGGATACCGAGCGAGACCCCGCGCAGCGCCCGCACCTCGGCTCCGTCCATCCGGTAGACCCGGTGCACGTCCACGGCCTCGATCGCGTACGTCGTCGGATCCTGCCGCGTCTCGGTCACCCGAGGTGCTCCCCGTCGCTGACCTTGTCCGCGCCCGAGACCACGATCACATCGCCCGCCGCGAGCCCGGAGTCGACCTGGACGACGGTGTCGCCCTGCGCGCCGAGGGTGATCCGGCGCAGATGTGCCGCGCCGTCCGTCACCAGCCACACGCTGGTGGTCTGCCCGTTGATCACGAGCGCGGAGGACGGGACGCTGAGCGCGTGTTGCGCCGTCAGGACGTGGAGATCGGCGATGGCGCTCATCCCGGGCAGCGGCGTCGGAGCGGCGGAGCCGTCGGCGTACGTGCCGCGGCCCAGGCTGAGGCGAACCGTGTAGGTGACCGAGCCCTGCGCCGAGGTGGTCGAGGTCGGATCCACCGAGGTCACCGTGCCCTGATACGTCGCGCCGGGCACCGCGTTGAGCTGGATCGTCGCGGCCACGCCCGGGTGCACGGTGAGCACGTCGGTCTCGTCCACCTGCGCCGCGACGGACAGCGACGAGTCGTCGGTGACGGTGAACACGGACCCGCCGGACGCGATCGGCGTGCCGACCGAGACCGGCTCCCCGGTGCCCGAGGAGCCGGCGCCGGAGCCCGACCCCAGGGCTCCGAGTGAGGAGGCCGAGCCGGACAGTCCGGACGAGCCGCTGCTGGAGACCGTCGCGAGCAGGGCGCTGATGGTGGAGGCGTCCGCGCTGGAGGCCGAGGCCTGGCCGTCGCCGAGGGTGACCGTGCCGGGCACCGGCGCCACGATCGTCAGGGCATTGACGGTGGACTGGGCGGCGTCCACGGCCGCCTGATCCTCGGTGCGGGTGGACTGGCCGAGCGCGTCGAGCACCGACGAGGCCGAGCCGAGGCCCTGCTGGAACGCGGAGACCGCCGCGTCGACGGAGTCCATGGCCGAGGCGTAGGAGCTGCGCGCGGCCTTGATCTCGGCCAGCAGCGCGGCTCGCAGGATCGCGTCCGGCACGCGCTGGGCCTCTTTCTCGGCCTGCTCGAACGCGGTGTTCGCCGAGTCCTGATCCTGCCGGGCCTCGGCGGAGAACCCGGCCGCGGTGTCCGTCGTGCCCGAGCCGGCCGACGGCGCCTGGGCGAGCGCCTTGCGTGCCTCGGCGAGCTGTTTGCGCGCGGCGGGGGAGCTGATCACGCCGAGCACCTGCCCGGCCTTGACCCGCTGGCCGTCGTGCACGTCCAGGGCGGCGAGGCTGCCCGAGGCCGGGGCGCTCAGCGTCACCTGCGACTTGGCCAGGATGTTCGCAGAGGCCTGCGCCACCTGCGCCACCGTGGCGTAGCCGACCTTGGCCGTGACGATGCCGCTCGCCCCGCCGCCGGAACAGGCGCTCAGCGCCGCCGCGCACAGCGTGCCGAGGGCGATCGCGACCCGGGTCCGGCGTATCCGCTCCTCCACGCGCTATAGCGTAAGACAGCTGCGATGTCCGGGGCGGGTCGGGGTCGCGACCTCGGGTCGGCGCCCTATTTGTTGTGCGAGGAGATCACCAGCGCGGCCCAGATGTAGAAGGGCACGGCCAGCACGCACAGCGCGATCACCAGGCGCCGCACTGCGCGGCTGTGCGCCTCGGCGAGCTCGGTGTCCCGGGCGGCCTGCTCGGCGGCGGTGAGCGCGGCCGGGTCCGCCGGCCTGGTCGCGGCCTTCTGCTTCGCGCTGGCGCCGCCCTGCCCGGGGGCCTGGGCCGGCTTGCGCGGACGCGATCGTGATGACGCCATGTACGCCTCCGGAACCACCCGGTACGCCGCCAGAATCGGTGTGATGATACGCCCGGTCCGGTAAACCGGCCACCACTCGAATTCCGCAGCGATCCTGCGCCGGGCGAGTGATCGCGGCCCGCCGCGCGCCTCACGCAATGCCGGGAGCCGTGTTCTCGGCCGGCGCCCTTCTATCGTGGCCGCCGTGTCACCGCTCGTCCCGCTCGCCCTCGCCACCCGCTACGTCGCGCACGCCGTGGCCGCGACCGGGTGCGCGCTGCTCGGCGCCGGGATGGTGCTGCTCGGGGTCTTCCTGCTCACGCTCGTGTGGGGTCGGCACGAGGACGTGCGCGACGCCCCGCCGAGCCCGAGGCCCGACGGGGCGCCGGTGCGCCGTGTCCTGCTCAGGATGAGGGGACGGAGTCGGTGAAGCTGGTCCCGCCCTTCTGGTACGCGGACACGTTCGCCTTGACCTGAGCGGTGCTCAGGGCCTGTCCGCCCGCGTAGTACACCCAGCCGACCTGCTCGTTCCAGGTGCGCGGGGTGGAGCTCGAAGCGAGGTAGCCGCTGATGAACCACTCGTTGAAGTCGATCGTCATGTCCTCGCGCGGGTAGTACTTCCCGGTGCTGGTGAACACCTGCGTGCCGTCGATGGAGTAGGTGACGGTGCCGCCGAGCACGGTCTCGACCAGGGTGTGCCAGCCCTGCAGGCTGCCCTCGGTGTCGGTGGTGACGCGGTCGAGCGCGTCGGCGCTGTACCAGCTGGTGGTGTACATCGACAGCGCCGGACCGCCCCAGCCGCCGTTGGGCAGGTACTCGAAGTCGTCCTCGCTGTAGAGGCTGTTGTCCGGGCTGATCGAGTAGAAGGTCTCGTTGACGTCGTCGCCGTTCGGACCGGTGGTCGGGGTGTCGTTGAAGTACACCTCGGCCGCGTAGGTGCCCTCGAAGAACTTCTGGTCGGTGGTGTCGAGCTCGGACTGGACGGTGTTCGCCGAGGTGCCGTCGGTACTCGCGGCCAGGTTCATCACGTGCGTGCCGCCGGCCGCGGTGGAGGCCGGGAAGGTGACCGCGTTCGCCGACCAGGTCGCCCCGGACACGCCCGGACCGCCCGCCGCCGTGCGCACGGTCCAGTCGTGCGCCGTCAGGTTGGGGTCGCTCGCGCCGGTGTAGTCGAAGTCGTCGAACATGACCCCGCTCGAGGACGAGGTGGCGGTGCCGGTCGGGCCGGCGGACGCCGACGCCGAAGCGCTCGCGGAGGCGGATGCGCTCGCGGAGGCGGACGCCGAGGCCGACGGGTTGGGTGTCGTGCCGTTGGGCTGCACGCCCCACACCAGGGTGCCGTTCTCGTACGCGGTCACCGTACTCGAGGGCGTATACGCGGTGTCGGCGCCGTTGAACGAGTAGTCGTCGGCCTGGTTCACGTTCGCCCAGTCCGCGCGCCACATGCGTAACTGCATGTCGCCGCTGTTGGCCCCGGCGGCGAGCGAGCCGGCCGAGGCGCTGAAGCTGATCTGCAGGTAGTGGTCCGCGGTGGCGGTGGGCGTGGCCAGCGTGTGCACCGTGCCGGTGAGGTTCGCGCAGGCCACCACCGCCCAGGCGCAGCCGAAGTCGTAGGTCTCGTTCGTCGGGTCGGAGAAGTAGTAGTCGATCGTGATCGAGCTGTACGGGACGGCCGAGGCGGTGTTGTTCACGACCTCGAACCAGGGGTCGACCTCGTAGTTCACGGTGGGCGTGCTGGTCTTGTACAGCACGGTCAGCGGTGCCGTGGCCGCCTGGGCGGACCAGACGGTGGGGATCAGCACGCCCGCGGTGAGCGCGAGCGCCGCCCCGACCGGCAGCAGCGCGCGCCGGCGGGTGAGTCGGGCGGAGTGCGGTTCCATGCGAAGTCCTCTGCGGGTGAGAGCGACAAGAAACTGACCATCGGTAAGTTTCTGGAACGGTTGCCGCAGAGCATGCGGCCATCGGCGAACCCTGTCAAGCCCCGCTACGGGCGGTTTTTCGCGGCGTATCAGAACTCTTGACGTTACCAATGGTCATGTGTCATCGTCTGCGACCAACGACAAGCGCTCTGCCCAAGCCCCTCATGGAGGTTCGCAGTGGCTCCACGTTCCCTCGTCCTCGGCGCCGCCCTCGCGGCGCTCGCCCTCGCCGCGGCCGGCTGTTCCGGATCCTCCGCGCCGGCCGGTCCGGTCGCGGCCAAGACAAGCAGCACCCTGACGGTCTGGTACATGGACGGCGACCTGAGCAGCCCGGACCAGGCGGCCATCGGCGCCGCCTTCACCCAGGCCACCGGCGCCAAGGTCGACGTCCAGATCCAGGAATGGGCGAATATCAATACCAAGCTGGCCACCGCGCTGGCCCAGAACGATCCGCCGGACGTGGTGGAGATCGGCAACACCGACGTCCCGCTGTTCGCCGCCACCGGCGCCCTGGCCGACCTGACCGCTCAGCAGAGCACGCTCGAGCAGGGCCAGAGCTGGCTGCAGGGCCTGTCCGGGCCGGCCACCGTCTCCGGACACCTCTACGCCGCGCCGCTGTTCGCCGGGAACCGGGCGGTGATCTACAACAAGAAGATCTGGGCCGCGGCCGGGGTCGGCACCGTGCCCACCAGCTACGCCGAACTGACCGCCGACCTCGACAAGATCAAGGCGGCCAACCCCTCGCCCACCTTCAGCGCGTTCTACTTCCCCGGCGAGTACTGGTACGGCGCGCTCCAGTTCGTCTGGGACGCCGGCGGCCAGCTGGCCGCCGAGAGCGGGAGCACCTGGTCCGGCGCGCTCGACTCGGCCGCCGCGCAGCAGGGCCTTGGCACCTGGAAGCAGTTCCAGAACACGTACTCGACCGCGGCCTCGCGCAACGTGGACACCAAGAGCCCGGACCAGGCCGCCCTGTTCGCCCAGGGCAAGGCCGCGACCATCCTGGACAGCAGCGTGAACACGGTGCTCAAGGACAACCCCTCGCTCAAGGACGAGATCGGGGTCTTCCCCTTCCCCGGCCAGACCGCGGGTACCAATCAGCCGGTCTTCCTCGGCGGCTCCGACCTCGCCGTCGCCGCCAAGAGCGCCAACTACCAGCTGGCCGTGCAGTACCTCAAGGCCGCCACCAGCGTCGCGGTGCAGAAGGCGGACATCGTCGGGATCGACGGCTGGACCCCGATCTCCACCCAGCTGATCACCCAGACCGCCGGATCCCTGAGTCCCGCCTCGCAGGCCTTCGCCGCGGCCGCCGCCCGCAGCGTGGCCACCCCGGCCACCCCGGGCTGGGCGACGATCGAGTCCGACGCGAGCATCAACCAGTTCTTCGCCTCGATCGCCACCGGCAGCGCGAGCCCGGCGCAGGCGGCGCAGAGCTTCGACAGCCACCTCGACCAGGCGCTCAACGCCACCCCGTGACGAGGTGACCGACATGACCGACCTCGTGCCGGGCCGGAACGCGGCCCCCGCCGCGGACCCGGCCGAGGCCCGCCGCGCGAACGCCGCCCCGAGCCCCGGGGCGGCGCCCCGCCCCGGGCGCCCGGGCCGTCGCCGCCGCGACCGCGCCACTCCCTTCGTCCTGCTCGCACCGGCCGCGCTCGTCCTGGCGCTGGTGCTCGGCTACCCCCTCGTCCGGCTGGTCCTGATCTCCTTCCAGGACTACGGATTGCGGGCCATGTTCACCGGGGCCACCCCCTGGATCGGATTCGCCAACTACACCAAGGTCTTCACCGGCGGCGAGTTCGGCGCCGTGCTCGAACGCACCGTCCTGTTCTGCGCCGCCCTGGTCGCCGGCACGCTGCTGATCGGCATGCTGGTCGCGCTGATGCTCGGCGCGCTCGGCTCCAAGATGCGCGCGGCCGTCACCTTCTGCCTGATCTGCGCCTGGGCCGTGCCCAACGTCGCGGCCACGCTGGTGTGGCAGTGGCTGTTCCAACCCGGATACGGCGTCGTCAACTGGCTGCTGACCCAGCTGGGCGTGTTCGGCAACCTCAGCGAGCACGACTGGTTCACCGGCGGGCTCTCCTCCTTCGCCGTCATCTGGCTGCTCGTGGTCTGGCAGTCGGTGCCCTTCGTCGCGCTCACCCTGCGCGCCGGGCTCTCCCAGATCCCGCGCTCCTACTACGAGACCGCGGCCCTGTCCGGGGCCGGCGGCTGGCTCTCGTTCCGCATCGTCACCCTGCAGTTCCTGCGCCCCATCCTGCTGCTGGTCACGATCCTGTCCGTGACCTGGGACTTCAACGTGTTCAACCAGATCTGGATCCTGACCCAGGGCGGCCCGAACGCCGCCACCACCACGCTCGGGATCTGGTCCTTCACCCAGGCGTTCAGCGCCCAGGCCTACGGCCAGGGCGCCGCCATCGCGGTGGTCACCGTGCTCTTGCTCGCGGTGCTCACCTCCTACTACGTGCGCCGGCTGGTGCGGGCGGGAGAACAGTGGTGACCACCGTGCACGCGGGGCCGCGTCCGCGCAGGCGCCGACGCGGCCGAGGCCGGCGCGCGGCCCTGAACACGGCCGCCGTCGCGTTCTGCGCCGCGTGGATCTTCCCGGTCTACTGGATGATCAACACGGCGTTCAAGCCCTACGGCGACATCCTCCAGTCCACCCCCGGATTCCTGCCGATCCCGATCAGCCTCGGCAACTTCACCGACGCGATCGGCAAGCCGATGTTCGGCGACTACCTGCGCAACAGCCTGATCGTCACCGGCGCGGCCGTGGTGGCCAGCTCGATCCTGGCCCTGCTCGCGGCGGTCGCGCTCACCCGCTTCCGCTTCCTCGGCCGCCGCGCCTTCCTGGTCACCATCCTGGTGGTGACGATGATCCCGCAGCCGGCCCTGGTGATCCCGCTGTTCCTGAGCCTCAAGAGCGCGAACCTCCTCAATACCCTGCTGGGCCTGAGCCTGACCTACGTCGCCTTCGTGCTGCCCTTCACCATCTGGACGCTGCGCGGCTTCCTGCACGGCGTCCCGGTCGAGCTCGAGGAGGCCGCGATGGTCGACGGCGCCGGACGCCTGACCGTCATGCGCCGGATCATGCTGCCGCTGGTCGCCCCCGGCCTGATCGCCAGCAGCGTGTTCGCCTTCATCACCGCCTGGAACGACTACGTCTACGCCTATGTCGAGATGAAGGATCAGGACCATTACACGCTCCCGGTCTGGCTGGTGTCCTTCAGCACCAGCACCGGCACCGACTACGGCGGCCTGATCGCGGCCTCCAGCCTGTTCGCGCTGCCGGTGGTCGTGTTCTTCCTGGTCATCCAGCGCCGCCTGGTCGAGGGCATGACCTCCGGCGCCGTCAAGGACTGAGCGCCCCGTCC
>NZ_JAGSOG010000151.1 GCF_018139695.1 Actinospica durhamensis | reverse complement strand
TCAACGAACCCGCGCCCCGATCGCCGGATGATCTACGGCCTTGACAGCCGCGCCCGACATGCACGAGCACGAACACGCTCGCTCACGCCACCCCACCTGAACAGCACCGAACCGTTGGCGGATGCTCACTGTACGGGGTTTCGGCAGAATCACCCAGCCTGCTGTCATATGTTCAGGGTAGTGCGGCCGAGCCTATTTTCCGCTAATTAAATCTTTGACGCAGCGAGCTGCCCTCGGACCGTGGACAGGATGACGGGTTCACGCGCCCGGGTCCGGTTTGATCGGTGGGAGAACGCCCGCGCGCACGGCTTCGAGTTGTGCCGCGGCGGCCAGTCCGAGGAAGAGCGCGATGGCGGTGAGGTTCGCCCACACGAGCAGGGCCATGATCGCGGTCAGTGGTCCGTAGGTGGCTCCGAAGGTGGTGCTGCCCTTGACGTACCAGGCGAGCAGAGCGGTGAACACGACCCAGAGCAGGAGTGCGAGCCCGGCGCCGAACGCCAGCCAGCCGACGGCGGGTTGGCGGCGGCGGGGGGAGTTGCGGAAGATGATGCTGGCGGAGATCACGGCCAGCGCGATCCCGAGTGGCCAGCGGGCGCAGATCCAGGCGAGGTGGGCCGGGTGCGGCCAGTGGTAGACGGCGGCGAGCGCGTCGCCCACCGCGCCGCCCGCCACGACTACGACGAGTCCGCAGGCCATGGGCACGCCGGCGAGCGCCGCCAGCGCGGCTGCCATGCTGTACTTGCGCGGGAACGGGCGGTCGCGTTCGACTCCGTAGATCCGGTTGGCCCCGCGCTCGATCTGCCCCATCGCGGTCGTCGTCGAGACGAACGCGACCACCAGCCCCAGCCAGAGCGCGACTCCGCCGGCGGCGCCGTCCGCCTGGGCGCCGTCGAGCGCCGCACGCACGGTCGGCTGGCTCGCGCCGGGCGTGATCTGGTCCAGCACGCGCGCGAGGATCTGTCCCGGCGCCTCGTGGTGCACGGTCGTGGACAGGCCGAACAGCGCGATCACCGCGGGTATGACGGCCAGACAGATCTGGAAGGCGAGCGCGCGGGCGTGGCTGAAGCCGTCGGAGTAGCGGAACCTGATGAAGGAGTCGCGCAGCAGCGTGCGCACTCCCGTGTGCTTGAGCGTGCTCCAGGCGTCGTCGGCGGACAGTTCGTCCCCTGACAGGTCACGGGTCTGCGGGACCTTCGTCGCGGTGCTCACGACGCCACCTCTGCGGCGGCCGGTACCTGCTCGGCGGGCAGCCGCACGGTCAGAGCCCTCGGCCACACCTCGACCTCGGTGCGCGCGGAGTCCGGCAGTACTTCTCCGTCGGCCTCGCGTGGCGCCGGACGGCGCGTACGTATGCTGATGCGCCGGCCGCGGTCGCGGTGGACGGGCCCGCCGCTCGGACGACGTCCCGGTCGGTGCAGCGCGGAGGCGGCGCGCAGCCAGCCGAACGGGCCCGAGGGCGCCACCACGGCCACATCGAGCAGCCCGTCGTCGACCTCGGCCTCGGGCAGGGGCTCGAAACCCGCCTGCAGGCGGCCGATGTTGCCCACCAGGAGCATTCCGGCCCCGCGGAACCGGGCCGTCCTGCCGTCCACCTCGACCACAAGACCGGTCAGGCGTGTCGAGAGATTCCTGACGGCGGCGACGACGTACGCGGCCCAACCGGCGCGCTTCTTCAGGCCGTCGGGAGCATCACGCACCATGGCGGCGTCGAGGCCGAGGCCGGCCATGCCGAGGAAGACGTGTCCGTCGAAGCGCCCGACGTCGATCCTCCGGTCCACCCCGTGCGTCAGCACACCGATCGCTTCGTCCGGGTTCCGCGGCACGCCGAGGTTCATCGCCAGCAGATTGCCCGTGCCGAGCGGCACGATGCCCAGGGGAACGTCCGTACCGGCCAGAACCGCGGCGATCTCGCCGACGGTACCGTCACCGCCGCAGGCGGCGATCAGGCCGGCGCCCTGGCCCACGGCCGTGCGCGCGGCCGCGGCGCCCTCGCCGGCCTGGTGGGTCACCTCCATCCGCGGAGCCGGGAGCCCGGCGTCGGCGCAGCAGCGGCTGAACGTCGCGAGCAGGTGGCGCGCGGTGTCGTCGTCGGCCTTCGAGCCGTTGACGATCAATACGGCTGCGTCCTGTGGCGCGGAACGGGAACGCTCGGTGAGCGGCACCGCGCGATGCGCGCAGAAGAGCGACATCCCGCCGAGGAGCGCGCCCGCGGCGACGTCGCTCGGGTGATGCATCCCCCGATACAGGCGCGATCCACCGACGGCGACCGGGACCAGGAGCAGGAGCCAGGCCGCGCGGCGGCGCGTCGCCGTATAGACGAGCAGTGCGACCGCGCCGTACAGGGCGACGGCGGCGGCGGTGTGCCCCGAGGGAAAACTCGAGGTGGGTGGGGAGACGTCGAGTTCGGATACCGCGGGGCGAGGGCGGTGAACGAAGCAGGTCGTGATCAGGAAGACGCTCAGTTCGACGAGGACGCAGAACGCGATGAACGCGGACTCCGTCCACCGCCCGCATCGCCGGCGGGCCCACAGGATCGCCGCGAGGGTGAGCACACCGGCGCCGACCGTGTTCGCGGCCGTACTGAAGAACCCGGAGACGTCGTCCGCGAGGCGGTCGCGCCGGGCCGCGAACCAGCGGTCGACCCCGTCTTCGGCCGACAACGGCCACAGGTGCGGGAGTTCTCTCGTCACGAGCAGCCCTAGGGCGATCATGACCGCCGACAGGATGCTGACCGAGAGTGCGAACGATACGAAGTACCGCCGTGCGCGCTCTGCCCGCTCTGCCCGCGCCGTGCGGAGCGCTCTGGGAGACATGCACACCGCATTGCCGTCGGCACCCGATTCATGCGGTGGTCAGGTATCTGCACGCGGGCCGGCCGCGGCGGCCTCGCTCTCCTCGGGGGCGACGCCTTCCGACGCGGGATGGACCCGAGGCCTCGCGTGTTCGCGCCGCCAGGCCTCGAACGCGGCCGTCGTCCCGGCGAGCAGGCCGACCCCGAGCAGCCAGCCCCCGACCACGTCGCTGGTCCAATGCACACCCAGCGCGATCCGGCTGTATCCCACCGCCAGCGGAACCAGGACGGCGACCGCCCAGGCCGCGGCCTTCTCCCACCCACGGTGCAGCCACGGCAGCGCGCACAGCAGGATCACGCCGGCGGCCAGGGTGGCGGTGAACGCGTGACCGGAGGGGAACGAGAAGCCCGGGGCGGTGGCCACCGGCTGAGCGAACACGGGCCGGGCGCGGCCCACCACACTCTTGAGAACCGTGTCGACGAGCGCGCCGCCGATCATGGTCGCCGCCGCCCACAACGCCAGGCGGCGGGCCCCGCGCAGCCACAACCCGACGACCAGCAGCGCCGTCGCGATGCGCAGCACCGTCGGCGACCCGACGTCGGAGACGACCACCATCGCGTGTGTCCACGCAGGATGGCCCAGAGCCTGCCGATGGAGCGCGTCCGCAACGGACTGGTCCAGGTGGCGCAGCGGCGACCATGCGCCCTCGACCGCCAGCACGATCAGCCCGACCGCGACCGCCGCGGGCACGGCGACCAGCACCACAAGGGCGAGACGCGGACTCAGCCGCCCTCTGACGGCCCGCGGGATTCGTCGGCGAGAACTCATCAGCCCATCATTGCCGGATCGGGGCCACTCATACGCCATGTGTCCACGGGATCCGGAAGTCGGGGCGCGGGCATCCGCCTGGAGTATCCTGCGCCGGTGGAACTGCTGCGTACCGAGCGGATGATCCTGCGGCCGTGGGCCGAGCAGGACGTGGCGGCCTTCTTCGACATCTACTCGCGCGACGAGGTCGCGCGGTGGCTTGGAGCGCACCCACGCCGCCCGGTCTCCGATATCGAGGACGCGCGCAAGCGGCTGCTCGGCTGGCGCAAGTTCCACGACGGCTTCGAAGCGCCCTACGGCCTGTGGGCGATGGTTCCGCACGGTCCTGATGCCCTGGACGGCGGCTCCACCGCCCAGGACGGCCCGGCTGCCCCGGTCGGCACCGCCTTGCTGCTCCCGCTGGCCGACGACGACGGCCCGACCGACCAGGTCGAGGTCGGCTGGCACCTGCACCCGGACTTCCAGGGCCGCGGGCTGGCCACCGAGGCAGCCGCGGCGCTGCTGACGGTGCTGCCGGCGAACGCCCCGGACCGGGTGCTGGCACTGACCGACCTGGACAACACCAGATCGCAGGCGGTCGCGACACGCCTCGGCATGGTCGATCAGGGGACGACCGACCGCTGGTTCGGCGAGACGCTGCTCCAGTTCTGCTGGACTCGCCCGCCCGCCGCCTAGCGCTAGCCGGCGCTGCGATCGGGATTCTGGGGATTCCGGATCACCGCGCCGGCCGGGCCGTCATGGTCACCAGATCCGGACGCGCGATTCCGGCTCGAGGTAGAGCGCGTCGCCGGGCTGCACGTCGAACGCCTCGTAGAACGCGTCGATGTTGCGCACCGTCGCGTTGCAGCGGAACTCCGGCGGTGAGTGGGGGTCGGTCGCCAAGCGCCGGATGGCCGCCTCGGCGCGGACCTTGGCCCGCCACACCTGCGCCCAGCCGAGGAACACACGCTGGAGCGCGGTCAGGCCGTCGAGGACCGGGGCCGGGTCGTCGCCGAGGGCGAGCCGGTAGGCGACCATGGCGATGGAAAGACCGCCGAGGTCGCCGATGTTCTCACCGACCGTCAGAGCGCCGTTGACCGTGTGCTCGGGCAGGCCCGCGGGGGACAGGACCTCGTACTGCGCGACCAGGGCCGCGGTGCGCTTGCCGAACTCCGCGCGGTCCCCGTCGGTCCACCAGTCCTCGAGGTTGCCGTCGCCGTCGAACTTGGCGCCCTGGTCGTCGAAGCCGTGTCCGATCTCGTGGCCGATGATCGCGCCGATGCCGCCGTAGTTGGCCGCGTCGTCGGCCTCCATGTCGAAGAACGGCGGTCGCAGGATGGCCGCGGGGAAGACGATCTCGTTCATCCGCGGGTTGTAGTACGCGTTGACGGTCTGCGGAGTCATGAACCACTCGTCGCGATCGACCGGGGAGCCGAGCTTGCGCAGGTTGCGGTCGTGCTCGGCGGCGAAGCCGTTGCGGTAGTTGCCGACCAGGTCCTCCGCGGCGATCTCGACGCCGGAGTAGTCGCGCCAGGTGTCCGGGTAGCCGATCTTGGTGGTGAACTTCTCCAGCTTGACCAGCGCCGCACGCTTGGTCTCCGCCCCCATCCACTCCAGGGCGGTGATGTTGGCCCGGTAGGCGGCGGTGAGGTTCTCGACGAGTTCGACCATCCGCGTCTTGGCCGACGGCGGGAAGTGCTCGGCCACGAAGAGCTTGCCGACGGCCTCGCCGAGGAGGTCTTCGACCAACTCGACGCCGCGCTTCCAGCGCTCGCGCTGCTCGGGGGCGCCCGAGAGCCGCTTGCGGAAGAAGGCGAAGTCCTCCTCGACGAACGCGTCCGTCAGATAGGGCGCGCGGGCATTGATGATCTGCCAGGTCAGCCAGCTCTGCCAGTGCGCGACCGGCACGCTTTCCCACAGCTGCGCGAACGCGGTGACGAAGCTGGGCTGGCGTACGTTGACATCGACGAACCGCGTCTCGGGCGCACCGGGCAGCGCTACGGCCACCTCGGAGGCCCACGCGGCCCAGGGGAAGCCGGGGTTGTGCGCGGCAAGGTCCGCGAAGCGCGTCGGGTTGTAGCCGAGTTCGGCTTCACGGCGCTTCACCACGTCCCAGTGCGCCGCGGCGATCCGGCGTTCCAGCTCGAAGACGACGGCTTGGTCGTCGTCGACGCCGGCCAGCGCGAACATGCGGCCGATGTGTTCGACGTAGGCGGTGCGGATCTCAGCGTGCTTCTCTTCGCGGTAGTACGACTCGTCAGGCAGTCCCAGCCCGGACTGCATGAAGTTGGCGACGTAGCGCTGCGAGTCCTTCTCGTCGTTGATGACGTACACGGCGACGGCGCCGCGCACGCCGATCCGCTGAAGCCGGCCCATGAGCGCGGCCAGCGCGGTGCGGTCGGTCGCCGAGCGCACCGCGGCCAACTCCTCGGCGATCGGCGTCAGCCCGGCCGCGGCCACCGCGTCGGTGTCCATGAAACTGGCGTAGAGAGCACCGATCTTCCGTGCCTCGCTGTCCGGCTCCGCCGCCGAAGCTGCGACCGTCTCGATGATCGCCCGTACGTCGGCTTCGGCGCGATCGCGCAACGCGAGGAACGGGCCGTCCTCCGAGCGGTCGGCGGGAATGGCGTGTTCGGCCAGCCAACGCCCGTTCGCGTGGGCGAACAGGTCGTCCTGCGCGCGCGTATCGCGATCGCCATTGTGTATGTCAATACCGGACTTATCAGTCATGTGCGAAGTCACCTTGTGAGTATTACTAGTCCTGCCGTGAATGCGCCATCCTTTTTCGGCGCGGATCCGCGCGTCCCACCGGGACCGAGCCCTTGCCGTCCCAGTTGGTCGGCGCGCCGGTCGCGTCGCAGGAGTAGCGGCCGCCGTTCATACGGACGAACGTGGAGGTGGGGACGTTCAGCCCCCAGAGCGGGGCGTCGGCGGCAGTCTGGCCCGGTGCCACGTGGTCGCCCTGGCGCGCGGTCACGGTCGTGCCCTCGAGCAGCACCGGGATGGTCGAGCCAGCCCTGCCCGGATTCCCGCTCCCGTCGCGCGAAAGGACTACACCCGAGCAGCAGGTTCTCGGGCCCTCAGGCTCGGGCTCACCCGGATGGCCCAGCGCTCGAGCCGGCGCGTACATGGCGCCGGGGAGTGGGCCGTCTCATGATGGGTGGTGTGCGAGCTTTCGTCTGCCGAGGACGGTCGGGACGATGAGCGGTGAGGAAACGCACGGTGAGCAGGGCTCCGGGCTGGAGTCGGAGCCGCGGATCGCGGTTTCCCGGCTGAACTGGGCCGGGCGGCCGAGCGAGGCGGTGGAGGTCGCCGACCGGCTGCTGGCCGAGCTGAGTGACCCGCGGGAAATTCTGGGCGTGCAGTTGGGCAAGCTCTCCACACTGCTCAACGCGGACCGGCTGCGGGAGTGTCCGGCGGTCATCGACGCCGCGTGGACGCTCATCCAGGGTCACGACGCCCGGGCGGCCGATGTGGGCGAGTTCCACGCGTTGGCGGCCTTCTTCGCGTACCGCGAGGGCTCACTCGAACGGTGCATCACCGACCTGGTGCGCGGCGCCCAGGCCCTCGAGGCGGTCCCGCTGGACATCAGTGCGCTGCGGCCCTGGCTCTCCATGGCCGTCACCTATTCCTACGTGGGCTTCCACCGGCACGCCGTCGCCGCGCACCAGCATGCGGAGCACATCGGCCGGCTCGGCACCGACTGGGACCGGGTGCACGCGGCGCATCCCGAGATCCGCGTGCGCCAGGCGGTGTACCTGGACCAGTGCGGTGAGACCGCAGCCGCCAAGGCCATCCTCGGCGACCTGGTCCACCGGCTCGGACCCGACGGGCTGATCCCCGTGGAGGTGCCCTACCTCGGTTACGCGATGGCACGGTTCGCGGCCCTCGGCGGCCGCGTCGAGGGCGATGTGCGCCGGCTGCTGAGCCTGAACCACGAGCACTTCCCCGAAGCCGCCGAGCTGCACCGACTGGGGCTGGCGGCGCTCGCGATCGCGCAGGGCCGGCCGCAGGACGCCCTGGAACTGCTCAGGAACGGGCAGACGGTGCACAGCCGCCTGGGCGCCGCGGAGGTTCCGAGACTCAGGGCCCTGGTACACGTCGCGGAGGGCGACTACGCCGCCGCGTACGCCGCCGACCGCGAAGTCGCCTACCTGCTCGCGCATGGGGCCGAGCGCGTCTACGACCTCTTCGTCGACGGCATCACGGCCCGGCTCAACTTCGACGAGCTGCGCAGGCGCTACGCCGACGAGGCGCAGACCGATCCACTGACCGGCCTGCCCAACCGCAGATACCTGGAGCGCCACGTCGCGCAGTTCGCCGAGAGCAACACGCACGGCGTGCTCGGCGTCGCGGACGTCGACGGCTTCAAGCAGGTCAACACGGTGCACGGACACCTGGTCGGTGACGAGGTGCTCCAGCAGATCGCCGCGATCCTCTCCCGCACCCTGCGCAGCGACGACTTCCTGGCCCGCTACGGCGGCGACGAATTCGTGATCGTGCTCCCCGGCGCGGCGATGGACGAAGCCCGTGAGATCGCCAGCCGGATGGCCGCGGCCGTCGCGGCCAACGACTGGAGCGACCTTGCTCCCGGAACTCCGGTCACCCTCACCATGGGCCTGGCCGCGCTTGAGGGCCAGGACCCGCAGGAGGCGTTCCGCACTGCCGACCTGCTGATGCTCGAGGCCAAGCGCTCGCACGGGACGCAGGCTTGACCACGGGACTCGCGGCAGCGCGGTGGGGGAGGCGTTGACCGGGCCTGGGACGAGCGATCACGCGAACCGGGTGCGCTACGGCGCGAACCGCGTCTGGGGCTGGGGTCGAGGTCCGGACCGGGGCCGGGTTCGGGGTCGAAAATCCACCGTATCGGCGAACTCTGTCTCACCTTGAGTTACCCGATGGAAACGCTGGGTTTTGAATTGGTCCAGACCACCGGGGTAGCCTGGCCGTGCTCGCTCCGCCGGTTGAAGCGCGCAATGACCCACGGAAGGCAACCCACATGCCCGTCGCACCTCATCCTGCTCCGCCCAGGCATCTGTACGCCTCCATCGCGGACAAGCTCCGACACTCCATCGAGACACGGCAGATCAAACCGGGGTTCAACCTCCCCTCGGAGCGGGGCCTGGCCGAGTATCACGCCGTCACCCGCCAGACCGTGCGTGCCGCGGTCGACCAGTTGCAGTCGGCCGGGCTCGTCACCCGGGATCGGCTCGGTACCTATGTCCTGGGAATCGACGCCGGGCCGGGTCTCGGCCTGCGCGGCGGTCCGACTGAAGGGCACGACTTCCCCGGCCTGCTGCTGCGCACGCCCGTGGTGCGCAGCACCGGCCTGCTCACCGAGGCGGGAAGGGATGCCGGCGAGGACGCGGGACACGAATCCCTGGTCTACCGGCACTGGGTGTACTGCCGCGGCGGGTGCGTGGGGCAGAGGTCGGTCTCCTCCTTCCATCGCCGACTTGTCGAGCTCGTGCCACCGCTGGCCGAGGCGGTGGAAAGGGTGCGCGGCGACGAGCAGGTCGCGTCGATTCGGCCGCGTGGCGTGGACCCGCGTCTCGGCTCGGTGCTCGGCTGGCTGCAGACGCACTTCCCTGACGCGCGACAGACCGACCGCGTCCAAGCCCTGCCACACCCCGTGCGCCATGCGGCGCCGCGCGACCCACGTCCCGCCGCACACGTTCACGTCGAGCGCACCATCAGCAACCCCGACGGGCTGGTTCTGCTGCGTACGGTCTTCCGCATATTCGACGATCAAGCGCTGCTCACGTCCCAGCCTGCCACCACAACGTACGGCCGCGGTGCCGGCACCCCGGGCCGGTCGCAGGCTCGGCTCCCGGGTGTCCATCTCGGCACTCATGACCGGGTAGCGCTCGAGTCATGGCTGCGGCCCGCGGCACGTGAGCGGCACCTGGCCACGCGCGCTCGCATCATCCTCGCCGGCGAAGAGGCGACGGTCGAGGAGGTCGCGGCCCAGCTCGGCATCAGCGATGGGCTCGTCACGGCCTGGCTCGGTCGATACGTGGCGGGAGGGATCGACGCCCTGCGGCAATCGGTCCGAACGCCACACACCATTGGCTCGTCGAGTGGCCTCTCGGGTGGTTGATGACTGCTTGATATGTCCTGCACAGGCGTGGGTTTCTACGACGACCCGGCAGCCGAGGCCTTCGTCCCCCGGAACGCGGCCAGCGTAACCCGCTGGCCTTCGTCGAGAGCTGCGCCAAAGGGTGGTCCGTGGCCGTTCAGAACAGTCGCCAGTGGCCCTCGGATACGATCTCGACGACTCCGTCGACGACCTTGATCGCGGTGTCGTCGTCGATGGCGTAGGCCGGGTTCGGCAGGGCGGCCGCCCAGCGTTCGGCGTCGGCCATGGTGTTCTCCGGCAAAGCCGGGTGGTCGAGGTGCGGGAAGATGGAGAAGTCGACGAGGCCCAGGGTCTCGTCGTTGCCGGCGGGCGATTTCCAGCCGACGAATTCCTGCCCGATGCGGGGCGCCATCACCATGCTGCCGGCGCTCAGTCCCACCCATACCTTCTCGTGGAGGGACGGGACCAGTTCCGCCAGGCCGGACTCGCGCATCCAGTGGCACAGATACAGCGCGTCACCGCCGTTGGCGAGCAGCACGTCGGCCTGCTGGACCCAGGGCAGCCAGCGCTCCGCACCGATGCTGGGCAGGGCGGTGAGCTCCAGGACGCCCATGGATTTCCAGCCGAGCTCACACATCGGGGTGGTGGACCGCCCGGTGATGAAGCGCCAGGCTCCGGCCGGGCTCCCCGTGGGGTGTCCGTAGCCGGCGGTGGGGATGCACAGGGCGTCGGCCTCCTCGACGGGCTTGCCCAGGAGGTCGACCATGGCCTGGCGGATGCTGGGGTTCTTCACTCCGGCGGAGGTGAGGAGCAGCTTCACGATGCCTCCAGCGCAGGGGTCATCGTCCCTGCGGATAGGTGCTGTGTCCCGCCGTGGCGGCGCGGGCGGCCCGGGGTCGGCCCAGGTCGTTCGCAGTGTGTCATGCGGTACTGACACCAGGGTGATGCGTGACTCCTCGCTGCAAAGGGGCTGCACCCATACGAGATCGGCGTACGGTACTACGCGACCGCCCCGCGCGTTGGCCGATCTCCCACGCACAGTCGAGGGCGCGGTGCGAATAAGACCTTGGAACCCGAGGCCGGAGATCGCCTGGCCTGGTCGGGCCGTGCTCGCGGCACATCGTGCGTCTGGCCCGGGAGAATCACCGGTGGACCATCCAACTCGCGCGCCAGCTCTCCGGGCAGCTCGAGGAGGCCGGGCGCCGCCGATTCGACGTCCTGGCTCAGTGCCTGGTCTCGTACCTGGTCAGGACCACGCCGTCGGCAAACGTCCGGGTCTCGACCAGGGTGAGGTTCACCCAGTTGTCCAGGGCCGTGAAGAACGGTGTGCCGCCGCCCACCAAGACCGGGGCGGTGGCCAGCACGTACTCGTCGATCAGCCCGGCTCGCATGGCCGCTGCGGCGAGTGTGGCGCCGCCGATGTCCATGGGGCCGCCATCCTCGGCCTTGAGCCGGGTGATCTCGGCGACCGCGTCGCCGGTGACCAGGCGGGCGTTCCAGTCGACTGCGCTGATCGTCGAGGAGAACACCGCCTTCGGCATCTCCAGCCAGCGGCGGGCGAACTCGACCTGCGCCGGCGCGGCGCCGGGCTGCTGGTCGGCGGTCGGCCAGTAAGAGCTCATCGTCTCCCACAGTTTGCGCCCGTACAGCGCCAGACCCGTCGCCGCCACCCGGTCGGACCACCACTGGAACAGCTCATCGGACGGCACGCTCCAGCCGAGGTCGTCACCGGGTGTGGCGATGTAGCCGTCCAGGCTCACGTTCATGCCAAAGGTCAGCTTCCGCATTCCGTCAGCCTCCCATGACTCGGCATTTCGGCATACGGACCGACACGGCGCGGAAGCCTCGTGATGGTTTTTCGCTCGCTCGACGCATTCAGGCTCAAGCGGCAGCGGTGTTGCTCGGCGACGCACCCGCCGCATCCGGCGGCGTCCAGCATGCTCCGTTCGGCCGGGTGACGCGCCCACTTCCGGGTGACGGTCCCTGAGCTGACGCCGCGTCTGGGTTTCGATGCCGCTGGTCCGCCCCGACTGACGAAGGAGACGACGCTTCATGCGACAAGGCCCGCTGGCCCGCCACTATCCCGCGGTCGCGCTGATGGTCGTCCTCGCTCTGGTCCCGTACCTGGCCCTGTCGGCGGCCTTGAACTCGCTCACCCCGATCATCGCCGGCCAGCTGCGGATGAGCGTGCAGACGGTCGGCCTGGCCGCGGGCCTGGCGAACGCCGGTTACGCGGTGGGCACGATCCTCGCGGTGCAGCTCGCCCAGCACCGGCCGCAGCGCAGGATGCTGTTGATCTACGGCTGCCTGCTGGTGATCGGCTCCGTGCTGGCCGCGGCGGCGACCGGCCCGGCGATGTTCATCGTCGGACACGTACTGCAGGGCCTGTGCACCAGCCTGCTGCTGATCGCGGCCGTCCCGCCGCTGATTCTGGGGTATTCGCTGGAGCGGATGCGCGAGACGGCGATGATCATGAACATGTGCATCTTCGGCGCGGTCGCGCTCGGTCCCGTGGTTGGCGGGATCCAGGCGAACGCGCACGGCTGGCGGCCGCTGTTCTGGATCATCGCGGGCATCGCGGCCGCGGCCCTGGTCCTGTCCCTGCTGACGTTCGAGGACGATCCGCCCGCCAATCCGGACGCCCCGCGCGATCCGCTGGCGATCGGTCTTTCGCTGGTCGGCTGCGTCGCAGCGTTCTACGGCGCCTCGGAACTGCTCACCCACTCCTTCCGCAGCCCCGGGGTGTGGATCCCGCTGCTCGGCGGACTGGCGCTGATCGTGGCTCTGGTGGTGCACGAATACACCAGCGCACGGCCGCTGCTGTGCGTGAAAGGCCTGGTCAGTACTTTTCCGATCGCCGGGATCACGGCCGCCGTGTGCGCTGCGGCCGCGTCCGTCTCGGCGATCGCGCTGACCGGGGTCGTGCTGACCGGCCGGTACTCGCCGCTGCACCTGGGCCTGCTCTACCTGCCCGAGTTCGCCGGCGCGGTGCTCACCGCGATCATGTTCGGGATCGTCTTCAAGACGCGGCTGCTGCACTACTACGCGTTGACCGGAATGCTCGTGCTGGCCATCGGGATCCTGGTGGTCAACGGTGCGTCGCCGCCCACGGGCCCGCTGGTCGCCGTGGGCTCGGGGCTGATCGGCATCGGCGTGGGCGCGTCCGTCGTCCCGGCGCTGTTCATCGCCGGATTCTCGTTGCGCTCCAGCAGCATTCAGCGCGTGTTCGCGCTGATCGAGCTGGTCCGGGCGGTCGCCGCCTTCATGGTCGCTCCCATCCTGCTACGCGTCGCCCAGGTCGTCGGCTCTGACCCGGCCGCGGGCACGCGCACCGCCCTGTGGATCTGCTTCGGGATCTCGATCCTGGGCGCGTCGGTCGCGGTCGGCCTCTACCGGCTCGGCGGCGTGCGCCCCCCGCAGCCCGCGCTCGAGCGGTGGCGCGGCGGTGTGGAGCCCGCATGGGACTCGCCGCCGCTGCTCGCCGCCCGCGCCCGCTAGCCAGCGGACGTATGGCCGCGCACGGCTTCTGCCGACGCGATGGCATCCGCGGTGGTGGCCTACAGTCCCGCGCCGCCGGTGGCGTCGATGACCCGCCCGGTCACCCAGCGGGCGTCGTCGGAGGCGAGGAACGCGACGATGTCTTCGGGCTCTGCGACCCTCCCGAGCGCGGCGAGCGATGCCGCGTGCGCTCGGGCCCGCGGGTTGCCGCGCAGCCAGCCCGCGTTGACGTCGGTGTCGACGATGCCGGGCGCCACCGAGTTCACGGTGATGCCGCGTGGGCCCAGTTGCCTGGCGAGGTTGAGGGTGCACCAGGCGCGGGCGGCCGCCGAGCTTCGAGCGCGACGGCGCGCTGCAGGCCGCGACCCGGCTGTTCTGGGAGCGCGGCTACGAGGCGACCTCCATCGGCGATCTCACCGCGGCGATGGGCATCAGGCCCGGCAGCCTCTACGCCGCGTTCGGCGACAAGAAGACCCTGTTCAAAGAGGCCGTGCACGCTTACGGGCGCGCACCGGCCGGCGCGTTCGTCGCCGACGCGCTGGCCCAGGAGCCCACCGCCAAGGCCGCCTTCGGGCGCATCCTGCGCGAAGCGGCACTCATCTACCCCGACCCCGGCCACCCACCCGGCTGTCTGACCATCAGCGCCGCCACCAACGTCACCCTCCAGGACGCGGACGTCGCACAGTTCCTCCGCGACCTGCGCAACACGAACCTGGCCGCCTTCGAGACACGCCTGCACGCCGCGAAGAACGAGGGCGAGCTACCCTCCACCGCCGACCCCGCCGCCCTCGCAGGCTACTTCGCAACCGTCATCCAGGGCATGTCACAGCGCGCCCGCGACGGCGCCACGGCAGCCGAACTCACCCAGACGGCACGGATCTCCCTGTCCGCGTGGCCCGCGGCCGACGACTGACCAGCCGCCGGTCCCGGCCTACTGGAACGTTTCGGGTAGAAACACCTTGTGACGTCCGGCCGTGGACAATTCGGTTGACGTGCCCTGACTTCTCGGACAGGCTGTGCGCCTCTTGTCATCTCTGGGTAGGGGCTGCCGACGTGGAGTTCGCACCGTTCGATTCGAGTACGGCAACCGACGCGGATTACGCGGCGATCGCCGAAATGCGGGCGCGTATGCACGCGGTCGACCGGGTCGGATCCCCGCTGCCCACACTGGCGACCACGCTCGAGCTGATGACGAAGCAGGACGCCGCGGCCCTGGCCCGCCGCAACTTCTGGCTGGCCCGCGACGATTCCGGCCGCCTGGTCGGCTTCGGGACGGTGTCGTTCCCCGAGCAGGAGAACACGGAAACGGCGTTCGTCTCCCTCGAAGTCGACCTCGGCCGTCGCCGCGAGGGCATCGGCACCGCGTTCCTGAAGGCGGTCCTCCCGGCGGTCCAGGCGGCCGGCCGCACGCGCGTCATGGCGATGAACGTCACCACCGACGGGTCCGACGGCGAGCGCTTCGCCGTGGAACTCGGCGCGGTCTGCACTCTCCCCGGGCTGATGCAGACGCTCGAGGTCCCCTCGGTCGACCGCGCCCTGTGGGACGTTCCCGCGCCGGACGGGTACCGGCTGCAGGGCTGGTCGGGTGCGGCGCCCGAGGAACTCATGGCCTCCTACACCGTGGCGCGCAACGCCATCGCGGACAAGCCGGCCCAGGCCTCGGACTGGGAGGAGATGGAGTGGACGCCGGAGCGCATCCGCGAGGATGAGGCCTCGTTCGCCGCGTCCGGGCAGGACTACCGGATCGCCATCGCCGTCCACGAGGCCACCGGCGAGGTCGCCGGTTTCACCGAGATCGTCGTGCGGCCCTCGGCGCCCGAACTCGCCCAGCAGATCGACACCGCCGTGCTGAAGGTCCACCGCGGCCACGGACTCGGCCGGGCGATCAAGGCGGAGATGATGCGCCGTCTGATGGCGGAGCGGCCCGAGGTGGAGCAGGTGGCGACCACGACCGCGGCGGACAACAGCTACATGATCGCCGTGAACCACTCGATCGGCTACACCGACGCGCGAGGGTTGGGGCACTTCGAGGTGGCGGTCGACGATCTGGCCGCACGGTTGGGGAGTTGAGCCCAGGTCGAGTTCTCCTCGTGGTCCATTCGAGTGAATTCACTGACATGGACGGGCTCATCGCACCACAGGCTCTCCGGAATCGGAGTTAACGTCGTAGGTTGATTTGCGACGAATGTGGTGAACGACTTCGATGGACCGAGGAGCGGGTGACCTTGCAGAGTTGCCACAAGCGCAAAGCCTGGGAAACGTTGGCCTTCGCCGCCGTGGCCGTGGTGGCCATCGCCTCACCGGCCGCGGCGGCGGTGTCTTCGGGCACGACGGTTCAAGCGTCGCCCTCGACGGCGACCACGGGGCAATCGGTGGATCTGACCGCGACGGTGACCTGTGCGGGAGACCCGAGCGGCGGCCTGGGCGTGACCTTCTTCGACGGCTCGAACCTCCTGACCACCGTCGCCGTGGGAACGGACGGGACGGCGAGCTACCAGGCCGGCTTCACCTCGACCGGCACTCACACGATCACCGCCGCGTACAACGGCAACGACAACTGCGACGCTTCGAACGGTACGACCACGGTCGACGTGACCGCCGCACCGGCACCCCCCGCGCCGACGTCCGGGCTCTGCCTCCTGACCTGCAACAGCTTGATCAACATCAGGATCGACAACGTCGGCAACATCAACAATATCTACAACATCTACAACGATTTCGGGAGCAGCTCGCCCGGAGGCCGTCACTGATCAGATTCCGGGGCCGGCCGTGTACGTGAAGCCGCCGATGAGGGTGGCACTGCCACCGGTCGTGGTGAGCACCACGTCGGCCGCGCCGGCGGTTCCGGGCGGGGTGACGAGGGATACTTCAGTGTCACTGATGACCGCGAACGGCGCGACGGTGCCGCCTACGGTGACCGACTGGGTGGTGGTGAGGCCGTTGCCGGTGACCGTCACCGCGGTGCCGCCGGAGGTCGGACCGGCGTCGGGGGTGGTGGAGGTGGCCGTGGGAGCGGTCACGTAGGTGTATGAGAGCCCGTTGTTGCTGCCGCCGACGGTGGTGACGGTCACCCCGACCGACCCGGTGGCGCCTGCGGGGACGACGACACTGATCACGCTGTCGGACACCACGGTCGGCGTCGCGCTGTTGGCGCCGAACGCGACACTGGTGGCGGTGGACAGTCCGGTGCCGGCGATGGTCACGGTGTTGCCGCCGGCTTCCGGTCCGGAGCTCGAGCTGAGAGTGGCCTTGAACGGCGCCCCCACGTAGTAGAACGCCAGCGGGTTGCTCGTGCCGCCCGGCGTGGTCACGGTCACGTTGACGGTCCCGCTGCCCGAGGGCGAGATCACCGTGATGAAGGTGGGTGTGTTGGCGGTGATGGTGCCCGGCTTGGTGCCGAACGTCACGGCGGTCGCGCCCGAGAGGTTGACGCCGGTGATGGTGACGACGGTCCCGCCGCCGGTGGATCCCTGGTTCGGCGAAATCGGCATAGCGCTGCTCCCTTGCACTTGGTTGATGCGACTCGGAGGTCAGCAGGTCGGTTGCCGCCGCCGGCCGCGTCGAGGCGGGCCGATGTGGTGTGCTTCGGCCTCGAGTATCGGAATCGGAAGGGCGGCGGCGGTCGAGCGCTGCGCGCGGCGGTGACCGGGCCGTTCGAGCGGCCGCGGCGGTGCTCGGGTACGAGCTCGTCGAGTCTCGGCCACGTCCGCCCGGGCAAGGCGTGGTGGCGTGGTGGGCCCGGCAGCAGAACCCTGGTCCAGGAATCGGGGAGGGGCGCCCCTGCGACGCGCGGCCCGACCGTCGTAAAGGACTGACAAACGAGCCGACCGTCGCTCCCCTGGAGAGGCGGGTGGCCCACCGGTTTGGCTACTATCAGTAAGCTGCGCAGGTCATCCCGCCGCAAGGGTCCTGACCCGAAATCACCCCTTCGGGCGAAGCCGGTGGCCGGTGGCCGGTGAAGGTCTCATCTCGACGAGGAAAACGCCCAGGCCGTGTGCGCCGCAGGTTGTGGCCCGGGACTCGAAAGAGTGGTTTCGGGTCGGGACTATTGCGGGGCGATGACCTGCGGGGGTTACTGAAAGTAGCTGACCTCGGGCCGTTCATTTCCCGGGGAGAGCGGCAGCCGGTTCGAGAAAAGGCGCTGCGGGCCAGCACCCGGAGCCCGTCGCGACCAGAGCCCTTCTGCCGGCAGCAAGGAGCGTGGAAGGAGTCTCAATGGCGCCAGTCATCAGCAGCATCAGCCCGGTCCAAGGCCCCACTGCCGGGGGCACGGCTGTCACGATCACCGGTACCGGGTTCACGGGTGCCACCGGGGTGTTGTTCGGGTCGGTCTCGGCGTCGTTCGTCGTGGTCAGCAGCACGAAGATCACGACGACGGCTCCGGCCGGCTCGGGTTCGGTGACCGTGACGGTGACCGCGCCGGGTGCGACGAGCAACGGCGCGAGCTACTCGTATGTGGCAGCGCCAGTCATCAGCAGCATCAGCCCGGTTCAAGGCCCGACTGCCGGGGGCACGGCTGTCACGATCACCGGGACCGGGTTCGCGGGCGTCAGTGCCGTGTTGTTCGGTTCCGCGTCGGCGTCGTTCACCGTGGTGAGCGGTACGCAGATCACTGCGACGGCTCCGGCCGGCTCCGGTTCGGTATCGGTGACGGTGACAACGCCCGGTGGGGCCAGTAACGGTGCGACCTTTGCGTATCTGGCCGTGCCGGTCGTCAGCAGCATCGGTCCGGCGCAGGGTCCGAGTACGGGCGGGAACACCGTCACGATCACGGGGGCCGGATTCACGGGTGTCAGTGCCGTGTTGTTCGGTGCGGCTTCTGCGTCGTTCACCGTGGTGAGCGGTACGCAGATCGCTGCGACGGCTCCGGCGGGATCAGGTTCAGTGTCGCTGACGGTGACGACGCCGGGCGGGACGAGCAGCGGTGTGACGTACTCCTACGTGGCCGCGCCGGTGGTGAGCGCGCTGAGTCCGGCGCAGGGTCCGAGTACGGGTGGGAACACGGTCACGATCACGGGGACCGGATTCACCGGCGCCACCGGGGTGTCGTTCGGGTCGGTCTTCGCGCCGTTCACCGTGGTCAGCAGCACCCAGATCACCGCCACCGCACCTGCCGCACCCGTGGCGCCGGTCGAAGTCACGGTCGTCACCCCCGGTGGCACCAGCAACGGAGTGTTGTACTACTACCTTCCACTGCCGACTGTCGCCGTCGTCGCCCCTGCCACGGGGCCGGTCGTCGGCGGTAATACCGTCACTATCACCGGCACCGGCCTGACGCTTGCCACGGCCGTGCATTTCGGAGCCGGCGCGGCCACCGCGGTCACGGTCGTCTCGGACAACCAGATCACCGCCCACGCCCCGAGCGGCACCGGGACCGTGACGGTCACGGTAACCACGCCGGGCGGCACGAGTCTGCCGGGAGCGGGCAACCCGTCCTACACCTACGTCGCGCTCCCGGTCATCAGTGCCCTCAGCCCATCTCAGGGCCCGGCAAGCGGTGGAGCTGCGGTCACCATCACCGGCAGCGATCTCGGACTGACCAAGACGGTCCTTTTCGGCGCCATCGCAGCGCCGTTCGTCGCCATCTCAGACACCGAACTCGTGGCCACCAACCCGGGCGGCGCCCCCGGCCCGGTCGCCGTCACCGCGTCGGGGCCGGGCGGGGTCAGCAACACCGCCACCTACCAGCTGCTCGCCGGCCCGAGCGTGTGAGCCGGACCATGTGGCTGCGGACACGTGGGGACGCTATCCCAGCGCGTTCTCCAGCAGGGCGGCCCGCCATTGCGAAGGCGGGGTTCCGTACGACTGGGTGAATCGGCGGCTGAAGTGGGCGGCGTCGAGGAAACCGCAGTGCGCGGCGAGAGCGGCGATCGAAATGTTCTTGGAACTGCGCAGCTGGCGCTCCGCCGCGGCCAGGCGCAGGTCCATGATGGTGGCGACGATGGACCTGGGCTGGCCCGACCAGATCTTGTAGAGCAGGCGTCGGGAGATGGCGTGGTCGCGTGCGATGCGCTCCGGGGTGATCTGCGGGTCCAGGCAGTGCTCGTGGATATGGCGGACGATCCGTTCCAGGAGGTAGTTCTCGACTGCCTCCCGGGCCGGGCGCTCCCGGGAGGTCATCAGGAGGCTTCGGGCCAGTTCGGCCGTGGAGAAGCCCACGGCCGCCCCTTGCCCGGATGAGTCGATCTCCTCGACGTCGCGGCACAGCGTCTGCAGATGGTCGCGCATCAGGTCGTACAGGGGGCTGAGCGCCAGCCGGGCCGCAGAGTCCTGAACAGATTCGACCGACACGCCCAGTCGGTCGCGTTCGATCAGCATGACGTGCACCGTTCCGCTTCCGTTGCGGGTGTACGCGTAGCGGGAGTTGACCGCTGTCGCGTAGAGGCCGCCGGGACGCGGCGAGCGCCCTTGCGGGTGCTGCGCGAGTGAGCCGGAGCGACCCTGGTGTACGAGCAGGGCCACCCGGTCCGGACCCACCTGGCGCAGGTGTCGTTCGTCGCGCGTGTGGACGGCTCCGCTGCCCCGGTACTGGATCAGCGTGACGTCGGGTCCCAGTTCCCACGCCTCGATCCGTGCGTTGACCTGGTCGTCGGGATCTGTGAAGCGCACGTCGTGAGGTGCGCTCGTCTGCGCGATCAGTGAGCGCAGCGCCTCGGCCCGGCGCCCTGCCTTCTGGAGGTCGGTATCGATGATCACAGCCATGGTCGTACTCCGGCGTCCGTCGGGTCCGCATGCTGATGGGCCGGGCCTCGCGTTTCATGGTTGTGATAATCAACCAGGAGCGTCCGATTCAGCCGCGTGCCCGCTGCGGGGTGTGAGGTCTCGCGCGCAGAACCCCGGAAGGGTCTGGCTCGTGGGTGCCAGTCAAATGCCGGCACCCCTGGTCCGGCCACGAAGAACGACACGAAAAAGTGCCGAGTGAAGGACATGCCTGTGGAACCGACTTTCGCGACGGAGCTGCGCCGACTGCGCCACGCGGCAGGACTGACCATCGAGGGACTGGCCGCCAGATCCGGTCTGACGGACCGGGCGATCAGCGAGCTGGAGCGCGGCCGCAGCCGCGGCCCCCAGCACCGCACCGTGGCCGCGCTGAGCCGGGCCTTGGATCTGGACGGTGCTGGCCGCGAACGCCTGTCCGCGTTGGCTCGGGCCGGGCGGCCGCGCCCCCCGGCCGAGGCAGCCACTCCCTGCGCCCTGCCGCGGGCTGTCACCCACTTCACCGGCCGCACGAGCGAACTGGCCGCGCTCAGTGCTCTGACCTCCGCCGGTGCCCACGGGACGGATCCGGACCGTCCCAGCACCGTCCTGCTCTCCGGCCAGGGCGGCATCGGCAAGACCGCTCTGGCCGTCCACGCCGCCCGCATGATGCGCGAGCGCTTCCCCGACGGCCAAATGTACCTGGATCTGCGGGGTCTGGACAGTCAGCCCTTGGAACCGGGAGCTGTATTGACGCGCCTGCTGCGCGCGCTGGGGGTGCGGGAGCGCGAGATCGCCCAGGATCTCGACGAGCGCGGCGCCCAGTACCGGGCGTTGCTGCGTGAACGCGCGCTCCTGCTCCTGTTGGACAACGCGGCTGACGAGGCGCAGGTGCGGCCCCTGCTGCCCGATACCGGGGCGGGCACGGTGCTGCTGACCAGCCGCCGCCTGCTCACGGGACTGGAGGGGGTGAGCCGGCTGCCCCTGGCTCCGCTGCAGGCGTCCGACTCCGCGGCTCTGCTGGCGAGCATCCTTGCCGACCGCGACGCCGCCGGTGCGGAATCCGGGCCGTACCGGCCACAGCCGGAAGAGGCCCTCGAAGCCGTGGCCGACCTGTGCGGGCACCTGCCGCTCGCGCTGCGGATCGCCGGCAACCGCCTGCTCACCCGACCCGCGTGGAGCACGGGGGATCTCGTGGCGCGGCTGGCGGACGAGAAGCGGCGGCTGGAACACCTGCGAGCGGGGGACGTGCGTATCACGGCGGCCTTCGCCCTGTCCTACGAGCAGCTCACGGACTCCGCCCGCGCATTGTGCCGGCGGCTGTCCCTGGTTCCGGGCCCGGACTTCTCGCTGGAACTCGCCGCCGTTCTCGCCGACGATTCCCTGGACGCCGCCGAGGACGCCCTCGATGAACTGTACGAACTGAGCCTCTTGGAGCAGCGGACCGCGGAGCGCTACGCGTTCCATGATCTCATCCGCCTGTTCGCCGGTCGCCGACTCGGCGAGGAGGAGTCGCAGGCCGAACGAGACCTCTGCTTCGACCGGATGACCGGCTGGCTGTTGGAGGTGGCCGCCGTGGCAGGCCGCTGGTTCCTGTTCGACGGGGGCGGCCCGGCTGCGGGGTGTGAGGG
>NZ_JAGSOG010000150.1 GCF_018139695.1 Actinospica durhamensis | reverse complement strand
ATCAACCTCGGCCTCACCCGCACCAACGGACGCTGGAACCTGCCGACACCAGCATGAACAGGCCAGTGGCGGGCCGGCTACGCCGACCCGCCACATCAGACCACGAAGATCTTCATCGGACTTCTAGGCCTGCTCGAACTCGGGCGGTCCGTGCTGCAGGGACACGCACTCGACCTGCGCACCGACCTCACCCCGCTGTTCATCGCCCATCCCGCTCTCGCCGAACGGTTCGTCAGGCTCCGCGATCGACTCGACACCTCGCACGACGCCGAGGACGCGGCGGCGCTGATGCTCCAGCCGGGGCAGGACACGCCGGCCGTCGCCGCCGACCGAGACGACACGGCCGCGGCGTTCACGGATCTGCTGACCGAGATCAGGGGCAGAGAGGGGTTCGGCTCCTTCCTGCTGCCCGCGCCGCCCGAGGAACTCACCCGAGAGGCCTCCGCCGGGCCGATCGTCGTGTTCAACATCAGCAGGTACCGCAGTGACGCGCTCGTCGTCACCGCCGAGGGGGTCGCCGACGTCGAATTGCAAGACTTGGATATCAAGACACTCGGCGAACGGATCGAGACCTTCGAGGACGCACTCGCCACGGCCAGGCTCAGCCCCGACCGCCGGGAACGCACGCGGGCGGAGGGCGTCTTGTGCGAGGTCCTGGAGTGGCTCTGGGACACCGCCGCGCAGCCGGTACTGCGTCATCTCGGCCACGATCGGGCCCCTCAGGCGGGCGAGAGATGGCCCCGGATCTGGTGGGCACCGGGCGGTCTGCTGGGGATGCTGCCCCTGCACGCCGCCGGATACCACCGGCGGGAAGGCGCCGGGCAGAGCGTGCTTGACCGGGTGGTCTCGTCGTACACGCCGACCGTGCGGGCACTCGGCTACGCGCGCAGCCGTCGAACGCTGCTCCCGCCGGAGCACTCGCTGATCGTCGCGATGCCGGTGACCCCCGGCATCCGCGGATCGCTCGACAATGTGCTGAGGGAGGCCGAACTCCTGGCCCGGCGTCTTCCCGAGCCCGTGGTACTGATCGAGCGGGAAGGCGTCGAGGACGCGGACACACCGACCAGAGACGAGGTCGTCGCACGGTTGGCGACGGCGGAGATCGCGCACTTCTGCTGCCACGGCACCAGCCATCCGAGCGACCCGTCTCGCAGCCAGCTCTTCCTGCACGACCACCGCGAGCGGCCCTTCACCGTCTCGAGCCTCACCACCGCGCGGCTGCACCATGCACAGTTGGCCTACCTCTCGGCCTGCGAGACGATGCGCAACCGGGTCGCCGACCTGGCCGACGAGGGGATCCACCTCGCGTCGGCTTTCCAACTGGCCGGCTACCCGCACGTCATCGCAACACTCTGGCCGATCAACGACGCCATCGCGGTGGACGTCGCCGACGCCTTCTACGCCGGGCTCGAGGGCCGGCGCAAGACCATCGACCTCTCCCGCTCGGCAACGGCTCTGCACGACGCGGTCACCCGGGTCCGAGACGGCTTCCGACGCCGCGCGTCTCCGTCCCTCTGGGCGGCCTACACGCACACCGGGGTCTAGCTGCCGCCCGCGGCGCTGCGGCGGGAACGGACGTGCAGAGCGACCAACACGAGTTTGATGCCGAGAATCGCGAGGATCGCGTCGGCCGCAGCATCCTTCCATCGCCCCGGGCCGAGCAGGGAGCCGATCAGTCCGAGGTGCACCGCGACGGCCAGCGCGACCACGGCGAGCCAGCCGGCCTGTCGCCACCGCCGGCGCCGCGCCGGCTCCGGATCGGCCTCGGCGTTGGCGGTGGCGCCGTGCGATCGGTGCGGGCCGTCGTGGGTGTCCGCGGCAGCGCTCTGGCTCCATGCGACGGTCAGGCCATCGCGCCGCCCGATCTTCGCGATCCGCGCGGCGATCGACGCCTTGAGCCGCTCGAGCGTGGCCGGATCCTCGGCCTCGACGCGCAGGATCAGCGCGTCCGGTGTGGCGTCGAGTACCCAACAGCCCTCGGCGAAGCGGATCACCGCGCCGGTGGCCGACTTCTCGACGTGCTCCACCCGGGCCACCTCGGCCCCGCCGTGGCCGGACGCGGGCACGTGGCGCATGTGCCCCATCGCGCCGAGGTGGCTGCACAACTGCTCCAGATAGCGTTCCGCGCGGTCGGTGGTGATGCGTGCGTCGGCTGTAGGCATCGGGATGACTCCGTTTCAGATTCGGACGGCGGCCGCGCGCGACTGCCGCGGATTTTTCAATACAGAGTGTCCTAGTCGATCCAGAGTGTCATACACGCGGCGCACTGTACACTCAGGGGGTGCCGAAGCTGTGGAACGAGACGATCGCCGGGCACCGCGAGACGGTCCGGGAAACGATCATGGACACCGCGTGGCGGCTGGTGGGCGAACGCGGCCTGAGCGCCGTGACCATGTCGCAGATCGCCGAACAGGCCGGAATCGGCCGCGCCACGCTCTACAAGTACTTTCCCGACGTCGAGGCGATCGTGATCGCCTGGCACGAGCGCCAGATCGGCGCGCATCTGGCGCGGCTGGCCGCGATCCGCGACGAGCACACCGACCCGGGAGCGGCGCTGCGCGCGGTGCTGACCGGCTACGCCCACCTCTCGCGCCACCGCGGCGCCCACCCCGGGGACCTGACCTCGTTCTTACACCGCGGCGCCCACACCGACACCGCCCAACAACACCTGCGCGCCCTCGTCACCCACCTCGTCGCCGACGCCGCGGCCGCGGGCGCGATCCGCACCGACACCGCTCCCGACGAACTCGCGACCTACGCCCTGCACGCACTGGCCGCCGCCGCGGACCTGCCCGACGACGCAGCGGTGAACCGCCTCGTCGGACTCGTCACCGCCGGACTGCTGCCGGACCCGGGCGCGTAACCGGTAAGCACGCGAACCTAACGCGGACGGCGCAGGCGCGGGGTGAAGGCGGCGTGGAAGATCGTGGACGCGGCCCCCACGGCGACGGCCTCGCTACTGTTCACGGACCGCTCCACCCGCACCTGGCGCAGCCGCCGGGCGGTGGGGTAGGCGTTGGTCGCGTGCTCGATCTCGGTCAGGTAGATGTGCGCGACGTCCTCGGTGAAGAACGGTCCGCCGACGACGACGAGGCCGACGTCGAGCAGGTCGATCACGGAGAGCACGCCCTTGCCGATCGCCTTCGCGGCCTGCTGCACCGTCAGGTTCTTCGGGCCGCGCCCGCCCTGGCGCAGGCTGTGATCCACCAGGTGATAGCTCGCCGGGTTGCACTCGGGCAGCAGTTCCGGCCGGCCGGCCGCGTCGATCCGGCCCAGCGTCACCGCGCACAGCTGGCCGAACTCCCCCGCGTTGGCGGTCAGGCCCCGGTACAGGTCGCCGTTGAGGAACAGCCCCGCTCCGACACCGGTGCCCAGATAAAGGTAGACGAAGTCGCAGGCGCGGATGCCGCGGCCGATCCAGCGTTCGCCCACGGCGGCCGCGGAGCAGTCCTTCTCGATCACGATCGGACAGGCGAAACGGCGTTCCAGCAGGGTGCGCAGGGGCACGTCGCGCAGCACCGACATGAGCGGCGCGTCGAGCACCGTGCCGGAGACGGTGTCCACCGGCCCGGGCGTGGCCACGCCGATGCCGAGGAATCCCTGCTCCCACCGGCCGCGCCCGGCTTGTTCGAGCACCCTCTCGCCCATCGCGGCGATCTGCGTCACCACGGCGCCGGGGCGCGGGTCGGCGGTGATCGGCTCGGACCGGCGCGCGACAATGCGGCCGGAGAGGTCGACCAGGACCGCCGTGAGCACGTTGGGATCGATGTGGATGCCGAGCGCGTGCGCGGCGCCGTCGCGCAGCCGCACCGGGCTGCTCGGCTTGCCGACCGCCGAGTGGCGTCGGCGTTCCTCGACCAGGAAGCCGCGCTGGATCAGCGAGCGGGTGATGCGGGAGACGGACTGCTGGGTGAGCCGGGTGAGCTCGGCCAGTTCGCCCCGGGTGATCTGGCCCGCCACCCGCACGGTCTCGATCACCACGCACTCGTTGAAGGAGCCGAGGTCGATCTGGTTGGCACCGCCGCGCACCTCCGTGGAGGAGGTGGGTCCTGCGGTGCGCTGCGCGGCCGGGGACGCCGCGGCCGAGGCGGTGCCCGCCGGCACCACCGGAGCGGGCCGGGGGGCCGGCCCAATCGAGGCTGCCGTGGGCCAGGTGGTCGGGATCGGCAGCGCCGGCAGGGGTTCGCGGATCCAGCGCGCCCGTCTGCGGGCCTGCCCGGCGGCGTAGACGGAGAGCGCGGCGGCGAGGTCGAGCAGGACCCGGGTGGAGGACTCCGGATGCCGGGCCGCGTCCAGGCCGAACACCGCGCACGCGAAGGAGACTTCGCTGATCCGTGGCGGGGGCTGATGGACCGTGATCTCCAGCCGGGCGCAGGACTCGATGATGGAGGGCCGGCGCGGGTCGCCGCCGAAGGGATCCAGGAGCGAGGAGCGGGCCCGCAGGACCACCGCGTGCAGTTCGGACTGCGGGTGCGTGCGGCGCACCGCCTCCAGGAAGTGCACCACTCCGTCCGGGTCCTGCGCCAGCGCGTCGAGCACGGCGGCCGGGGTCTCCACCGCGGTCGCCACCGCGTCGGTCATCGCGGTGCTGACGGCGCAGAGCGCGTAGGCGTCCACGACGCCGCGCGCGGGAGGCACCGGAGAGGCCGGACGGCCGGCGAGGACCAGCACGGTGCACTCGGCGTCGAGGTGCACCCCGACCGGCCACAGGTCACTGGTCTCGATGGCGGGGGTCATCGGTATGCTCGGCACCGCGAGCTGACTGCCGGTCAGGTTCCAGCGCCGGCGGGTCTGCGCGACGACCGTGTGCGAGCAGCCGAGCCTGCGGGCCAACAGCCGCGAGGTACGGTCGTCCGGCGCGCAGGTGAGCACGCCGATGACGATCTCGCCCTCGTCCACCTCCTTCGGCCGGCCGCTGCGGGAACGGTCGAGCAGCCCGTCCGGGCCCTCGGCGGCGTAGCGCTGTCGCCAGGTGGTCACGGTCTGCCTGGACACCCCGAGCCGCCGGGCGATCGCGGCGCTGTTGAGGCCTTCCGCGGCGAGCAGCACGATGCTCGCCCGCAGTGCCTGCGGGCCGTCGCCGGCGGCCCACCGGCGCAGCAGCGGGTGCCCCTCGGCGCCCGCCGCCGCGCCGACGGAGGACGGCATCTCAGCCATCGACGCCCGCGTTCCGGCCCAGCCGCAGCGTGAGGATCTGGAACGGACGCAGGGTCAGTTCCCGTGCGCCGCCGACGGCCTCGAGCCGGCCGGTCGGCCGCTCCAGCAGGTCCGTCACCTGCGTCACGGTCGGCTCGAAGCCGGTGGTCAGGCGCGCGTTCGCCCGACCGCCGCGCGCCTCGTAGAGCCGGACCACGACGTCGCCGGACCGGTCGTCGGCGAGTTTGACGCTCTCCACCACCACGTTCGGGTTGTCCACGCGGACCAGCGGCAGCGGGGCCGCGCCGGCCGGGGCGGGACGCAGCGGCAGGTTCAGCGCGTGCGCTTCGGCCAACGCGTCGCGGGTGTCGGCGCCGGGCACGACGGCGTAGCCGAAGCGGTGCCTGCCGAGGTCGGCCTTGGGATCCGGGGAGTTCGGGGCCCGCAGCAGGGTCAGGCGCACCGTCGTGGTGGTGCCGCCCTCCGGCCGCGTCTGCCGGGTGGCGTCGTACCCGTAGGTCGAGTCGGTGATCAGGGCCGCACCCCACCCGTGCTCGCCGACGTGCACCCAGCGGTGCGCCCAGGCCTCGAACCGGGCCGCGTCCCAGGAGGTGTTCTCGTGGGTGGGCCGGTTCAGGTGGCCGAACTGGATCTCCGCGCTGGTGTGCTCGGCGTGCACGTCGAACTGCCAGGCGGACTTGAGCACGGCGGCTCGCTCACGCCAGTCGATGTCCGTGCCGATCTCCAGCCGGCGCGCGCCGGCCGCCAGCCGCAGGTCCTGGATCAGCTTCGAGGCACCGAAGGAGCGCTCGACCCGGATGACGGCCAGCAGCGGGCCCTGATCGGTCACAGTGACCGTGGCCCGCGCACCGTGATCGGCCGTCAGGTCCCGGACGGTGTTGCGATAGTGGCGCTCCAGATTCCAGGCGGGCCACAGGTTCGGCTCGTCGGGGTGCAGCTGCAGCAGGTTCCCGGTGCCGCCGGGAGCGATCGCGTCCCGGCCGGATGCCAGGTCCCTGACCGAGCGGAGCACTCCGTCTTCGTCGAGCCGCGCCTCGAGCACGCCGTTGGCCAGCAGGTATCCGCCCTGCGCGAGCGCGGTCACGGTGACCGGCGCGAGGTCGGCGGACACCTGTACCAGTGCGCCACCACCGAGCGCGGGGGCTTCGGCCAAGGCCGCGAACCGGCCGTCGGACAGCCCCTGGGCGGTGGGCGCGGCACCGACGGAATCGGCGGGCGCAGGCGCCTCGGCGAGCACGACGACCTCACGGCGGTCGTGGGCGGCGGCGTTGAGCAGGGCCGGGCCCGACGCGTCCGCGTCCGCATCGGCGGAGGTGGGCGCGAGCGCCGCCGCGGCGTCCGCGATCAGTGCCTCGAGCCGTCCGTGGATCTCGCCGTAGACCTGCTCGGCCTCGCGGTGCACCCAGGCGATCGAGGTGCCCGGCAGGATGTCATGGAACTGATGCAACAGGACCTGCTGCCACAGCTCGTCGAGTTCCTCGTGCGGGTAGGGCGCCCCGGCGCGCACGGCCGCGGTCGCCGCCCACAGCTCGGCCTCGCGCAGCAGCGACTCGGCCCGCCGGTTGCCCCGCTTGGTCCTGGCCTGGCTGGTGTAGACGCCGCGGTGGTATTCGAGGTAGAGCTCGCCTCGCCAGACCGGAGCCTTGGGCAGCGCGGCCATCTCCGCCGCGGCCTGGCGGAAGAACGCGGACGGGTTCTCGACGTCCACCCGAGGCGAGCCCTCGAGGTCGCGCAGCCGGCGGGCCCGCTCGAGCATCTCGCGGGTGGGGCCGCCGCCGCCGTCGCCGTGTCCGAAGGGGGCGAGCGAGGCACCGGCCACACCCTTGTCCCGGAAGTTGTGCTCGGCGTGGGCGAGCTGGGAGCCGGTCAGTTCCGCGTTGTAGCTGTCGATCGGCGGGAAGTGGGTCAGGATCCGGGTACCGTCGATGCCCTCCCACTGGAAGGTGTGGTGCGGCATCGCGTTGGTCTCGCTCCAGTGCAGCTTCTGGCTCAGGAACCACTCGGCCCCGGCCAGCCGGGCCAGCTGCGGATACGCGGCGGTGTAGCCGAAGGAGTCGGGCAGCCAGACCCCGTCTTGTTCGATGCCGAATTCGCGGGCGAAGAAGCGGCGGCCGTAGACCAGTTGACGGGCCAGTGCCTCGCCGCCCGGCAGGTTGCCGTCGGCCTCCACCCACATGCCGCCGACCGGGACGAAGGAGCCCTCGCCGACCGCCTTGCGCATGCGCTCGAACAGTTCCGGCCGCTGCTGCTTGACCCACGCGTACTGCTGCGCGGAGGAGCAGGCGAAGACCAGCTCCGGGTACTCCTCGGTGAGCGAGAGCACGTTCGAGAACGTACGTACGCACTTGCGCATCGTCTCGCGCTGCGGCCAGAGCCAGGCCGAGTCGATGTGGGCGTGTCCGACCGCGCTGACCCGGTGCGCCGAGGCGTACGCGGGGCGGCTGAGCATGCCGGCCAGCTCTACCCGCGCGCCCGCGGCCGTGCCGGGGATGTCCTTCAGATCGGTGGCGTCGGCGGCGCGCTCGAGCGCGCGCATGATCTCGTGCCGGCGCGAGCTGCCCTGGTCGAGTGCGCGCATGAGCTGGTCGAGGACTTCGACGTCGTGGATCAGCTGCCAGATCTCCTCGTCGCGCACCGCGAGCTCGGCGGCCACCAGGCGGTAGAGCGGCTCCTCGCCGGCCGTCTCCCGGTCGCCGAAGTGCATGTCGCGGGCGTGCGCGCTCTCGATCGCCGGGTTCGCGGCCGCCTCGAGCAGGAAGTCGACGGTGCCGTCCACGGCCCGCAGTTCCGGGGTGATCAGCACGGCCCGGTTCATCGGGTGCAGGCCGTGCACGGCCCAGCCCTCGAGGCTGTGCACCAGGCCCTCGGCCTGGCCGCCCGGCCCGCGGGTCGGGTCGAATCCGAGGTCGAAGACGGCCTCGATCCGCTCCCCCGCCCACTCGGCCGGGATCGGCCCGGTGACCCGGAACCAGGTGGTGGACCAGGGGCCGCCCCAGGTCTGGCCGAGCGTGAAGGGCAGGTACTCGGCCTCCGGCGCCCGCAGCGCCTCGGCCACGGGCACGGGCTCGCCCGGCACGTGCCGGGCCTTGAGGCTCAGCGCGGCGTGCGCGGTGTAGAGGGCGGGACGGAGGTGGCGGTCGAGATACCGCGAGATGCGGTCCTCGACCAGCTTGCGATCGTCGTGCACGGTGCGGTGGTCCCTTCGAAACGGATCGAGCTGTGCGGAGCTGTCGGTGCTGCGCGGGTCGGCCGGCGGGCGCCCGCCGGACGACCTGTCAACTGCCTGCCACGGACATCGTCACGCTGCTGACGTAGAGCGGCTGGGAGGGGTCGGCCACGGCCAGACGAAGGTCCGCGCCGAGGTTCTGCGCCTCGCCGAACTGCGGGTCCGTCAGCGTGACGGTCGCGCTCTGCCAGCTGCCGGTGCCGCTTCCCGTGACGCTGGGCCCGTTCAGGTAGGCGTCGCCGGGGGCGTCGTACTGCACCGTGAAGCCCTGGCCGGCCACCGACCAGTAGGTGACGGCGACGGCCACCGTCGAGGCGGTGTACACCTGGCTGGACGGGTCGATCTGCAGGTAGACATTGGCCGGGCTGACGCCGGTCTGCGTGTTCGGCCAGGTCTCGTACGCGGCCTGCCCGCCCTGGGTGACGGAGTAGAGGTTGCCGTCGCCGCCCAGGCCGGTGGCACCGACGTCGAGGAACTCGATGCCGCCGCCGCTCACGCCCGCGGTGCCGGTCACGGTGGCCGGGCCGCCGCCGGTATCGGGGCAGGCGGCCGGGACCGGGGTACCGGCCGGCGCGGGGCCGGGCACGACGTTCCACTGGTCGAGCGCGGCCGAGGCCAGGTGGACCGGCGCGCAGATGCCGCCGTCGGAGAGCGTGGTCTGCGACGGCACGGCGCCGGTGACCGCGTCGACGATGTGGTACGTGCCGGGGACGAGGTCGAGCCCGGCCGGGTTCAGCGTGACCGAACCGTCGTAGGGGAAGGCCGCGTTGACCTCGGCGAGGGTCACCGTCGAGCTCTTGCGGTCGGCCGCGGTGACCGGGGTGGTCTGCAGCGCATAGGCGCTGGAGAGCACGGCGTACGCGGGGGCGCTCTGGCTCAGCTGCGCGGCGCTGGCCAGCACGGTGCCGCCGTCCTGCTGATACGCCGTCACGTTCGCGTCCGTGCCGTTGAGCGGGAGCACCGCGCGGTAGCGGTCGAGCCGCGCGGCCTGGTCGGCGACCTCGCTGCTGGTGACCACCGCGAAGCCGGCTTGATAGCCGTTCCAGATGGAGGTGATCTCGTTCTCGATCGCGGACAGGTCCCCGCCGTCGGCGTTGCCCTCGGCCTGCGAGTCGTCGTAGTACACGGCGACCGGCTGCGTCGGGTAGGACCCGGCCTGGGAGATGGCCTTGAGCTGCGGAAGCCAGCCGGTGTAGAGCGGCCAGCCGACGACGTCCTTGTCGGTGCCGTCGTGGATGAAGAAGTCCTCACCGCCGCCGTAGGGCGCGGTCATGCCGTAGTTCGCCATCCACTGCGCCGCCTCGGCGGGGTAGAGGTCTTCGGTGGTCGGCGTCCACTCCTGGGCGACGGGCACGTGGTAGGCGCGGGCCAGACTGCCGAACAGCAGGCTCAGACCCGGCGAGGCGGCGGCGTCCTCGATGATCGAGACGTCGTATCGACGGGCCAGCTGGAAGAAGACCTCCGGCAGGTTGCCGTACTGCGGTGCGTTGGAGATGTGCCCACCGAAGTAGTAGTAGAGCGGCCCGCCGGTGATCCGCCGGACCGCGGCGGTCAGCCGGCCGTAGGTGTCCTGCACGCTCCAGAGGCGGAAGGCCTGGTAGACGCTCGCCAGTGGGCCGGAGGCGGCCGCGGGGACCTGCGAGAAGTCCGTGTACGTGGTGCCGTTCGCGGTGTCGAAGCGCGCGATCGTGCCGTAGGTCCGCGGCAGCCAGGTGTGCTGGAAGAACGCGATGTCCGCGGGTGCCCAGCCGCCGAACCCGTTGCCCGGCATGTCCCACTGGGCGTCGAGCCGTCCGTAGTTCAGGATCGCGCCGCCGAAGCCGGGATCGTGGGCGATGTGCGCGACGGTGGCGGTGACGTACTGGAAGTAAGCGTCCTGCTCGCCCGCATCCCACCAGGCCGGCGCGTCGCCCTGAGCGCCGCTGGAGTCGCGCTCGAAGTCGGTGATCCAGCTCGCGGGACTGCCGCCCCAGCCGGACTGCCAGAAGATCGGCACGATCTTCACCCCCGCGGCGGCCGCGTTGGCGAGCTCCTGGTCGAGCTCGCCGAAGTCGAACATGCCTTCGGCCGGCTCGATCGTGGACCAGGGCATGTTGAACTCGGCCTCGTCCACGCCCTCGGCCTTGATGGACCGGAACATCGCGACGGACCAGGGCGTGCCGTTGTCGTCGAACTGGAACTGGGTGGCCCACAGCTGCCGGGAGGACCCGGAACCGTCGTGCGCCGCGGCGGTGGCCGCGTCGGCGGATGGGGAGGGAACGGTGAGCAGGCTCGTCGCCAGGCAACACAGCAGCGGCACTGCCCCGCGTTTGACCGTGCGCAGCATCGGCTCCCCTTTCGAGGGATGTCGGTGACGGGTGGGTGGTGCGGCCTCCAGGACGCCGTCGGCGACGTGAGGGGTATGCAATACCAAGAGAGTTAGTGGTAACAACCCCCGGCCGCCGGTTTTCTCCGCGTATCGCAGTGGCCTGTGAGGATGACAGCTGAAGAGCCCTGATTAGGAAGCCTCGGCTGTCAGAGAAGTACTTGGACGTCAACGGGTCTTGACGCGGTCGCAATCGTGATCGGATACTGACAAAGCCTCCAGGGCGGGTGCTCCCACCGCACCGCCCGTCGGCCGTGACCCCTGCCTACACAACGTTGTGAGGAACCGTCATGGCCAGATCCGTCCATCGCCGCCGCGTGCTCGCGGCGGCCACCGCCTGTGCCGCGATCGCCGCGAGCCTGACCGCCTGTACCACCGGCGGCGGCAGCGGTGGCAGCAGCTCGTCGCAGACACTGACCATCGCCGAGTGGACCAACCCCACCGCCATCACCTTCACCCAGCAGGTGGACGCCGCCTTCGAGAAGGCGCATCCCGGCGTCACCATCAAGCTCGAGCAGGCGCCCACGGCCAACAACGCGTGGCCCACGCTGCAGAACAGCCTGCTGGCCGCCAAGAGCGTGGACCTGCTGGCCCAGTTCCCGCCGAACCCCGAGGCCTACCCGCCGGCGAACACCGGCCTCAAGCCCTCGGGCACCGCGGCGCTGATCGCCAACGGCCAGTTCGTGAACCTCGCGAACCAGCCCTTCATGTCCCGCTTCGACCCGACCTCGCAGCAGTTCGCGATGGGCTACAACGGCGGCGTCTACGGCGTCATGGTCGCCGAGTACGTCAACACCACCGGCATGTACTACAAGAAGGACATCCTGGCGAAGTACGGCCTGTCCGTGCCGAAGACGCTGACCGAGTTCGTCGAGGACATGGCGACGCTCAAGTCGCACGGGGTCACGCCGATCTTCGTCGCGGGCAAGGACGGCTACCAGAACATCGCCTGGGCCGGCATCATCAACCAGCTGATGATGCAGGACAAGCCGGCCGCCGCGGTGGACGAGGTCTACAAGGCGCGGGCCGAGGCGTTCTGGAGCGGCACGCAGAACTGGAACAGCCCGCTCTACCAGCAGGCGGCGCAGAACTACGCGAAGATCATGAACTACATCGAGCCGAGCGCGAGCGGCGTGCCCGCCGCGACGGCCGCGACCCAGTGGGCGGTGCAGAGCGAGAACTACCCGTTCCTGATCGACGGCTCCTGGGACGGCAACACCATCGCCCAGACCGCCCCGAGCCTGAACTTCGGCTTCATGGCGATCCCGGGCACCGACGACGCCTCCTGGAACCGGGCCGCGCTCGCCCCCGACCTGTCCTGGGCGATTCCCACCTTCTCCAAGCACCAGTCGCTCGCCGAGGAGTACCTCGACTTCTTCACCTCGCCGGCCGAGTACGCGCAGTGGGTGGCGGCGACCGGTTCGCTCTCGACCGAGCCGGCCGTGCCGACGGCCAAGGCCGGCTGGACCGACTGGCTCACGGCGAACGCCGCACAGGGCTACATGAACCAGACCCAGCCCTGGACCCCGACCGGCGCGCCGACCGCGGCGGGCGGACCCACGCTCACGGCCGTCCAGCCCTTCGGCTCGCAGTCGATGACCGACGCGCTCGACCAGTCCGCGACGGCCTACTCGAAGGCTCTGGGGCACTGACTTTCATGAACCAGTGTCCCTTCGGAACCGGGCGGACCCGTCGCTGGATCCCCTGGGCCTCCATCGCGGTCCCGACGATCGGCTGGCTGGTCTTCGGGCTCTACCCGTCGCTGGCCACGATCTACTACTCGTTCACGCAGTACTCGGGACTACCGGGGACACCGCTGGATTTCTGCGGCCTGTGCAACTACCGCAACGCCTTCCAGGGTTCGTACTCCGACTTCTCGGCCGCGATCGAGACGACCGTGAAGTACGCCGGAGGCGTCGCGGTACTGCAGATCGGGCTCGGCCTCGGACTCGCGCTGCTGCTGAAGAACAGGCGCCGCGGGTTCGGGCTCTACCGCGCCCTGATCTTCATGCCGCAGATCTTCTCGGTGACCGTCGTCGGCATCCTGTTCTCGATGATCCTCGACCCGCAGGCCGGCCCGGCCGAGAAGGGCTGGACCGCGGTCCTCGGCAGCGCCAACTCCTTCCTCGGCTCCTCCACCTGGGCGCTCCCGCTCTGCATTCTCATCAACGTCTGGATGTTCACTGGCTATACGATGCTGGTCTACATCGCCGGCCTGCGCCGGATCCCGCAGGACGTCTACGAGGCCGCCTCGCTCGACGGCGCGGGACGGTGGCGCACGTTCCGCAGCATCACCTGGCCGCTGCTCGCCCCGGCGACGACGGTCAACGTGTTCCTGACCGTCGTGGGCTGCCTCGGCGAATACGCCCTCATCCTGGTGCTGACGGACGGCCAGTTCGGGACCCAGACCATCGGCTTCTACATGTTCAACGCCGCGTTCGGCCAGAACCCCTCGCTGGGCTACGGCTCCATGCTCGCGATGGCCCAGTTCGCCCTCACGCTCATGCTCGGCGGCGGGCTGCTGTGGGGCCTGCGGCGTAGGGAGGTCGCGCTGTGACCGCACAGACCCAGAACCTCGTCGGCGCCCTGCGCACGGGCGGCCTCAGGGGAGCCAGGAGCTCGGGCGCCCTCGGCAGGGCGCTGCGTACCGGCGGCGTGCAGCTGTTGTGCATCGCCGTCTCGGCCGGCTTCTTCGCCCTGCCGATCGTCTATCTCACCGTCCAGGCGTTCAAGCCGTACATCGGATTCCTCCAGGATCCGACCGGGCTGCCGCACCCGTGGACCTTCGCCAACTTCACGAGTGCGTGGACGCAGGGCGACTTCGCCCGCGAGATGATCAACTCACTCGTTTACGCGGTGATCCCGGACGTGATCACGCTGATCCTGGGCGTGTTCCTGGCGTTCCCCATCGCACGCGGGTACTTCAAACACTCGAACGCGCTGTACGCCTTCTTCGTCTTCTCCGGCTTCCTGCCGGGCAGCTTGATCCCGCTGTTCATCGAGGCCCAGCGGCTCGGGCTGTACAACAGCCGTCTCGGCTTCCTGGTCATCACCTCGCTGGCCGGTGCGGGATTCTTCTTCTTCGTCGGGTACATCAAAACCATCCCGAGGGAGCTCGACGAGGCGGCGGCGCTCGACGGCTGCGGGTACTTCCGCTTCATCTTCACGATGATCATCCCGCAGATGAAGCCGGCCCTGGCGACCTTCGGCATCTTCGGCTTCGTGGCCAGCTGGAACAGCCTGATCCTGCCGCTGGTCATGCTCAGCGATCCCTCGCTGTGGCCGGTCACCCGGGGGCTGTTCTCCTTCTTCGGGCAGTTCCAGTCGCAGTGGCCGTTGGTCGCGGCGGGCACGGTGATCGTCGCGGTCCCCATCATCGTCGTGTTCGTCCTCCTGCAGCGCTACCTCATCGAGGGCGTCGCGGGCGGCGCGACGGCGGGCACCCAGGGCGTCGGCCAGGGCCGGGGCGCCGTGGCGGAGGCCGCCGAGGGCGAGTGATCAAGCACACGTGCACCCGGCGGACGGATGCCGCCGGGTGCCGGGCAGAAGGGTTTCATGAGCGATCAACGACAGACTCACACGAAGCGGGCGCTCGTCGTACGCGGCGGCTGGGACGGGCACGTCCCGGTCGAGGCCGGCGACCGGTACGCGGCCGCGCTCAAGGACGCGGACTATCAGGTCTCGGTCTCCGACAGCCTGGACAGCTACCTCGACGAAGACCTGCTGGCGGCCACCGACCTGGTGGTGCAGTGCTGGACGATGGGCCAGATCACCGGGGACCAGGCCAAGGGCCTGATCGGCGCGGTACGCGCGGGGACCGGGTTCGCGGGCTGGCACGGCGGTGTCGTCGACGCCTTCCGGGGCGAGACCCGGTACCAGCTGATGACGGGCGGTCAGTTCGTACACCACCCGAGCGGCTTCGTCACCTACGCAGTGCGCCCGCTGCCCGAGCACGCGCGGCACCCGATCATGGCCGGGGTGAACACCTTCACGGTCACCACGGAGCAGTACTTCATGCACGTGGACCCCGGCGTCGAGGTGCTGGCCGTCACGGACTTCGTGACCGACCCGGAGTATCCGGAGCTGGCCGGCACGGTCGTACCCGTCACCTGGACCCGGACCTGGGGCGCGGGCCGGATATTCGTGACCACGATCGGACACAACCTGGCCGACCTCGAAGTGCCGGAGGTCGACTCGATGATCAGGAAGGGCATGGCATGGGCGACGAGGTGAACGCACTGCGGGTCGGCGTGGTGGGCGCGGGCCAGATCAGCGGCCAGTACCTGACCTACCTGCCGAAGCTGGGCAACGTCTCGGTGACCGCGATCGCCGACCTGGACGCCGACCGCGCGGCCGCGGCCGCGGCGGGCGTCCCGGGCGCGCGGGCCACCGACCCGGCCGGGCTGTACGCGGCCGATGACGTCGACCTCGTACTCAACCTGACCATCCCCGCCGCGCACGCCGAGGTCGCGCGGGCCGCGATCGCCGCGGGCAAGCACGTCTACGGCGAGAAGCCGCTGGCGAACGGCACCGCCGAGGCCCGCGCGCTGCTGGACGCGGCGGACGAGGCGGGCGTGCTGGTCGGGTGCGCGCCGGACACCGTGCTCGGCACCGGGGTGCAGACCGCACGCGCGGTGCTCGACGCCGGGGAGATCGGCACGCCGGTGGGCGCGAGCGCGTTCATGGTCACGCCCGGGCACGAGCGCTGGCATCCGGCGCCGGAGTTCTACTACCGCCCGGGCGGCGGGCCACTGTTCGACATGGGCCCGTACTACCTCACGGCGCTGGTCACGCTGCTCGGCCCGGTCAGGCGGGTCGTGGGCATGAGCTCCACCCCGCGCGCGAGCCGCGTGATCGGCAGCGGGCCGCGGGCCGGCACCGAGTTCGCGGTGGAGGTCGCCACGCACGTCACCGGCATCCTCGAACACGAGGACGGCGCACTGTCCACGCTGATCATGAGCTTCGACGTGTGGCAGGGCGCGCTGCCGCGCATCGAGGTGTACGGCATGGAAGGCTCGCTGTCCGTGCCGGACCCCAACGGCTTCGCGGGCGAGGTGCGGATCTTCCGGGCCGAGGCGAAGGAGTGGGATCCGGTGCCGGAGCGCGGCGGCTACCGCGACGCGGCACGCGGCTGTGGCGTGGGCGATCTGGCCCGCGCGTTCGGGCAGGGCACGGCGCACCGGGCGAACGGCCGGCTCGCCTACCACGTGCTCGACGTCATGGAATCGCTGCTCACCGCGGCGAGCTCGGGCAGGTCGGTGGAGGTCGCAAGTACCTGCGATCGGCCCGCCGCCGTACCCGCGGGCGCTCGGGTCGAAGAACGCTGAGGGGTCAGCTGGAGCTGGAGAACGCGGCGTCGAAGGACGCGGCCGGCGGCTCGATCCGGGTCAGCCGGCGGACGAACTCCAGCGCGTCGGGGGCGCCGACAGTACGGTCCATGCCGGCGTCCTCCCACTCCACCGAGATCGGGCCCTGATAGCCGATCGAGTTGAGCATGCGGAAGCACTCCTCCCAGGGCACGTCGCCGTGTCCGGTGGAGACGAAGTCCCAGCCGCGGCGCGGGTCGCCCCAGGGCAGGTGGGAGCCGAGCCGGCCGTTGCGCCCGTTGAGCCGGCGCACCGACTCCTTGCAGTCGACGTGGTAGATCCGGTCGCGGAAGTCGTAGAGGAAGCCGACCGGATCGAGGTCCTGCCAGATGAAGTGGCTCGGGTCGAAGTTGAGCCCGAACGCCGGGCGGTGACCGATCGCCTCGAGCGCGCGCTGCGCGGTCCAGTAGTCGTAGGCAATCTCGCTCGGATGCACCTCGAGGGCGTAGCGCACGCCCACCTCGTCGCAGACGTCGAGGATCGGGTTCCAGCGCTCGGCGAAGTCGGCGTAGCCGCGCTCGATCATCTCCGGCGGCACCGGCGGGAACATCGCCACGGTGTGCCAGATCGAGGAGCCGGTGAAGCCGACCACCGTGTCCACGCCGAACGTGGCGGCCGCCCGCACCGTCGCCTCGATCTCCCGCGCGGCGCGGCGGCGCACCCCCTCCGGCTCGCCGTCGCCCCAGATCCGCGCGGGCAGGATGGCGCGATGCCGTTCGTCGATCGGGTGGTCGCACACGGCCTGGCCGGTCAGGTGGCACGAGACGGTCCACACCCGCAGGCCGTGCTTGTCCAGCAGGTCGCGCAGCCGCGGCAGGTAGGCGTCGTCCTCGGTCGCCTTGTCGACCTCGAAGTGCTCGCCCCAGCAGGCGAGTTCGAGTCCGTCGTAGCCCCAGTCGGCGGCCAGCCGGCACACCTCGGCCAGCGGCAGGTCGGCGAACTGGCCGGTGAAGAGGGTCACGGGACGGGTCATGCGCGGGCCTGCCTTTCGGACGGTACCGGGGTGAAGACGCTGTTCGCGGCGGCGCTTTCGGCCACGGCGGCGAGCACGAGCTGGGTGCGCAGGCCGTCCGCGAACGAGGGCTCGGGCGCACTGCCCTCGGCCAGCGCCTCGACGAGGTCCTTGATCTGGTGGGTGAAGGTGTGCTCGTAGCCGATCAGGTGCCCGGGCGGCCACCAGGCGGCCAGGTACGGATGTGTCGGCTCGGTGACCAGGATGCGGCGGAAGCCGGCCGTGCCCGCGTCCTGCGACGCGTCGTAGTAGGACAGCTCATTGAGGCTCTCGCAGTCGAAGGCCACGCTGCCGAGCGAGCCGTTGACCTCGATCCGCATCGCGTTCTTGTGTCCGGTGGCGAACCTGGTCGCCTCGAACACCCCGATCGCGCCACCGTCGAAGCGGGCGGTGAACAGGGCCGCGTCGTCCACGGTGACCTTGCCCCGCGCCGCCTGTGCGTCGGCCGTGGCGGAAAGGCCGGAGTAGGCGCCCGGCAGCGGCCGCTCCGGCACCAGCGTCTCGAGCAGGGCGCTGACACCGGTGATGCGCTGGCCGGTGAGGTGCTGGGCCAGGTCGATGCTGTGCGCGCCCAGGTCGCCGAGCGCGCCGGAGCCTGCCTTGTCCGCCTGCAGCCGCCACACCAGCGGGAACTGCGGGTCGACGATCCAGTCCTGCAGATACTGGGCGCGCACGTGCCGGATCGTGCCGAGCCGCCCGTCCGCGATCAGCTGCCGGGCCAGCGCGAGCGCGGGCACTCGGCGGTAGTTGAAGCCGACCATCGCGCGGGCACCCCGCGCGGCGGCACGCTCGGCCGCGGCCGTCATCTCCTCGGCCTGCGCGACCGTGTTGGCCAGCGGCTTCTCGCAGAGCACGTGTTTGCCCGCGGCCAGCGCCGCGATCGCGATCTGCGCGTGCGTGTCGCCCGGCGTGCAGATGTCCACGAGGTCGATGTCCGCGCGCGCGATCAGGCGGCGCCAGTCGGTCTCGCACGCGGCGAAGCCGTAGGTCCGGGCCGCGTCGGCGACCGCCTGATCCGACCTGCCGCACAACGCGGTCAGTTCCGGCCGCAGCGGTAGCTCGTAGAAGCGCTCTGCGTTGCGCCAGGCCTGGGAGTGCGCCTTGCCCATGAATCCGTAGCCGACCATGCCGACCCGCAGCACCGGGCGTTTCCCGTCGTCCACCGTGCATTCCTTTCTCAGCGCTCAGACGGCTTGTTCGCGCCAGCCGTGTACCGGGGTGAAGCCGAGCAGCTCGCGACTGCGCGCGGTGGAGAAGGTGGTGCCGAATCCCTCGATCGGCTCAGTCAGCACGCTGCCGGGGTGATATCGCGCCATCAGCTGCGCCGTCGGCACCGGCGAGCTCGTGTCCGGCGCCACGACGTTGATCAGGTGATGGCCGGTCAGCGGCCGGGTGAGCGCGGCCTCGACGGCCCGTGCCGCGTCCCGGGTGTCCAGCCACGCCCACAGGCCCTTGCGGTCGTTGCCGGGATCCGCGTGCACGGAGGCCAGATGCCGGCGCAGCCGCTCACCGGCACCGAGGAAGGGGAACCGGAGGCTGACCACCGTGGCATCCCAGCGCAACGCCACGGTGCGCGCGATCCGTTCGCCGAGATGCTTGGAGAGTCCGTAGACGTCTTCGGCCAAGAACGCGTGCTCCTCGGTGACCGGCGCCTGGAGGGGCGAGGTGCCGTGCGCGGAATAAGCGAATCCGAGTGCTGAGGTACTGGAGACATAGACGATCCGCTTCACACCCGCGCGCCCCGCGGCGTCGAGCACCTGGTAGGTGGAGAGCACGTTGTTGGTGAAGATCTCCCGCTCCGGGGCCAGCATCGGCGCCGGGATGGCCGCGACGTGCACGACGGCAGAGACGCCGGCGACCAGGTCGCCCACGTGCCCGGGATCGCACAGATCCCCGCTGGTGACCTCGTCGGCCAGGCCGGGATCGACCGGCACGCGGTCGTCCGCCCGCACCGTCCAACCCTGCGATCGCAATCGGGCGAGCACCTCACGCCCCAGTGTTCCGGCTGCGCCGGTGACCAGAACTTTCACAGGGTCGGATGTTAGTCCGCTCATTTAACATGTCAATACTGTTCTAGGCACGGTTTACCCTGTTAAACTCAGGCCCATGCCAGACGCAGCGGACGCGCCGCGGATCCCGCGCTACCAACAGGTCAAGCGCGAACTGATCGCCGCCATCGAGGCCGGGCGCTTCTCCCCCGACGTGCCGTTCGTGACCCAGCGCAGCATCTGCGAGGACTTCGGGGTCAGCCACGCCACCGCGGTGCGTGCGCTGAGCGATCTCGTCGCCGAGGGCCACGTGGTGCGCCGGCGCGGCCAGGGCACTTTCGTCGCCCCGCGTGCCTCGGATCGGCCCGCGGCCGGCGACGGCTCGATCGCCTGCATCGTGCAGCATCACGGACCGCACGTGGGGAATCTGCTCGCAGGGGTCGAATCCGCCTGCGCGGAGCTTGGATACCGGCTCTACCTCAGCCACTGCGAGAACGATCCGGATCGGGAGGAGCAGGCACTGCGCGCCGCGCTCGACCACGGAGCGAGCGGCATCGTCGCCTACCCGGGTCACTCGGCTTCGCTCGCGAGCGTCTACCTCGAGGCGGGGCGCCGTGGGATCCCGCTCGTCCTCGTCGACCGGTACCTGCCCGAGATCGAGGCCGACGCCGTGGTCGCGGACAACTACGGCGCGGGTCTCACCTTGACCGAGGAACTCATCGCCGGCGGCCACCGCGTGATCGCGACGCTGTGGGACGAGATCGACGCGACCAGCGTCCGCGACCGGCTGGCCGGCCACCTCGAAGCGCTGCGCAGACACGACATCCCCGCACGCGCCGACCTGACCGTCCTGACCTCCTACCACGAGCTGACGCCGGAGCAGCGCCGAACCCGGCTGCTCGACCTGCTGCGCGCACCGCAGCCGCCGAGCGTTCTGTTGTGCGCCAACGGCTACGTGCTCGCCGGCGCGGCGCAGGACCTGGTCGATCTGGGCTTCGACATCCCCGGCGACGTGGACCTGGCCGGCATGGACGACGCAGGGCCCTTCGACGTACTCCCGCTCACCGTCGCCGCGGTCTCGTTGCCGTCCCGGGAGATGGGCGAGCAGGCGATGCGCCTGCTGCACAGGCGGATCCGCGCCGGCCGCCCGAGCGCGCCGGAGCGGATCGTGCTGCCGGTGACCGTCAACGCCCGCCGATTCTCCCGCGCCCATCTCCGCGTCGTCGCCACGAAAGAGTGAGGACATTGTCCGTCATAGAGCGGGCCGAGGACGGCCCGAACCGACTGCTCGGCCCGGACGGCGCCCTGCCCCAGGCCCAGCCGCCGTGGCCCGCGCGCGACGCGTTGCGGGTGACCGGGGTGCGGGCCGTGGTCACCGCGCCGGAGGGGGCACCGCTGGTGGTGGTCCGGGTGGACACCTCGGAGCCGGGACTCTACGGCCTGGGCTGCGCCACCTTCACCCAGCGCTACGCGGCGGTCGCCGCGGCCGTCGACGAGCACGTGGGCCCGCTGGTGGTGGGCCGGCACCCGGCCGACATCGAGGACATCACGAGGCTGATCCACTACTCGTCGTACTGGCGCAACGGGCCGGTGCTGAACAACGCCCTGTCCGGGGTCGACCAGGCGCTGTGGGACATCGCGGGCAAGCGCGCCGCAATGCCCGTCTACGAGTTGCTCGGCGGGCGCAGCCGCGCCGCGGTCGAGGTGTACTCGCACGCACACGGCGCCACGGTGCAGGAGACCCTCGACGCGGCCGAGGCACTGCTCGTGGACGGATACCGGCACATCAGGCTGCAGCTCGGCGGCCCGGGCCTGGGCACCTACGGCGCCAAGGGCACCCTCAACGGCTACCCGCGTTCCCCGCACCCGGACGGCTGGAGCGTACACCGCTACCTGGCCGACACGCCGGAACTGTTCGCCGAGGCGAGGCTGCGCTTCGGCGCGGAGGTCAGCCTGATGCACGACGTGCACAGCCGGCTCACGCCCAAACAGGCCATCGTGCTGGCGCGCGCGCTCGAACCACACCGGCTCTCGTTCCTCGAGGACGTGATCGCGCCGGAGCACTACCACCGCCTGCCGGAGGTGCGCGCGGCCTCCCCGGTCCCGATCGCGGTCGGCGAGCAGATCGGATCGGTGACCGAGGCGGCCCGGCTGGTGCACGAGGGCGGCATCGACCTGCTGCGCCTGCACACCTCCGCGATCGGCGGACTCACCCCCACCCGCAAGCTGGTCGCACTCGCGGAGCTCTTCGGCGTCCAGACGGCATTCCACTCCCCCGGCGACATCTCCCCGGTGGGCGTGGCCGCGAACCTCGCGATCGACGTGTCCACCCCCGCGTTCGGATATCAGGAGTCACACACCTACAACGAGGCGACCCACGAGGTCTTCCCCGGCACCCCCGTCGTCCGCGACGGCTACCTGACCCCTGTCTCTTATACACA
>NZ_JAGSOG010000014.1 GCF_018139695.1 Actinospica durhamensis | reverse complement strand
ACCCACGGAAGCGATACAGGTAAACCCCGAAGTGAACGACGTCACGATCGGCGTGCTCGCGCTGCAGGGCGATGTGCGCGAGCACGCCGCGTCCCTGGCCGCGGTCGGCGCCAGGGCCGTCCCGGTGCGTCGGGCCGCCGAGCTCGACGCGGTGGACGGACTCGTCATACCGGGCGGCGAGTCCACCGCCATGTGGAAGCTGGCCACGGCCTTCGACATGTTCGAGCCGATCCGCAAGCGCCTGGCCGAGGGCATGCCCGCGTACGGCTCGTGCGCCGGCATGATCATGCTGGCCGACCACGTGCTGGACGCGGCCGAGGGCCAGCAGACCTTCGGCGGCATCGCCATCACGGTGCGGCGCAACGCCTTCGGCCGCCAGGTCGACTCGTTCGAGGGCCCGATCTCGTTCGCCGGGATCGACGGCGAGCTGCACGGGGTGTTCATCCGCGCCCCGTGGGTGGAGGCTGTGGACGAGGACGCGTCCGGGGTCGAGGTGTTGGCGCGCGTCAGTGGCGGACCGGCTACGGGTAGGATCGTCGCCGTTCGGCAGGGGAGTCTGCTGGCGACCTCGTTCCACCCGGAGCTGACCGGGGACCACCGGGTCCACGGCGTGTTCGCGCAGATGGTCCGGGCGTCGCGCTGATCGGCTTGCCGACCCGAGGATTGCTGTGACTTGTCCGTGCGCACGGGTGCGCACACGTACGTGAGCGAGAGGGAGCGAAGGCTATGTCGGGCCACTCCAAGTGGGCGACCACAAAGCACAAGAAAGCCGTGATCGACGCCAAGCGCGGCAAGCTCTTCGCCAAGATGATCAAGAACATCGAGGTGGCCGCGCGCACCGGCGGCGGCGACATCGCGGGTAACCCGACGCTGTTCGACGCGATTCAGAAGGCGAAGAAGAGCTCGGTCCCGAACGACAACATCGACCGCGCGGTCAAGCGCGGCTCCGGGGCCGAGGCGGGCGGCGCCGACTGGCAGACCATCATGTACGAGGGCTACGGCCCCAACGGCGTGGCCCTGCTGATCGAGTGTCTGACCGACAACCGCAACCGGGCCGCCTCCGAGGTCCGGGTCGCGATGACCCGCAACGGCGGCTCGATGGCCGACCCCGGCTCGGTCTCCTACATGTTCGGCCGCAAGGGCCAGGTCATCGTGCCCAAGGCGGACGGGGTGAACGAGGACTCGCTGCTCGAGGTGGTGCTCGAGGCGGGTGCCGAGGAGGTCAACGACGCGGGCGAGGCCTTCGAGATCATCTCCGAGCCCGGCGACCTGATCTCGGTGCGCACCGCGCTGCAGAACGCGAAGATCGAGTACGACTCGGCCGAGTCGCCGTTCATGCCGAACCTGCAGGTGCAGCTCGACGAGGAGGGCGCGCGCAAGATCTTCAAGCTCATCGACGCCCTCGAGGACAGCGACGACGTGCAGAACGTCTTCGCCAACTTCGACGTCAGCGACGAGATCATGGCGATCCTGGACGAAGAGTGAGACGTCTGTTCGCGCATACGCGAGGCCGGGGCCCGCACGTCGAGAGATCGGCGTGCGGGCCCCGGCCGTTGTGTTCCGTCCGGTTCAGTACGCGCAGCCGGTGGGCTCGGCGGACAGCAGGGCGAACCTGCCCGACTCCGCCACCCCGGAGTATCCCGGGCCGGTTGCCGAGGGGGTGAACTGCAGGCTCTGGAAGACGACCGCGGAGCCGGGCGGCATCTTCGCCGGATCGACGGTGATGCTCGTGGCGTCCATTTCCACGGACACGAACGCGGACCGCGAGTTCTCCTCCTTCCCGCCGATCCAGGTGCAGGAGAGCTTGCCCGGCACCGGTGTCACGGTGGCGAAGTAGAAATACGAGGCGATACCCCCGTCCGCCAGCACCTTCCTGAGCTCGTCCGCACCGCCTTGCCGCCACAGGCTGATCGTGACGTAGCCGGTCTTCGGGTCGGTGTGCACCGAGTAGGACGCAGTGTCCACGTTGATCGGGACGACACTCGCCCTGACGGTCGGGGCGGCCACCGTGCTCGAGCCCGTCCCTCCGGTCATGGTCAGGCCGAGCCCCAGCGCGGCCGCGACCACGCAGGCCGCCGCGACCGCGGGCATGGCCCGGCGCCGACGCCGCAGTACCCGTCCCCGCGCGAGCACCGCCTCCGCGCCGTCCCCGGGCGCGTGGACGTGGTCGAACGCCGCACCCACTTCATCGTAAATATCCTGATCATCCTGTTCGATCGTCATCAGCTCGCCTCCTGTTCGCGTGCCGAGGCCAGCGCGCCGCGCAACGTGGCGGTGGCCCGGGAGAGGTGTGCCGTGACCGTGCCGGGCGCGATGCCGAGCGCGCTCGCCGTGGTCTCGGTGTCGAGGTCGAGGAAGATCCGCAGAGCCAGCACCTGGCGCTGACGGGTCGGCAGATTCCACAGCGCGGCCAGGATCGCCGGATCGAGCGCGAGCGCAGGCTCGGCGGCCGCGGCCAGGTCGAGCCCGTCGCTCCAGGCCACTTCGCGCTTTCGGCGCCGCCACCAGGACACGTGCGTGTTCAGCGCCGTCCGCACCACCCAGGCCGTGGGGGCGGGATGCCGGGAGATCGTGCGCCAGGACGCGTAGGCGCGGGCGAACGCCTCGGCGGTCAGATCCTCGGCCAGCGCCCGGTCGCCCACCGACGCGTACACCGCACGCAGGCAGGCATCCGCGCAGGCGCGGTAGAACTCTGCGAAGTCCTCTTCGGGTTCGTGGTCCACACCCCTCATACGCACGGGAGGCAGTATCCACTTACACGCCGCCCGCCCTTGTCCGCGCGGCCCGGTAGATTGGGCGGATGCGCGTGCTCGGAGTGGACCCAGGCCTGACCCGGATGGGCATCGGCCTCGTCGACGGCCGTCTCGGCGCCCCGCTGAAGATGGTCGCGGCCGGAGTCATCCGCACCCCGGTCGGCGCCCCGATCCACGAGCGGCTGCTCGGCATCGACGTGCAGATCGCCGAGTGGTTCGACGAGTACGAGCCGGACGCGGTCGCGGTGGAGCGGATGTTCGCGCAGGAGGGCGTGCGCACCATCATGGGCACGGCGCAGGCCGCGGGCGTGGCCATGGTCGCCGCCGCCCGGCGCGGACTGCCGGTCGCGCTGCACACCCCCAGTGAGGTCAAGGCGGCGGTGAGCGGCGACGGGCGGGCGCAGAAGGAACAGGTCGCCGCGATGGTCGTCAGGATCCTCAAACTCAGCGAGGCACCCAAACCGGTGGACGCCACCGACGCGCTGGCCCTGGCCATCTGCCACGTCTGGCGCGGCGGCGCGGCCGATCGGATCGCCGAGGCCCTGGAAAAGCGGGGCTTGTCGGCGCCGTCCGGTAGCGTTCCCCTGCACAGGGTTCGCGGGCGCGGACGCGGGAGTGGATTCAGGTGAGGCGCGAGTGATCAGCTTTGTCGAGGGCGAGGTCGTCACGGCCGGCCCGGAGGGCGCGGTCGTGCTCGTGGGCGGGGTGGGCCTGCTGGTGCACTGCAATCCGGACACGCTCGCCGGGCTGACGGTCGGTCAGTCCGCCCGCCTGCACACCAGCCTCGTGGTGCGGGAGGACTCGCTCACCCTCTACGGCTTCGGCACCGAGGACGAGCGGGTGGTGTTCGAGGTGGCGCAGACGGCCAGCGGCGTCGGCCCGCGCGTGGCCATGGCCATGCTCGCCACCCACCGCCCGGACACGCTGCGCACCGTCTTCGCCACCCAGGATCTCAAGGCCCTCACCCTCGTGCCGGGGATCGGGCCCAAGGGCGCGCAGAAGCTGCTGATCGAGCTCAAGGGCCGGCTCGGCGAGCCGACCGGCAAGGTCCCGGCCAGCCGCGAGGGCGAGGCGGCCCCGGGCGTCACCCCGTGGCGCGGCCAGCTGCTCGAGGCGCTGACCGGGCTCGGCTGGACCGCCCGTGACGCCGAGGGCGCGCTCGCCGAGGTCGAACCGCTCGCGGCCGAGGCCGAGGCCAGGGGCGAGAGCCCGCAACTGCCGGTGCTGCTGCGGGCCGCTCTGCGCTCGATGCGGCGATAGAGGGGGGACAGATGCCGGAGAACCAGATCCTGGACGGCGGCGCCGACCAGGAGGAACGCGCCGTCGAGGCCGCGCTTCGGCCCAAGACGCTGGCCGACTTCGTGGGTCAGCACAAGGTGCGCCAGCAGCTCGAACTGGTGCTGCACGGCGCCAAGGGCCGCGGCGCGGCGCCCGACCACATCCTGCTGGCCGGGCCGCCCGGGCTGGGCAAGACCACCCTTTCCATGATCATCGCCAATGAGCTCGGCATGCCGATCCGGATCACCTCGGGCCCGGCCATCCAGCACGCCGGCGACCTGGCCGCGATCCTGTCCTCGCTGAGCGAGGGCGAGGTGCTCTTCCTCGACGAGATCCACCGGATGTCCCGGCCGGCCGAGGAGATGCTGTACATGGCCATGGAGGACTACCGGGTCGACGTCATCGTCGGCAAGGGACCCGGCGCCACCGCCATCCCGCTCGAACTCCCGCCGTTCACGCTGGTCGGCGCCACCACCCGGTCCGGCCTGCTGCCGGCCCCGCTGCGCGACCGCTTCGGCTTCACCGCGCACATGGAGTTCTACGACCCGATCGACCTCGAGCAGGTGGTGCACCGCTCGGCCCGGCTGCTCGACCTGGACGTCGATGCCGAGGCCGCCGCCGAGATCGCCTCCCGCTCCCGCGGCACCCCGCGTATCGCCAACCGGCTGCTGCGCCGCGTGCGCGACTTCGCCGAGGTCAAGGGGGACGGCCGGGGCACGGTCGAGGCCGCCCGCGCGGCCCTGGCGGTCTACGAGGTGGACGAACGCGGACTCGACCGGCTGGACCGGGCCGTGCTCGGCGCGCTGCTCAACCTGTTCGGCGGCGGACCGGTGGGCCTGTCCACCCTGGCCGTCGCGATCGGTGAGGAGACCGACACGGTCGAGGAGGTCGCCGAGCCCTTCCTGGTGCGCCAGGGCCTGCTCGCCCGCACCCCGCGCGGCCGCATCGCCACCGCCGCGGCCTGGCGCCACCTCGGTCTGCCCATGCCCCGCACCGCGCCGGGCGCCGGACAGGACGCACTGTTCGACGGCGCCTCCGACTAGCGCGGGTGCCTCGGGCGAGGTCCCGGAACCGCCGCCGCACGGCGACGCGCCCCGGCCGCACCCTGAATCCACCTGAAAATCTTGAACTCTGAAGTTCCCGTGAAAAACCTGATCGTCCTATAAGAATCCCGCCGCACCGGTGACCGCTTCGCCCCGGTCCGCGACCGGCGGCCGCGTATCGCCGCACCTCCCGGCCCTGGTCGGCGTGTCGCCCGGGACCGGCCGGACACGCCCGGCCGCGGGACGGGTCCGGCGGGAGCCTGAGAAGCGGGGTCACTGTTCGGCACACAACGGCGTCGGCGGGAGTGAGTCTGATTGTCTCGGCAAGTATGACCGCATAGACTCCGCGTGACCTGGAGTGCCCGTCATGCGTGCCGGACCCTCCGCGAGCAGATCGAAGTCCGGGCCGGTCCCGGCGCGATCCCGGAAGAACAGCCGACCATGAGTTCCCTGATTCTGATTTACGTCGTCGTCATCGGCGGCGCATTCATGTTCATGACCAGCCGCGGTCGCAAGAAGCAGGCCGCCCAGTCGCAGATGATGCAGACCGCGCTCGTTCCCGGAGCCGAGGTGCGCACCATCGGCGGTGTCATCGGCACGGTCCTCGAGCTGACCGACGAGTACGTCGTCATCGAGACCACTCCCGGGGTGAAGCTGAAGTTCACCAAGCAGGCCATCGCCGGTGTGACCCAGCCCGAGAGCGCCGAGACCTCGACCTACGGTGACGAGCTCACCCCCGCCGAGGAGGAGGCCGCAGCCGAGGAGTCGGCCGCCGACGAGTCCGAAGAGCACGAAGACGCCAAGCCCGAGCAGAAGGTCGGCTGAAGCGCCTCGCCCGCCGGGGGGACCGGCCGGCCTGCCCGGGGAACCGGCGCGGGCCCACCGTCGTCTCTCATCGGACGTAACGCGACATACCGACAGTGAGCGCGGCCTGGGCACGCGGTGGACCCTACCGGGTACGCCGGGGCCCGGGGCCCGCATGTCAATTCACCGAGGAGAAGGAACGTGGCTGCGAAAAAGGCCCGGAGCAAGAAGTACTCCGGCCTGCTCTCCACCCGGGCCCGGGGGGCGTCGAACCAGCGGCCGTGGCGACCGCTGCTAGCCCTGGGCGTAGTCCTGGTCGCGCTGTACGCGACGATGTTCGGCGTCAACGCCACGCACCCGCGGCTCGCGATCGACCTGGCCGGCGGCACTTCCGCGGTGTTCACCGCGGAGATGGGGACCAAGGGCGCCACGCCCTCCTCCGCCGACATGGACCAGGCCGTCTCGATCATGCAGCAGCGGGTCAACGGCTACGGCGTGAGCGAGGCGACGGTCACCAAGGAGGGGTCCAACACGATCGACGTGGAGATCCCCGGCCAGTTCTCGCAGGCCACGGTCAACTCCATCGGTGCCACCGCCCACCTCTACTTCCGGCCGGTCCTCGCGTCCGCCGCGGGCGTGCCCACCCCGACCACGAGCGCCAGCCCGAGCACCTCGTCGACCGGCTCCACCGCGACGCCGTCGGCCAGTGCCAAGGCCAGCTCGTCCACCAGCGCCACGGCGACCACCACCGCCAAGGCCAGCTCGTCCAGCACCGCCAGTGAGTCGGCCACCGGCCAGTCCGAGTCCGGCACGGTCAAGGCCGACGCCGCGACCGCCTCGGCCTCCGCCGACACCACCGGCACCGCGTCCCCGGCCGCGAGCAGCAGTGCCACGGCCACCTCCAGCGCCGCCGCGGCGAGCGCTTCGGCCAGCGCCTCGGCCTCCGCCCAGGAGAGCCAGGCCGTCTCCGCCTACGAGGCGCTCAACTGCAGCGACAAGGCCAGCCTGAAGAACGTCGGCGTGGTCAAGGCCGGCGACTACCTCGCCACCTGCGGCCTCGACGGCTACAAGTACCTGCTCGGCCCGTCCGTGATCGACGGCAAGCACGTCGACAGCGCCATCGCCACCCAGACGGTGGGCAGCACCGGCATCGCGACCGGCGCCTGGGAAGTCGACCTGTCCTTCGACGCGACCGGCAAGGCAGAGTTCGCGACCGAGACCACCGCGCTCTACCAGGAGGTCCAGAACTCCTCCGGCAGCGGCCAGTTCGCGGTCACCCTCGACGGCATCGTGCAGTCCGCCCCGGTCGTGCAGGAGGCGATCACCGGCGGCACCGCCACGATCAACGGCACCGTGTTCACCGAGCAGACCGCCAAGCAGCTGGCCACCACGCTCAGCTACGGCTCGCTCCCGCTGAACTTCCAGCAGAGCCAGGTCTCGATCGTCTCCCCGACGCTCGGCAGCTCCGAACTCGACGGCGGCCTGATCGCCGGCGGCATCGGTCTGCTGCTGGTGTTCCTGTACGTCATCCTGTACTACCGCGGCCTGTCCGTCGCGGCCATCTCCAGCCTGCTGGTGGCCGCCGCGCTGACCTTCGCGCTGGCGTGCCTGTTCGGTCCGCTGATGGGCTTCACCCTGTCGCTGCCCGGCGTCGCCGGTCTGATCGTGGCCATCGGTATCACCGCGGACTCGTTCGTCGTATTCTTCGAACGGTTGCGAGACGAGTTGCGTGAGGGCAGATCCGTGCGCTCCGCGGTCAGCCACGCCTGGCTGCGCGCCCGGCGCACGGTCATCGCGTCCGACACGGTGACCCTGATCGCGGCCGTGGTGCTCTACCTGCTCACGGTCGGCTCGGTGCAGGGCTTCGCCTTCACCCTCGGCCTGTCCACCGTGATCGACCTCGTGGTGATCTTCATGTTCACCGTCCCGATGGTCACCCTGTTCTCCCGGACGAACTTCTTCGGCAACGGCCACCCGTGGTCGGGCCTGGACCCGGAGAGCCTGGGCCGTTCGCGCCAGGGCCAGGGCAGCTACCGCGCCGGCTCCGGGCGCAACCGGATGACCATCGCCGAGCGCCGCCGCCAGGCCGAGGCCGAGTCGGCCGACGCGCAGGGCACGGACGACGAATCCAACCAGCACAGCGTGGAGGCCTGATGTCCCGCCTGGGCAAGTTCAGTTCGCTGGGCAACCGGCTCTACAGCGGCGACACCGCGGTCGAGGTCATCGGCCACCGCAAGCGCTGGTTCGCCTCCTTCGGCGTCGTGCTGCTGCTGGCCGCGATCGGCCTCGGCGTGCGCGGCCTGCACTTCAGCGTCGACTTCACCGGCGGCACGGTGCTGACCGTGCCGACCCAGACGCTCTCCACCGCGGACGCCACCTCCGTCGCCGTCGCCAACGGCGTCTCGGCGCCGGTGGTCCAGGAGGAGACGATCACCACCGGCGGCGCCGGCCGCCAGATCACGGTGACCACGACCACCATCGGCCTCACCACCGAGAACAACCTCAAGAACGCCCTGGCCAAGGCGGCCGACGTCAACACGGACAAGATCAACGTCCAGGACGTCGGCGCCAGCTGGGGCCACGAGGTGTCCAAGGACGCGTTCGAGGCGCTGCTGGTCTTCCTCGTCCTGGTGACGCTGTATCTGGCCGTGTTCTTCGAGTGGCAGATGGCCGTCGCGGCCCTGGTCTCGCTGCTGAACGTGGTCGTGATCACCGTGGGCGTCTACGCGTGGTCGGGTCTGCAGGTCTCGCCCGCCACGGTCACCGGCTTCCTGACCATCCTCGGTTACGCGATCTACGACGCGGTCGTCGTGTTCGACAAGATCAAGGAGAACCGCAGACTCTACGTGGACACGGACCGGATGGGGTATGAGCGGGCGGCGAACCTGGCCGTCAACCAGACCCTGATGCGTTCGCTCAACACCTCGCTGATCGCGGTCATCCCGGTCGTCGCGCTGATGGTCGGCGGTGTGCTCTCCCAGGCCGCCGTGCTCCAGGACATCGCGCTCGCGCTGTTCGTGGGTATCGCCGCCGGTACCATCTCCTCGATCCTGCTCGCGGCCCCGCTGCTGGTGTGGATCAAGGAGCGCAACCCGGCCGTGCGCGCCCACGAGGCCCGCATCGCCGCGCGGTCCCAGAAGGAGGCCGCGCGCGCGGCTGCCGCGGACAACGCAGCCGCCGAGGCTCCGAGCTCCGTCTCGGTCGGCGGGCCCTCGATCGTGGTCAGCGCGGCCGGCCAGGCCCCGTCGTCCCGGGTGGTCCAGCCGCGCGGTACGCAGCGCAGCCAGCCGCAGCGCAAGAAGAAGCGCTGAGCACAAGCAGTGGCACCCGCCGCCCCCGGTTCCCTCGTGGAGCCGGGGGCGGCGGCGCGTGACCCCCGATGCGTTGGTAGATTGCTGAGGTGACTCAGCCGACGGCCGAGGCGGCCGACCTCTCCGCACTCCTGACGTCCCACATCCGCGACGTGCCGGACTACCCGAAGCCCGGCGTCGTGTTCAAGGACATCACCCCCCTGCTCGCCGAGCCCGCCGCGTTCGGCGCGATGACGGCCGAGTTCGTGCGGATCGCGACCGAGCTCGGCGCGACCAAGGTGGTCGGCCTCGAGGCGCGCGGCTTCATCCTGGCCGCGCCGGTGGCCGTGGACGGCGGCTTCGGCTTCGTGCCGGTGCGCAAGGCCGGCAAGCTCCCCGGCGAGGTCTTCGCGGTGTCCTACCAGCTGGAGTACGGCGAGGCCGTGCTCGAGATCCACCGCGACTCGTTCCAGCCCGGCGACCGGGTGCTGATCGTGGACGACGTGCTGGCCACCGGCGGCACCGCGGCCGCCGCGCTCCAGGCCATCCGCGAGTGCGGCGCCGAGACCGTGGGCCTGGCCGTCCTGCTCGAGCTCACCTTCCTCGACGGCCGGGCCCGGCTGTCCGCCGAGGCCCCCGCGATGCCGGTGCACGCCCTGCTGGCCGTCTGAGGCCGGGCCGCCGGCCCGCCCGACGGCCCGCCCGGCGGACCTCCCGCGGCCGCCCGGCCGGGGCGCCCGGAGCGGGAAAACTGCCCGTTTTCTCCCTCCATCGTGTTTTTTTGCCCACATATCCGCAGGTCAGGGCTGGTTCCTCATCAAGAGCTGTCTTCACGGGGGCAGCAACCGATACCATGGAACCCGGAGTACGCCCAGTCGGATTTACTGGAGGCGGTGGCTTGACGACTACGCCGGAGACTTCTGAGGCGGCGCCGAGCATCGAGCGTTCGGCACCTGCGTCTCGCCTGCCCGCGCTGCCGGTGCCGGCTCCCTCTCCGTCGCAGCCCTCCAGCCGCGTCCGCGCCCGGCTCGCCCGCTTGGGCGGCGCCCGCGCGGGTGGCCCCAACCCGGTGCTCGAGCCGCTGTTCCGGATCGTGCGGGCCTCGGACCCCAAGGCCGACCTGCGCCAGCTCGAGCGCGCCTACCAGGTGGCCGAGCGCTACCACCGCGGGCAGCGGCGCAAGAGCGGCGACCCGTACATCACCCACCCGCTGTCGGTGACCACCATCCTGGCCGAGCTGGGCATGGACGTGCCCACCCTGTGCGCCGGGCTGCTGCACGACACGGTCGAGGACACCGACTACAGCCTGGACATGCTCCGGCGCGACTTCGGCGACACCGTCGCGCTGCTGGTGGACGGCGTGACCAAGCTGGACAAGGTCAAGCTGGGCGAGGCCGCGCAGGCCGAGACCGTGCGCAAGATGGTCGTGGCCATGGCCAGGGACATCAGGGTCCTGGTCATCAAGCTGGCCGACCGGCTGCACAACATGCGCACCATGCGCTACATGAAGCGGGAGAAGCAGGAGCAGAAGTCCCGCGAGACTCTCGAGATCTACGCCCCGCTGGCGCACCGGCTGGGCATGAACACGATCAAGTGGGAGCTCGAGGACCTGGCCTTCGCCATCCTCTACCCCAAGATGTACGACGAGATCGTGCACCTGGTGGCCGAGCGCGCGCCCAAGCGCGAGGAGTTCCTGGCCCAGGTCACCGACATCGTCCAGGGCGACCTGCACGGGGCCCGGATCAAGGCCACCGTGACCGGCCGGCCTAAGCACTACTACAGCGTCTACCAGAAGATGATCGTGCGCGGCCGCGACTTCGCCGACATCTACGACCTGGTGGGCATCAGGGTCCTGGTCGAGTCGGTGCGCGACTGCTACGCGGCGCTCGGCACGATCCACGCGCGGTGGAACCCGGTCCCCGGCCGGTTCAAGGACTACATCGCGATGCCCAAGTTCAACATGTACCAGTCGCTGCACACGACCGTGATAGGGCCCGAGGGCAAGCCGGTCGAGCTGCAGATCCGTACCCACGCCATGCACCGCCGGGCGGAGTACGGCGTCGCGGCGCACTGGAAGTACAAGGAGGACGCGCGCGCGGGCAACTCCGGCGACAAGTCCCCGGACACCGGCCCCGGCGACATGGCCTGGCTGCGGCAGCTGCTCGACTGGCAGCGCGAGACGGCCGACCCGGGCGAGTTCCTGGACGCGCTGCGCTTCGACCTGAGCGCCTCCGAGGTGTACGTGTTCACCCCGAAGGGCGACGTCGTCCCGCTGCCCTCGGGCTCGACTCCGGTGGACTTCGCCTACGCCGTGCACACCGAGGTCGGCCACCACTGCATCGGCGCCCGCGTCAACGGCCGCCTGGTGCCGCTGGAGTCCAAGCTGGACAACGGCGACGTGGTGGAGATCTTCACCTCCAAGGCCCCGACGGCCGGCCCGAGCCGCGACTGGCTCGGCTTCGTCGCCTCCCCGCGGGCCCGCAACAAGATCCGCGCGCACTTCACCAAGGAGCGGCGCGAGGAGGCCATCGAACAGGGCCGCGAGCAGATCGCCAAGGCGATCCGCAAGCAGGGCCTGCCGCTGCAGCGGCTGCTCTCCAGCGAGGCGCTGTCCTCGATCGCGCTGGACCTGCACTACGCCGACATCTCCGCGCTGTACGCGGCCGTCGGCGAGAACCACGTCTCGGCCCAGTCCATCGTCCAGCGCCTGCTCCAGACGCTCGGCGGCGAAGAGGGCGCCGAGGAGGACCTGGCCGAGTCCACCCTGCCGACCCTGCCCGGCGACCGGCGCGAGCGCAAGCGCTCCGGCGGCGACCCGGGCGTGCTGGTCAAGGGCGTGGACGACGTCTGGATCAAGCTCTCCCGGTGCTGCACCCCGGTGCCCGGCGACGCCATCATGGGCTTCGTCACCCGCGGCAACGGCGTCTCGGTGCACCGCGCGGACTGCACCAACATCGAGCAGCTCAAGGCCCAGCCGCAGCGCATGGTCGAGGTCGAGTGGGCGCCCACCGCCTCCTCGGTCTTCCTGGTCTCGATCCAGATAGAGGCGCTGGACCGCTCGCGCCTGCTCTCGGACGTGACCCGGGTGCTGTCCGACCAGCACGTCAACATCCTGGCCGCGACGGTCAACACCTCCCGGGACCGGGTGGCCACGAGCCGCTTCACCTTCGAGATGGGCGACCCGAAGCACCTCGGCCACGTGCTCAAGGCCGTACGCGGCATCGAGGGCGTCTACGACGTCTACCGGGTCTGAGAACGTCTGAGGGCCCTGAGTCCTGAGCCCTGAGTCCGGGCCCTGAGCCCGAACGAGCGTGCGAGAAAGGCCCGTCCCCTTCCGGGGGACGGGCCTTTCGCTCGATCGGGTGAGCCGCCGGCCGGTGCGCCGCGGTGCGGCGGACTACCGGGTGAACTCGGCCAGGGCCGACTGGGCCTGCTCGAGCCACTCGCGCCGAGCGCTGATCGCGGCCTCGGCGTCGGCGGCCTTGCGGGCGTTGCCGGCCGCCTTGGCCTTGTTCAGCTCGGTCTCGAACTTCTCCAGCGAGGCCTCGAGCTGACGGACCGTCGCCTCGGCCCGGGCACGGGCCTCGGGGTTGGTGCGCTGCCACTCGGCCTGCTCGGCGTCCGCCACGGCGCGCTCGACGTCGCGCAGCTGGCCCTCGATCCGCGACTTCGCGTCGCGCGGGACCGGGCCGACGTCTTCCCAGCGCTCCTGGACGGCGCGCAGGGCCGACTTGGCCGCCTTCAGATCCGTCACCGGCAGCACGGCCTTGGCCTCGACCAGCAGCTCCTCCTTGCGCGCCAGGTTCTCCTTGAACCCGGTGTCGCGGCGGTCAAGGTCGGCGTTGCGGGCCGCGAAGAAGCCGTCCTGGGCCGCCTTGAAGCGCACCCACAGCTTGTCCTCGACGTCGCGCTGGGCGTGGCCGGCCTTCTTCCAACTGGCCATCAGGTCGCGGAAGCCCTGGGCGTTCTCGGCCCAGTCGGTCGGCTGGGTGATCGGCTGGGCGGCGAGCTCCTCGGCCTGCTCGACCAGCTCCTCCTTGCGGGCCCGGGCGGCCTCGCGCTCGGAGTCGAGCTCGGCGAAGTGGGCCTTGCGGCGCTTGGCGAAGGCGGAGCGGGCGGTGGCGAAGCGGTTCCACAGCTCGTCGTCGGCCTTGCGGTCCAGCCGCGGGACGGCCTTCCACTCCTCGACCAGCGCGCGCAGCCGCTCCCCGGTGGACTTCCACTGGCCCGACTCGGCCAGCGACTCGGCCTCGGCGACGATGTGCTCCTTGCGCTCGGCCGCCTCGACCAGTTCCTTGGCCCTGGCCTCCTTGCGCGCGGCGCGGCGCTGCTCGGCCAGCTGCTCGAGCGCGTCCAGCCGGCCCAGCAGCGCGGCGAGGTCGCCGATCGCGTGGGCGTCGGTGATCGCCCCGCGCAGCTCCGCCAGCGTCGCGGCCGCGTCCTTGCCGCCCTGGTCCGAGCGCAGCCGGCGCTCGAGCAGGTCGACCTTCGTGCGCAGGCCGTCGAAGCGCGTCTGGTAGAACGCCAGGCCCTCGGCCGGGGTGCCGGCCGCCCAGTTGCCGATCTCGCGCTCGTCGCCCTCGGCCGTGCGTACGAACACGGTCCCGTCGACCGCGACCCGGCCCCACGAGCTCTTGGCTTCGACGGCCGGCGCGGCAGGCACCGGCGCGGTGGGAACCGGGGCGGCGGGAACGGGCGCGGTGGGCACCGGCGCGGCAGGCACCGGCGCCGGAGACGGCGACGGCTCGGCGACGGGCTCGGGCTCGGCGGCGGGCGCCGACTCAGCGGCGGGCGCGGGCTCGGGCTCGGCGTCAGGCACCGGCTCGGCGGCGGGCGCCGCGGCGACGGGCACGGCCTCGTTCGCGACGGTCTCGTTCGCGACAGGCGTCGGCTCGCCGGCGCCCTGCGGCGCCTCGGTCGCTGCGCTCACCTCGCCGGCGCCGCTCTCGATCGCCGCGCTGGTCGCGATGGTGGGCTGCTCGCCGTCGGACACGGTAGTCCTCCTACGTTCACTACGGACGGACTCCCGCCCGCACCGGGCACTCTACAGGCGCACGCGGGGCGGACGGGAGGGTGAATCCAGCTAAACCGCTCAGCTCGCCTGGATCGTGACCTTCTCGATGGTGGTCGCGTCCTTGGGCGGCGTGTTGCCGTTGCTGTCCGCGGCGGCGGCGCCCGCCTTGCCGATGCTCTGGAGGATGTCCAGGCCCTTGGTGATGGTGCCGAACGGCGTGTAGGTCGGGGCCAGCGTGGAGTCCTCGCCGACCAGGAAGAACTGGCTGCCGCCGGTGTGCGCCGCACCCGTGTTCGCCATCGCGACGACACCGGTCTTGTAGGTCACGGTGCCGGAGGAGCCGGCCGCGCCCAGCGAGGCCAGGTTCTCGTCCGGGATGGTGTAGCCGGGGCCGCCCTGACCGGTGCCGGTCGGGTCGCCGCACTGGAGCATGAAGAGGCCGGAGGCCCACACCAGGCGGTGGCACTTCGTGTTGTCGAAGTAGCCCTTCTGCGCCAGGTACACGAACGAGTAGACCGTGTACGGCGCTGCCTTGCCGTCCATGCTGATCACGATGTCACCGCGGTTGGTGGCGAGCGTGACCGTGTAGGTCTTCTCCGCGTCGGCCGCGTTGTACGTCGGGACGGCGATGCCGGACTTGGCGGCGGTGCCGGAGGCCTCGTACGCGAGCGGGTTCGCGGCGGCGGTGGAGGACGCGCTCGCGCTGGCGCTCGCCGACGCGGTGCTGGTGCTCGCCGCCGTCTTGGTCGAGTTGTTGCTGCTCGGGATGGCGAACGCGGCGACGAGTCCGCCGGCCACCACCACGGCCGCGACCGTGCTGACGATCGCGATGCGCCTGCGGCGCTGGGTCTCGCGGCGCTTCTGCTGAATCTTGCCCTGAACCCGCTCGTAGCGGGCTCGCTCCAGCGCCCGCTGGCGGTCCTTCGTGCTGGCCACGTCCGTAAGTCTCCTCGTCGCTTCCGCGCTGATCCCTGGTTCGGCGCGAGCCCCGTCCCCGGTGCCCACCGCCCGTGCCCGACGGCCCCGCACGCAGTGTACGTGTGAAGTGCTCGCCGACTTAAGAGCGCGCGCCCATTGTTATGGTTTCCTAAGCCCGTCACCGCGCCGGTAGGCTGGCCGGGATGTCACGCCCGAACCGCAACCGGTAGAAATCAGGACGAACGGTGCTCATCGCAGGGTTCCCCGCAGGCAGCTTCGGCACGAATTGTTACGTGGTCGCGCCCGGGCCCGGCGAGCGCTGCGTGGTCGTCGATCCAGGCCAGGACGCCGTCGGCCCGCTCACCGAGCTGCTGCGCGAGCACCGGCTGCGCCCGGCCGCCGTCATCCTGACGCACGGTCACCTGGACCACATGTGGTCGGTCACCCCGGTCTGCGGCGCGCACGACGTCCCTGCTTACATTCATCCGGCCGACCGGTTCATGCTGGCCGACCCGCTCAAGGGCGTCTCGGCGCAGTTCGCCGCGATGGTCGGGGGGGTCACCTTCACCGAGCCGGAGCAGGTGCGCGAACTGGCCGACGGCAAGGCGCTTGGGCTGACCTCGGTGCTCGGCTTCGACCTGGTCGTCGACCACGCGCCCGGCCATACCAAGGGGTCGGTGACCTTCACGCTGCCGCGCCTGGACGACGCCGGGGATCCGGACGTCATGTTCAGCGGCGACCTGTTGTTCGCCGGCTCCATCGGCCGCAGCGACCTGCCCGGCGGGGACCCGGCGGAGATGAACGTCTCCCTGGCCCGCGTCGTGCTGCCCCGCCCGGACGACACCCTCGTCCTGCCGGGGCATGGAGGCCGCACCACGATCGGCCGGGAACGCGCGTCGAATCCGTTCCTGCGGGGACTCAGGAGCGTCGATTCCGCCCGTCCCGGTCTGTAGCCACCCGACGACCTGAGACGAAACGAGTACGAGCATGACCACCTTTCGGGCACCGAAGGGCACCTTCGACCTGCTTCCGCCGGACTCGGCGGCGTTCCTCGCGGTACGCGAGGCGATGGCGCGCACGGTGCGCCTGGCCGGCTACCAGTACGCCGAGACCCCCGTGTTCGAGGACACGGCCCTGTTCAAGCGGGGCGTGGGCGAGTCCACGGACATCGTGAACAAGGAGATGTACACCTTCACCTCGCAGGGCGGTGACTCGCTGACGCTGCGGCCCGAGGGCACGGCCTCGGTCCTGCGCGCCGCGCTCCAGGCGAACCTGCACAAGGCCGGCCAGCTGCCGGTGAAGCTCTACTATTCGGGCTCTTACTTCCGCTACGAGAAGCCGCAGAAGGGCCGCTACCGGCACTTCTCCCAGGTCGGCGCGGAGGCTCTCGGCTCCGAGGACCCGCAGGTGGACGCCGAGCTGATCATCCTGGCCGTGGACGCCTTCCGCGGGCTCGGGCTCACGAACGTCAAACTGCTGCTGAACTCGCTCGGCGACGCCACCTGCCGCCCGGTCTACCGGGCCGCGCTGCAGGAGTTCCTGCGCGGCCTCGACCTCGACGAGGCGACCAGGGCGCGGATCGAGATCAACCCGCTGCGGGTGCTCGACGACAAGCGCCCCGAGGTCAGGGCCCAGCTGGCCGGCGCGCCGATGATCGGCGACTACCTGTGCGAGGACTGCAAGGCCTTCCACGCCGAGGTGCGCGAGCTGCTCACCGACGCGGGGGTCGCCTTCGAGGACGACCCGAACCTGGTGCGCGGCCTCGACTACTACACCCGTACCACCTTCGAGTTCGTGCACGACGGGCTCGGTTCGCAGTCCGCCGTGGGCGGCGGCGGGCGGTATGACGGGCTGTCGGAGCTGCTGGGCGGACCGGCGCTGCCGTCGGTCGGCTGGGCGCTCGGGGTGGACCGGACCGTGCTGGCCATGGAGGCCGAGGGCGTGCTGGAGAAGGAGACCTCGCGGGTCGAGGTCTTCGCCGTTCCGCTGGGCGAGCAGGCGCGGCGGCTGCTGTTCGGCGTCGTGCGCGACCTGCGCCGGCTCGGCGTCAGCGCCGACATCGTGTTCGGCACGCGCGGGGTCAAGGGCGCGATGAAGGCGGCGGACCGTTCCGGCGCGCGCTATGCCCTGGTGGCCGGGGAGCGCGACCTCGCCGATAACCTGGTCCAGCTCAAGGACTTGGCCAGCGGGGAGCAGATCCCGGTGGCGCTCGACCAGATCATTCCGACGATCAAGGAGAAGTTGTCGTGATCCGCACGCGCGAGGCGGGGACCCTCAGGGCCGCCGACGCTGGCACTACCGTCACCCTGGCCGGGTGGGTGGCCCGGCGCCGCGATCACGGCGGCGTGACCTTCCTGGACCTGCGCGACGGCTCCGGCGTCGTGCAGGTGGTGGTGCGCGACATGGAGTCGGTGCACGACCTGCGCAACGAGTACTGCGTCGCGGCGACCGGCGAGGTGCGTCCGCGCCCCGAGGGCAACGCCAACCCCGACCTGGCCACCGGCGAGGTCGAGGTCGTGGTCGAGACGGTCGAGGTGCTCTCCGAGGCCGCGCCGCTGCCGTTCCCGATCGACGAGCACAAGAGCTCGAACATCAACGAAGAGGTCCGGCTGCGCTACCGCTACCTGGACCTGCGCCGCGAGGACATGGCCGCGAACATCCGCACCCGGGCCCGGGTGACCCGGGTGATCCGCGAGGTCATGGACGAGAACGGCTTCTTCGACGTCGAGACGCCGTACCTGACCCGGGCCACGCCCGAGGGCGCCCGCGACTTCCTGGTGCCGGTGCGCCTGCAGCCGGGCTCCTGGTACGCGCTGCCGCAGTCCCCGCAGCTGTTCAAGCAGTTGCTGATGGTGGGCGGCCTCGAGCGGTACTACCAGATCGCCCGCTGCTTCCGGGACGAGGACTTCCGGGCCGACCGGCAGCCTGAGTTCACCCAGCTCGACATCGAGATGTCCTTCGTCGAGCAGGAGGACGTGCTCGCGCTCGCGGAGAAGATCTACCAGCGGATCTGGAGCCGGGTCGCCGGGGTCGAGATCCCGCTGCCGCTGCCGCGGATGACCTACGTCGAGGCGATGGCCCGCTACGGCTCGGACAAGCCGGACGTGCGCTTCGGCCAGGAGCTGGTGGAGCTGACCGGCTACTTCCAGGGCACCGAGTTCCGCGTGTTCCAGGCCGAGTACGTCGGCGCCGTGGTCATGCCGGGCGGCGCCGGGCAGACCCGCAAGGAGCTCGACGGCTGGCAGGACTGGGCCAAGGCGCGCGGCGCCCGGGGCCTGGCCTACGTGGTCTTCGACGCCGAGACCGGCGAGGCGCGCGGCCCGGTGGCCAAGAACCTCTCCGCCGAGCACCTGGCCGGCCTGGCCGAGGCCGTGGGCGCGGTTGCGGGCGACGCGGTGTTCTTCGCCGCGGGCGGCAAGACCGCCTCGCAGGAGCTGCTCGGCGCCGCCCGGCTCGAGATCGGCCGCCGCGGCGGCCTGATCGACGAGTCCCGGTGGGCCTTCCTGTGGGTCGTGGACTTCCCGATGTTCGAGCCGCTCACCGACGACAAGGGCGAGTTCGCGGGCTGGCACGCGGTGCACCACCCGTTCACCTCGCCCACCCCGGAGTGGCTCGAGGGCTTCGACAAGGACCCGGGCAGCGCCCTGTCCAACGCCTACGACCTCGTCCTGAACGGCACCGAACTGGGCGGCGGCTCGATCCGTATCCACCGCCGCGAGGTGCAGCAGCGCGCGTTCGAGGCGATCGGGCTGAGCCAGGAGGAGGCCGAGTCCAAGTTCGGCTTCCTGCTCGACGCGTTCAACTACGGCCCGCCTCCGCACGGCGGCATCGCCTTCGGCCTCGACCGCACGGTCGCGCTGATCACCGGCGCGGACACGATCCGTGACGTGATCGCGTTCCCGAAGACGGCCTCCGGCGGCGACCCGCTGACCGGCGCCCCGGCGCCCATCACCCCGGAGCAGCGCAAGGAGGCCGGGGTGGACTTCACCCCCAAGCCCAAGGCTTCCGCCGCGCCCGCCGCTGAGTAAGATCCCGTACATCACCGGCCCCCGCCGCCTCGACCGCATTCCGGCAGGTATGGCGGGGGCCCGTGCGTGGAATCCCTTGAGAGACGAAAGGGCGTAAGCGTGTCCTGGTTGGTGGGCTTGGTGCGTCGCCTGTGGCGCGAGTTGCTCGGCTTCGGTGCCGTGGGTGCGGTCGGCTATCTCAGCGACACGATCATGCTCAACCTGCTTTATCACCACACCCCGTCCGTGGTCGCCTCGGCGATAGCCGTGTCGCTCTCGACGCTGATGGCCTACGCGGGCAACCGCCTGTGGACCTTCCGCGCCCGTGAGCGCAGGCAGACCCGGGCCGAGTTCGGCCTGTTCGTGCTGGTGTCCGCGGGCGGCCTGCTGATCACGGTCTCCTGCGTCTCGTTCACCGTGGACGTCCTGGGCGACGACTCCCGGCTGGCGACGAACGTCGCGCAACTCGTGGTGGGCCAGATCCTCGGCACCCTGTTTCGATTCTGGGCCTGTCACACCTACGTCTTCCCCGAGGCTGCCCCGACCAGCCAGGACGGCGCCGCCGTACCCACCGTCCCGGGGCCGGCGAAGCCGCTGGATGACCATCAGGGCTCGGATTTCCTGGTCTAGCCCATTGATGGGCGCGGGTAGGCTTGATCCATGCTCATGGAGGGGAAGCCGAACACCCGGCGCGACCGCGTTCTCATAGGCCTGGTGTTCGCCGTCCACGGCACGGTCACCGGCACCTTCGCCAGCCGGCTGCCCTGGACCGCCCTGCATGTGCACGCCACCGTCGGCTCGCTCGGTTTGGTGCTGATCACACCCACCGTCGGCGCCCTGGCGGCCATGCCCGCGACCGGCAGCGTGGTGCACCGGCTCGGCCCGCGCGGCGCGATGCGGGTGCTGCTGGCGCTGTGGACCGCCGCCCTCGCGCTGCCCGGCCTCATGCCGAACGTGGGCCTGCTGGCCGTCGCGCTCGCCTGCTACGGCGCCAGCGCCGGCGCCGCGGACGTGGTGATGAACGGATACGCGGTGCGCATCGAGGAGCGCGCCGGCAAGTCGATCATGTCGGGGCTGCACGGCATGTGGTCGGTCGGCGGCATCGTCGGCGGCCTGTTCGGCGCGCTGTGCGCGGGCGCCGGAATCAGTGCCCTGCCCGAATTCCTGGTGACCTCGCTGATCCTGACCGTGATCGCGCTGTGCGCCACCTCGCTGCTGCCGGTCGAGGCCGCGAAGGAGGGCCAGATCCGCCCGCCCCGCTTCGCCCTGCCCGCCAAGGCCGTGCTGGGTATCGGGATCGTGGGCTTCTGCGCCGTGTTCGCCGAGGGCTCAGGCTCGGACTGGTCCGCCGTCTACCTCACCGGCGTCGCGCACGCCTCCGCGGCCGTCGGCGCGTACTGCGTGACCGGCTTCGCCGCCACCATGGCGCTCGGCCGGCTGCTCGGGGACGCGGTGGTGCGCCGGTTCGGCCCGGTCGCGACGGTGCGCGTCGGCGGCGCGATAGCCGCGGCCGGGGCCGTGCTCGTCGTGCTGGCCCGCCAGCCCGCCGTCGGCATCGCCGGATTCGCGGCGCTCGGCCTCGGCATCGCCACCGTCGTCCCGCTCGCCTTCGCCGCCGCCGGTCGCCGCGGCGGGGACACCGAGTCCTCGGTGGCCGGCATCGCCACCATCACCTACACCTCAGGGCTGCTGGCCGGCCCCTCGATCGGCGCGCTCGGCACCGCCGTCTCGCTCTCCTTCGCCTTCGGCGTGGTCGCGGTGCTCGGCTGCGCGATGGCCCTCGGCGCCGGCGCGCTCAGGCCACGCACGTAGCAGCCGAATTGGCCCGCCGCGGGCGCGCCGCATAGGGTCGGAGACATGTCCACCGAGGTCCGCCCCGTCCGCACCGAGAACGAGTTCGATCGCTGGTCCGATGCGCTCGACATCGGCTTCCACGTTCCGCAGAACCGGGGGGACGGGCGCCGCCGCCGACCCAGGCACCCCGATCTGGACCGGGTCTGGGCGGCCTTCGACGGGGAGCGTGTGGTCGGCACCTTCGTCAGCCTCCCGATGGAGCTGACCCTGCCGGGGTTGCGCCGGATCCCCCTCGACGGCGTCAGCGCCGTCAGCGTCGCCGCCACGCACCGGCGTCAGGGCGTGCTCAGCCGGATGATGGCGGGCGAGATGGCCGCCGCGCGGGAACGGGGCGAGTGCGTGGCCGCGCTCATCGCAGCCGAATACCCGATCTACGGCCGCTACGGCTTCGGCCCCGCCACCGAGTCGGCGCAGTGGCGGGCGGACGCCCGCGACCTGCGGTTCCGCCGCGAGCTGCCGGGCCGGATCGAGCTCGTCGACGCCGACACCGCGCTGGCCGAGGCCCCCGTGCTCTACGACCGGATCCGGGCCGAGCAGCCCGGTGCGGTCAGCCGCGACTACTGGCGCTGGGCCCAGGACACCGGGCACGACCTGCGCGAGGGCGCCACTGCGCCGCAGGACGTGCTGCACGCGCTGTGCCGGGACGCCGCCGGCGAGATCGTCGGCTACGCCAGGTACCGCTTCGCCGAGCGGTGGGTGAACCAGCGCCCGAACAACACCATCCACGCGCTCAATCTCATGGCCACGGACGCGCTGTACGAGGCCAGGCTGTGGAAGTACCTGGCCGATCACGACTGGGTCACCGAGGTCGTGGGCCCGGAGATCGACCGGTTCGACCCGCTGTGGCGCGACCTGCTGGCCGACCGCCGCATGGCCGTGGCCGGCGAGGTCTGGGACTTCCTGTGGCTGCGCCCCCTCGACCCGGCCGCGTTCCTCTCGGCCCGCACGTACGCCAAGGCCGACCGCATCGTGCTGCGGGTGCAGGACAAGGACGGCTACGCGACCGGCACGTACGCGGTGGAGAGCGCGGCGGACGGCAGCGGCGAGTGTGTCCGGGTCCAGGACCTGCCGGACCTGACCGTGCCGGTGGACGTCCTCGGCTCGATCAGCCTCGGCGGCTACAGCGCCAGCCGCTACCTCGCCCTCGGACTCGCCGAGGAGCACACCCCGGGCGCCGCGGACCGGCTGAGCACGATGCTCTCGACGCCGCTCCCGCCACACAATCCGATGATCTTCTGAGATCCGCCGGGCGGCGGGCCGTCCGGCGGATTTCCGGCCTGGGAGACTGGGGTCCATGAGCGTACTGGTATGGACGGCGCGGGGCACCGCGAAGTGGCTGGACGGGCTCGACGAGCGGCTGGAGGTCCTCGAGATCCCGGCGGATCCGCTGGCCGACCCGCGGCTCGACGAAGTCAAGGTCCTGATCCCGCCGCTGATGCGCAACCTCCAGGACGAGGCCTACGACCTGCGCGCCCTGATGGCCGCGACCGGCTCCCTGGAGTTCGTCCAGGCGCAGACCGCGGGCGTGGACGGCATCGTCCATGCGGTACCGCACGGCGTGCTGCTGTCCTCGGTGCGCGGCGCCTACGACGAGCTCATGGCCGAACTGCTCGTCGCCGGGATCCTCACGTCGTACAAGTCGATCCCGCACTACGTGCGCGCGCAGGACGAGGCGAGCTGGCGGCCGGAGGAGGTGCGCGTCGTGCAGGGCGCGAAGGTGCTCTACGTCGGCTACGGCTCGATCGCGCAGTGCGTGGAGCGCTACCTGGCGCCGTTCGGCGTCGAGAGCCTGAAGGTCGCCCGCACCGCCCGGGACGGCGTCGACGCCCTCGAGGCCCTGCCGAGGCTGCTCCCGCTGGCCGACATCGTCGTCGTGCTGACGCCGTTGACCTCGGCCACGCGCAACCTCGTCGACGAGCGGTTCCTCGCGTCCATGAAGCCCGGCGCCCTGCTCGTCAACGGCGCCCGCGGCGCGTGCGTGGACACCGACGCGCTGATCGCCGCCGCACGCGAACGCGGCATCCGCGCGTTCCTCGACGTCACCGAGCCGGAGCCGCTCCCGGACGGCCACCCGCTCTGGTCGGCCCCCGGTGTGTTCATCACCCCGCACATCGGCTCGCTGGTGGCCGACAACAACGAGCGCTGCTTCCGGGTGATCCGGGAGAACCTGACGCGCTGGGTCGAGGGAAAGCCGGTGCTCAACCGGGTCGAGCACGGGTACTGAGGATGAGACGCCGGACGGAGCACCAGACGAGGCGTCGGACGGGCCGGCGCCCGATACGCCGGGCGATCGCGGTCCCCGCGCGATGAACATGCCCGAGCGCGTCGCGCACATGACGCCCGAACAGGTCCGCCGCAGGCGCAGGCTGAGCCTTGAGCTGTTGTGGGCCTGCACGGCGTTCCTGCTGCCCTGGTCGATCTATCTGATGATCACTCTGCCGCGCACCTACAACGCGCAGCACTACGACCTGGCCTGGTTCGGCTTCGACGTGCTCGAGCTGCTCGCCCTCGGTGCCACCGCGTACTTCGGCCTTCGGCGCCGGCAGGCCATCATCGGCGCCGCCCTGGCCTCCGCGACCCTGCTGATCTGCGACGCCTGGTTCGACATCGCCCTCGACCTCGGCACGCCCGGCATCTGGACCGCGCTGGCCGCCGCCGTGTTCCTGGAGCTGCCGCTGGCGGGATTCCTGATCCATCGGGTCAGGCTGCTGATGCGGCTGACGGTGCTGCGGTTCTACCCGGCCACGGACGAGCACGGTCGGCCGATGAACCTGATGCGCCTGCCCATGCTGGTCGACCCCGAGCTGCTCGGCGACCACGCGACACGCCCGGAGGAAGATCCCGGGAACCTCACCTGACACCACGTCCGTTACACCGGTGAAGGCTCGGAAAGCCCGGGTGGACGCGGGGAGGGGTAACGGACATGGCGCAGGGGTTGGAGCCGCAGGAGATCCTCGGCGCGTTGATGAGGCCCCCGGGGCGGGATGATCCGTACCCCCTCTACGCGGCCGCCCGGCAGCTCGGGCCGCTGTTCGCCATCCCCGAGTTCAACCTGCACGTGTGCACCGGATTCGAGCTGATCAACGGCGTGCTGCGCTCGCCCGACTTCGGCAAGTACGAGTTCGAGTATCTGCCCCAGGAGGTCATCGACCAGTATGTCGAGGGCGGCTCGGTGCACACCATCTCGAGCTCCATCCTGGACGCGAACCCGCCCGACCACCGCCGTGTCCGCTCCCTGATCAGCTCCGCGTTCACCCCCCGCCGCATCGCCGGCCTCGCCCCCGCCATCACCCGCGTCGCCGGCGAGCTGTTCGACGAGTTCGAGCGGCTCGGCGCGCAGGGCGATCCGGTGGACTTCATGGAGTACTTCGCCTTCCGCTTCCCGGTCACCGTGATCTGCGAGCTGCTCGGCATCCCGGAGCAGGACCGGGTCAGGTTCCGCCCGCTGGCCCACGACCTGACCGTGGCGCTCGAGCTCATCGACGACCTGACCAAGCTGGCCCCCGCCGACGCGGCCGCCGCCGAGCTGCGCGCGTACTTCGAGAAGCTCAGCGAGCAGCGCCGGGCGCAGCCCGAGGACGACCTGATCAGCGCCCTGGTGCAGGTCAACGACGCGGACGACGGCCGCCTGTCGGACGGCGAGCTGATCGCGAACCTCACCCTGCTGCTCGTCGCCGGCTTCGAGACCACCACCAACCTGCTCGGCAACGGCCTCGAGCTGGCCCTGAAGCACCCGCACGTGGCCGAGGGCGTGCGCAAGGGCGAGATCCCGGTGGCCGCCTTCGTGGAGGAGGTGCTGCGCTTCGACTCCCCGGTCCAGCTCACCTCCCGCACCGCCCTGACCGACGGCGCGAAGGTGGGCGGGAAGGAGGTCAAGCGCGGCGAGCAGGTGATGCTGCTCATGGGCGCCGCCCACCGCGACCCCGCCCGCTTCACCGACCCCGACACCTTCGACCCGCTGCGCCCCGACAACACCTCGCTCAGCTTCGGCGGCGGCATCCACTACTGCCTCGGCCAGGGCCTCGCCCGCCTCGAGGCCCAGATCGCCTTCGCCCAGCTCTTCGAACGCTTCCCCGAGATACGCCTGGCCGCTGAGCCCACCCGCAGCGACCGCCTCGTCCTGCGCGGCTACGAGACCCTGGAGGTGGTGCTCCAGGGCGCGGCTGCGTAGGCGTAGAGCAGGCGCAGGCGCAGGCGCAGGCGCAGGCGCGGGAGTCGGGGCCGGGCAACAGGGGCGCGGGGCTCGGGCGCAGGCGGCGACACTCGCTGTGGGCGGCGGAGGCGGCGACCCTACCGGGGAGCTCTACGTCCCGGCCGCATCTGTTGCCGTCTCATCTGTCACCGTCTCACCTGTCCCGGTCACGTCTCACCGGTCCTGACGTCTCACCGGTCCAGGTCGCGGTGGGCCGCATCGCGGCTGTCGTCCGCGGCGCTGGCGCGGATCGCGTCCTCCAGCGACTCGTTCTCGTCCGCGTCGGACAGCTGCGCGGCCTCGTCCTGGTCGGGCGTGGTCAGGTGGACCGCGGCCTCCTCGGCCCCGGCGGCGCCGCCGTCCACGCCGACGTCCACCGCGGTCAGTTCCTCGCCGTCGCCGTCCGTGAGCCGTCCGGCGCGCGGGCCCGGTCCGCCCAGCCAGCGGTCGTCGAGTGTGGCCGGGTCGATGTCGGGCTCTTCCTGCGCCAGCTGCTGGTCCAGCGTCTCGCCCCCCTGCGCGACCTCGGACGCGGTGAGGCCGACCAGGCTCATGCTGCGGTAGCGGTCCGCCGGGATGATGCCGGTGTCCAGCGGGTCGTAGTCGAGGTCGTCGGTCTCCAGCGAGTCGGACGGATCGAGCACCCCGTCATCCTCGGCGGGGTAGCCTTCCTGCTCCTCCGCATCGCTCACGGCGAGGCCCACCTCTCAGTGTCCGACAGTTCCTTCAACAGTGTGACCGCCGACGGCCGTGTCCCGGCAGCGGCCAGGACCGAACGGGGCCATCCGTTAGCCCGTCGGTGTGGCCGGGCCGATTGGCGGCCTGGCGTATTCGTTACCTGCGTCTTCCCCGGTGCTCGGCGTGGTCGCACGCGTCAGATTGCTTCGAGCAGGGTCTCGCACGCCTCGAGGCAGGCGCGGCTCGCCTCCATGCACAGGCGGCAGTGCTGGTGGTGCATCTCGTGCCGGAAGCACTCACGGGCCGTCAGTTCGCACATTCCCGCGCACGCCTGTACCAGCGCCGCCATGGCCTCGCGCCGCGCGGCCGAGAGCGGGCGCAGCGCGATCCTGGCCGCCGCGTCGCACACGTCGGCGCAGTCGAGGCAGGTGGCCGCGCACTGGGCCAACCGGCCCGCGTCCGACTCGGCCAGACAGCCCGCCGCGCAAGCCGTACACGCACTGGCGCACGCCCGGGCCGCGTCGATGAAGGCCGCCAGGAGCGCGAGCGTCCCGGGCTCGGGCGGATTCGGCTGGGCCTCGAGTAGCTCGATCGTGCCGGACATCCTGGCGGACCATCCTTTCTCGTGCGTCCGTGGCGCAGCACGGCTTGGTCACGTCACGGTCGATGGGCCACCCGGCCCGTCGGCTCGTGACGCCGCGTCAACGGCCGTGGCGCGTCGTACCACTCAGCCATATTCCGGCGCGCCACCCGGGGTGCGGTCGCGACCCGCCGGGTTCCCAAGAACCACAAGCCTCTTTTGGTCTATCGTGGTTGGGCAAATGCCCACGTCACCTTCCGCCCCAGGCACCGCGGTGGCCGCGCGGCTCGACGCGTTGCGCGGGCCCGTGCCGCCCCGCAGCCATGACGCGCGCACGATCGCCGCGTTGACCGTCAACCCGGGCTGCTCCCGACGTGCCGTACTCGACGCGGCGGGGGTCGACAAACGTCGGCTGGCCGAGCGGATCGGGTCCCCGGCGCGCTTCGGACAGTCACCGTTCGCGATCACCCGCGGGTTGATGTTCGAGAAGCAGATCAAGGCCGACGGCTGCACGCAGCTGATCGAGCTGCTGCGGACCGAACTCGCCTTCGACGTGCCCGAACACGCCTATGTCGACCTCGGTGCCGAGCAGAGCTCGGGCGGGACGTCGGGCGCCGCGGCCGGCGTCGTGGTCGACCGGGCGAGCCGCCACCAGCGCACGCGCGAACTCTTCGGCCGCGTGGCGCAGGGTGCGGCGGTGCTGGCCGACCATCCGCTGCTGACGCTCGAGGTGGCGGGACGCACCGCGTACGTCGAGCCGGACGTCGTCGCCCTGCGCGCCCGACGTACCGGAGCGGGCGCGGGGTCCGGTGCGGCGACCGGGGCCGGTGCCGAGTCGCTGGGGCTCGAGCCCTCACTGCTCTACATCGCCGAGGTCAAGTCCTTCGCCGTGATCGACGGACAGGCCGATCCGACGAAGGTGGGCGCGGCGGCCACGCAGTCCGCCGTCTACGTGCTTGCGCTGCGTCGGCTCTTCGCTTCGCTCGGCATGGACCCCGACATCGTCGCGAGCGACGTCGTGCTCGTGTGCCCGAAGGACTTCTCCAACAAGCCGACCGCGCACCTCGTCGACGTCCGCCGGCAGATCGCCGCGGTGAGCAGGCAGCTCGACCGGCTGCCGCGGATCGAGGCACTGGTGGCCGGGCTCGACCCGACGATCGACTTCGACCTGGCCGTGGACCGGCAGGGCGCCACGCAGGACGCGCCGCATCCGCACCGCTCGGCGGCCGAGCTGTCGAAGTCGCTCACGATGATCGATGCCCGATACGCGCCGGAGTGCGTCACACGCTGCGAACTCGCGTTCCACTGCCGCTCGGAGGCCAGGGCCGCCGGCTCGGCCGACGCGCTCGGCCGCTCGGTGCGCGACGCACTCGGCGGAATCGAGTCGATCGACGAGGCACTGGCGCTCGCCGCCGGAGACGCGTCCGCGGCTTCGCGTCTGTCCGGCGGAGGCCGAGGCGTGAACGGCGGTGGCGGACGTGGCGGTACGGACGAGGCGGCGCGTCTGCTGCGGGCGGCCGCCCGAGCGTACGACGAGGCGGTCGACATGCTGCCGCGTATGCCGGACTCGGTGGCGGCGGGTGCGGACGCGCCGTTCACCGCTGGTCACGCGTCGGTCGGGACGCAGAGGTCGAACGCCTCGGGGACCGCGGATGACGCGGGTGTCGCGGCGACCGCCACCCCCGAGGCGCAGTCGTGAGCACACTGACGGCGCTGGCTCGTGCGCGGGCGGCGCGGGCGGGGCATGCGGTGCCGATCGCGGCGGTGCGGCACGTCCACCTCTCGGATGAGCCGCTGGTCGTGGTGCCGGTGATGCAGGCCGGCGAGGCGGCCGCGCCGCTGGCCGTGCTGGTGGGCACGTCGCGTTCGACGCCTGAGTTGCTCGTGGTCGCGCAGCCGCGAAACCGCGATCAGCGCTTTGCCTTCCTCACCTCCTTCGCCCGCGTGCTTCTTCCCTACATCGAGTCGCGCCGGGTGGACACGGAGACCGTCGAGGCGACGAAGAACCATGAGGAGTGGGAGCGCTACACCGAAGCGCCGCAGCTGATCCTGCCCAACTCCGGCGGCATCGAGGCGTTGCGGCTGCTCGGGCGCTCGTCCCGCTTCCGCACGATCGACGGCCCTTATCCGGTCGACCCGCTGGTGCCGCTGCTCGGGCGCTACCTCACCTGGTTCGCCGAGGATCGCGCGGCGATGCCCGGGTCCAGCGTCTGTCTGGCCCTCACATCGGTGCTCGCGCAGCACTGGGCGACGGGGCAGAGCGCGCTCGAGGACCAGCATCTGCCGGCGTTGCTCGGCTGGATAGATCCTCCCGCCGGACTCTCCGGCGCCGAGGCCGCGCTGCGTGCGGAGGACCCCGACCTGGTGCCGCCGGCCGGGCCCGTCACCGACCCGGCGTTCGACACCGGCGTGCTCGCTCCGCTCGTGCGCGCGCAGGAACTGGCGCGTGCCGCGGACGACGTGCGGGCGGTGTCGCTGGCCGAGCAGGAGCTCCGGTCGGCGCTCGAGGCCCAGCTGCTGCCGACCTGGGAGACGGCCTGGCATGCCATCGACGTGCTGCGCTCGCTGCCCGTCGCCGCGTCGGACGAGATTCGGTGGCAGGTGGACCGCGGGCGGTTCACCGACTTCGCCACCGCCCTCGAGGACGGCGCGCCGCCGCAGCCGAAGCGGCCGACCGCGGTCTCGGCCGCGCGGCGGCTGGCCGATCTCGAGGCGGCGCAGCTGAGCTACGACCGGTCGCAGGCCATTGACGATCCGCTGGTGCTGGCCGGGTACCGGGTCGGCGGCGAGGCGTTCGCCGGACGTGTCATCGCGGTGGACGCGGAGCGCCAGGAGATCAAGGGCAAGCGGGCCTGGCCGCGTCCGCTGGTACGGCTGCTGACCGAGGACGAGGTGATCCTGCGCCCCGGCGCCAAGCTCGCCAGCCCGGTACGCGTCGGCCAGACGGTACGGCTGCGTTCGGTGCGGGTCGCGGACGGCGCGCGGGGCGGGACCGGCGAAGGCGGTGACCGCGGGAGTGGCAGCGGGTACGAGGTCGAACTCGAGCTGCTCAGCGGGATGGGCCGGGGCAAGACGCCGGAGCCCGGGTCGCTGCCGGAGGTGGGGGAGCAGCGCTGCTACGCGACCTTCCTGGCCGAGCAGCGCGGTACCCGGCCGGAGCTGCCGGATGCGGATCAGACTCCGTGGACGCACGGGGGTCCGCCGTGGCCGCCGGTGGCGCGGGCGGAGGACCAGTCCGAGGCCTGGGGGCTCGAGCGCGGCGCGAGCGAGGTGGACGACGCCGGGATCGCGGCGGCTCGGGCCGAGTTGGCGGACGGGGCTGGGCTGGGGACCGGAGGTTGGGAGTGAGCGGAGAGCGCACTGGCACCGGTCAGTCGGGCGTGCAGCACATCCGAGTCGGCGAGTCGGGCGTGCCGCGCACTCGAGCCGGAGAGTCGGGCGTGCCGCGCACTCGAGCCGGAGTGCCGGGCGTGCAGCGCGCCCGAGCCGGCCACATCCGAGCCGGCGAGTCGGGCGTGCAGCGTGGCGGGCGCGGCTTGGGACGGTGTGCGGTGAGGGCGAAGGTGGCGCGGGAACGGGGAGCGTACCGGTGCTTGCGCAGCCTGTCGGGCGTGCGGCGCGATGGACGCGGCATGGGACGGTGCGGTGAGGGCGAGGGTGGCGCGTGAGCGAGGCTAAGTCGGCGCAGGCGCGGGCGGTGATCGAGGCGGTGTGCGCGGACCTGCTCTCGCGGGCGCACCGCGGGGTGATCGTCGATTCGCCGCCGGGGGCGGGTAAGTCGACGCTGGTGGTCGAGTTGGCCGGGCGGCTGGCCGGGACCGGCGAGCGGGTGATGATCGTGGCGCAGACGAATGAGCAGGTCGACGACCTGGTCGCCCGGCTCGCCACTGCGCACCCGGACTTGTCGCTCGGGCGGCTCACGGCTTCGGACTACGAGGTGCCGGAGCGGCTTGCTCCGCTGCGCGGGCCCAACCTGGCGTTCTCGGCGAAGCTGCCGGAGCTTGCCGCGAGTTCGGTGGTGATCGCGACGGCGGCGAAGTGGGCGCTGGTGAAGGAGGGGGAGTTCCCCTGGGCGATCCTGGACGAGGCCTACCAGATGCGCTCGGACGGGCTGCTGGCGGTGGCGCCGCGGTTCGCTTCGGGGACCGCGCTGTTCGTGGGCGATCCGGGGCAGCTCGACCCCTTCGCCACGGTGGAGACGGACGCCTGGGCGGGCTCGCCGTGGGATCCGAGCGACAGCGCGGTGGCCGTGGTGCGGGCGCACAACCCTGATCTGCCGGTGCATCGGCTGCCCTACTCGTGGCGGCTGCCCGAGACGGCGGCGCCGCTGGTGGCGCGGGCGTTCTATCCGTTCACGCCGTTCGAGGCGGGCAGCGGGGCGCGGGACAGGAGCCTGACGGTCGGGGCGCGGACGGCGAAGGGTACGAACTCGGCGGACGCGGCCTACGATCGCTCGCTCGAGTCGGCGGCGGAGACCGGGTGGGCCTGGCACGGTCTGCCGGCGGCGCACACGATCCGTACCGACGGCGACGCGGTGGACGCCTGCGCGGGGCTGGCGGCGCGGATCGTGCAGCGCGGGGCCAGTGCGGTGGACCGCTCGGCCGGCTACGAGCGTCCGGTGACGCCGGACCGCATCGCGATCGGCACGGCGCATCGGGATCAGGCCGCTGCGATCCGGGCCGCGCTGTCACGTCCCGCCTGGGAGGGCCTCGGCCTCGGCGAGGTCACGGTGGACACGGCCAACCGGCTGCAAGGCCGCGAATACGATGTGACGATCGTTCTGCATCCGCTCTCCGGGCGCCGGGACGCCACCGCGTTCCACCTGGAGACGGGCCGGCTGTGCGTGCTGCTCTCCCGGCACCGGCACGCGTGCATCGTGGTGGGACGGGCGGGTATCGCCGACCTGCTCGACGCGCACCCCCACGCGGAGCCGGTACGCCTCGGGGTGCCGGTGAAGTTCCCGGACGGATGGGCGGCGCATCAGGCGGTGCTCAGCCACCTCGGCGCGGACTGAGACGACGAGGGGACACGTGGGCTGACACCGCACGTGATGAAGGGGTCTTCTCCGCCTTCCAGAGAATCTGGGCGGAGAAGACCCCTTCTGCGTGCGCGGCGCGGGGCTACGACACAGCCGACGCGGCTGACGCGCTCGGCCCCGGTGCGTTGACGTGGCACGCGGCCTGGTGGTCGGGCGCCGCCAGCGGCTGAAGCACGGGGGTGACCTGGTCGCAGGCGTCCACCGCGAGGGGGCAGCGGGCGCGGAAGCGGCAGCCGGGCTTGGGGTCGATGACGGCCGGGGGTTCGGCGCGGGCGGCCTCCGTCGTCACCGTGAGCGGGGCGCGCGGGTCGGGGACGGCTTCGAGCAGCAGCTGGGTGTACGGGTGCTGCGGGTCGGCCAGGACCGTCTCGGTCGGTCCCGACTCGACCACGTGGCCGCCGTACATCACCATGACGCGGTCCGAGACGTAGCGGGCGCTGGCGATGTCGTGCGTGATGTACAGGAACGACACGCCCTCCTTCTCCCGCAGCTGCGCCATCACGTTGAGCAGGCCGATGCGGATGGAGACGTCGAGCATCGAGACCGGCTCGTCGGCCAGGATCAGCTTCGGCCTGTACGCGAGCGCCTGGGCGAAGCCGATGCGCTGGCGCTGGCCGCCGCTCATCTCGTACGGGTAGCGCTCCAGGATCTCCGCGCCGGGCCGCAGGCCCACCGCCTCCACCACCCGCACGGCCTCGGCGTGGCGCTGCTCGGCGTCCTTCAGGTCGGGGCGGTGCAGCTTGAGGCCGCGCATGATGCCGTGGGCGACCTTGTACACCGGGTTGAGCGAGGCGAACGGGTCCTGGAAGACCATCGGCACGTCGCTGCGGTAGCGCAGCTGGTCGCGGCGGCCGTGCAGGTCGGCCAGCGACCTGCCCTGGAACCGGATCTCGCCGCTGGTCGGCTTGTAGACCTGGGCGAGCAGGCGGGCCATGGTGGACTTGCCGCTGCCGCTCTCGCCGACCAGCGCGACGATCTCGCGTTCGCGGATGGTCATGCTGACGTCGTCGACCGCGTGCAGGTGGGCCCGGGAGAGCAGGCCGCCGCCGACGCGGAAGTGGCGGGAGAGATGGACGGTCTCGAGCAGCGGGGGCTTGGCGGCCGCGACCGCGGCCTCGGGCACGGCCGCGTTCTCCGTGGTCGGGCTCATGACGCCGCCTCGCTTCCCTGGTGCAGCAGACAACGGGAGAGCACCTCGCCGACGGGGTAGAGCTCGGGTGCCTCGGTGTGACAGCGGTCCATGACCTTCGGGCAGCGCGGGTGGAACCGGCAGCCGGAGGGCAGGTCGGCCAGGTTGGGCGGCGCGCCGGGGATGCCGGTGAGCGGGACCTTCGGGCCGCGGATGGAGGGGAACGCGTTGAGCAGGCCCTCGCTGTAGGGGTGCGACGGGCTGTCGAACACGGTGCGGGTCGGGCCGGCCTCGACCACCTGGCCCGCGTACATCACCAGCAGCCGGTCGGAGAAGTGGCTGACCAGCGACATGTCGTGGGTGACGAAGATGACCGCGAAGCCGAGCAGCTGCTGCAGCTCCTTGATCTGCACCATCAGCGAGCGCTGCGCCACCACGTCCAGCGCCGAGGTCGGCTCGTCCATGATGATCAGGTCGGGGGTGAACAGCAGCGCCATCGCGATCATCGCGCGCTGGCGCATGCCGCCGGACAGCTGGTGCGGGAAGCTGCGCAGGTGGATCGGGTCGATGCCGACGAGCCGCATCACCTCGACCGAGCGCTCCTGGATCTGCTGCCTGCTCCACGACTCGTGCGCGGCGATGGCGTCCTTGAACTGGGCGCCGATGGAGGTGACCGGGTTGAGCGCGTTCATCGCGCTCTGCATGACGACCGAGTAGTCCTTCCAGCGCAGGGCGTTGAGTTCCTTCTCGGTCATGGTGACGAGGTTGCGGCCGTGGAAGCCGACCGTTCCCTCGGCCACCCGCGCCGGCGGGCTCAGCAGCTGGGCGATGGCGAACAGCAGGGTGGACTTGCCGCAGCCGGACTCGCCGACGACGCCGACGAACTCACCGTCGCGCACGTCCAGGTTCACCGCGGAGCACGCCTCGACCGGGCCGCGCGGGGAGTCGTAGACCACGCGCAGGTCCCTGACCTCAAGCAGCGTCGACGAGGGCATGGTCGGTTCCTTCCTTGCGGAGCTTCTCGGCCTTGGCGGCGGCGCGCAGGTCCTTGCGCCGCACCGGGCGCAGCGCGGGGTTGCCGATCTCGTCGAAGGCGTAGTTGATCAGCGCGAAGGAGGCGCCGAGGACCGCGATGGCGACGCCGGGCGCGATGGCCCACAGCGGCGAGCCGGCCTCCAGCGCCTCGCGGTTCTGGGCCCAGTAGAGCATCTGGCCCCAGCTGTCGTGGCTCTGGTCGCCGAGGCCGAGGAACTGCAGGCCCGCGGCGGCGCCGACGGAGTAGAGCGCGGCGCCCAGGAAGTTGGCCACGATCAGCGAGCTCATGGTGGGGAGCATCTCGAAGCAGATGATGTAGGAGCGCCGCTCGCCGCGTACCCGGGCGGACTCGAGGAACTCCCGGTTGCGCAGGGACAGCGCCTGGGCGCGCAGCTGGTTCGCGCCGTAGGACCAGCCGGTGGCGACCAGCACGGCGATCATCACGGTGTTGGACTGGCCCGCGTACTTCGCCAGGATGACGATCAGCGGGAAGGTCGGGATGATCAGCACGACGTTGGTGAGCATGGACAGCAGGTCGTCCACGACGCCGCCGAGGTACGCCGCGGTCACGCCGACGAGGACGGAGAGCACGGTGGCGAAGAACCCGGCGATGACCGCGATCTGCAGCGACTGGCGGGCGCCGTAGACGAGCAGCGAGTACGTGTCCTGGCCGAGCCCGGTGGTGCCGAGCAGGTGCGCGGTGGAGATCGGCAGCTGCGGGTCGTACTGGCCGAGCGTGTCCGGGTTGCTGTTCGAGGTGAACAGGCCGGGCACGTAGGACATCAGCACGATCAGCAGCAGGATCAGCAGGCCGGCCACGGCCTTGCGGTTGTGCAGCAGGGACCTGAGGAATTTCACGGCCCTTATCCCTTCGCCCGGGCGCGCGGATCGAGGCGCAGCATCAGGAAGTCGGAGGCCAGGATGGCCACAAGCACCGCGACGGTGTAGAGCAGGAACAGCGCCTGCATCAGCGGGTAGTCCGCGCTGTCCACCGCGTCGAGCAGCAGGTAGCCGACGCCCTGGTAGTTGAACACCCACTCGACCAGGACCGCGCCGGAGAGCACGAATCCGAGGGACATGGCGAAGCCGGAGAGGTTGGGCAGCAGCGCGTTGCGGGCCGCGTACCCGTACATGATCTTCCGGTTCGACAGGCCCTTGGCCCGGCCCATCCGGATGTAGTCCTCGGCCAGCGTGGTGATCATGTTGTTGCGCATGGTCAGGATCCAGCCGCCGACGGAGGTGATCATCAGCGCGGCCGCGGGCAGCAGCGCGTGCTGCAGGATCGAGCCGATGAAGCCGGGGGAGAAGCCGGGCACGATCGTGTAGTCGTAGGTGTAGTCGTTGGGCAGCCAGTGGTTGGTGACCGAGAAGACCTCGATCAGCAGCATGCCGACGACGAAGTAGGGCAGGGCCGTGGTGATCACGAAGGTGGTCGGCAGCACCGAGTCGACCAGGCCGCCGCGGCGCCAGCCGGCCGCGATCCCGATGCCGGTGCCGGCCAGGAAGGCCAGGATCGTGGTGACGCCGATCAGCCCGAGGGTCCAGGGCAGGGCGCTGAGCACCATGTCCCTGATCGGGGCGCCGGGGGCGACGGTGAGCGAGACGCCCCAGTTGCCCGTGACCATGTTGCCGAGATAGGCGAAGTACTGTTGGAAGCCGTTCTCGTTCTGCTTGTAGCCGAACGAGGCGAGCATGTCCGCCATCGCCTGGGCGGAGATCTTTCCTCGGCCCCTGGCGACCAGGTCCTGCAGCGGATTGCCCGGCATGAAGCGCGGGATGAAGAAGTTCAGGGTGAGCGCGGCCCAGAGTGTGAAGACGAACATGCCCACCCGGCGCAGGATGAATCTCACTGCAGTCGGTCCCTTTCTCGACCCGGGGGCCGTCGGCTCGCCGCGTCCCGGGGGTTACCGGGATCGCGGGCGGCCGAGCGGCCCCCGGATGCTTGAGCGTGGCGGTGCGGGTTGTTGGGAGGTTCCTACTGCGCGGACGCGGAGTACAGGTGCAGCAGCACCTGCTCCATGTCGGGCACGATGGCCGGGCCCGGCTGGGCGTAGGGGTCCGAGGCGGTCGGCCAGCCCTTGATGTCCTGGTCGTCGTACTGGAACCAGTCCACGTTCTCGACCACCGGGATGATCGGCAGGTCCTTGGTCATGTAGTCGCTGACCTGCTGGATGATCGAGATCTGCGAGGCGGCGCTGGCGGTGGCGTACTGGTCGAGCAGCGAGTCCACGGCCGGGTTGCTGTAGCGCTCGTAGTTGGTCGAGGCGGGCTGCCCGATCGGGGCGCTGTTCTGCGAGAGCAGTTCCTCGCGCAGCTCGGTGTACGGGGTGGGCCCGCCGGTCTCGCCGTAGTAGGCGAGCTGGAAGGTGCCGTTCTGCAGGTTGGAGAAGTAGGTGCCGTTGGTCTCGTCGTCCACGGTCAGGTTGATGCCGATCGCGGCCAGCTCGCTCTTCATGACGGCGAGGTCGGCGTCCCAGTCGGTGTAGCCGGTGATGGAGATGACGGTCAGGTTCAGCGGGTGCGCGGGCGAGTACCCGGCGCCGGACAGCAGCGACTCGGCCTTCTGGGTGTTCGCGCTGGTCGCGGTGGTGGCGTAGCCCGAGGTCTGCAGGTTCGCGACGTCCTGGTACTGGCTGAAGGTCGGGGTGATGATGCCGGACTGGTTGGCCGGCGGCTCCTGCCCGTTCTCGCCGATGTCGGAGATCTTGGTGCGGTCGATCGCGTAGGAGATCGCCTCACGCACGGCCAGGGTCGCCGTGGCGCCCTGCTTGAGGTTCGGGAAGAGCGCGACGTTGGAGACCGGCGGGGACCAGGTGTGGTAGCTCGGGGACTTGCTCAGGTAGAAGCTCTGGATGTTCGGCACGAACTGGTTGCCCCAGTTGTCCTTGCCCGAGGCCAGGTCGTTGTTCGCCGGGTCGTTGCTCAGGTACGCCGGGTACTCCACCTTCTGGATGGCCGGCTCGCTCGGCTGCCAGTAGTGCGGGTTGGCGGTGTACTGGATGTTGTTGGCCGTGCACGGGTTGACCTCGTACGGGCCGGTGCCGACCGGGGTCGGGTCCGACCACTGGTCCGGGCTCTTGCCGCCGAAGGTGGACTTCTCGCTCCACAGGTGCTCGGGCACGATGCCGACCTGGTCGGCGAAGTTGTAGAAGTAGGTCTGCGCGTTCTGCTTGAACGTCAGCACCGCGGTGTTGCCGGAGGCGGTGGCGCTGGTCAGACCGGCCGCGGACCACAGCGAGTAGAGGTCGAGCGCGGGGTCCTGCTTGAGCAGGTTGAAGGTGAACGCGACGTCGGCGGCGGTGAAGGGCTTGCCGTCGGACCAGGTCACGCCCGGCCGGACGGTGAAGGTGATCTGGGTCTTGTCGGCGTTCCAGGTGTACCCGGTCGCCAGCATGTCCGTCTCCTTCTGGTTGTCGAGGGCATCGACATACACCAGAGGTTCGTAGATCATACCGAGGGACTGCAGCTGGTAGGACGGGCTGAACGGGTTGAACGCGCAGGACCAGGTCTGTCCCTGCTCGTTCGAGATCGTGACGACCCCGCCGGGCTTGTGCGCACCAGTGGCGCTCGCCCCCGTGCTGGAACCTCCTGAGCTCCCGCCCACGTGCTGGGTGGAGCTACAACCGGCCAGGGCCGCGGTGGCGGCCAGGCCTATCGCGGCGCCGGCGGCGACTACGGTGGTACGCCTCATCCTGGGGACCTCTCGGGAAAGGGGTTGAGTGGCTGTGGAGTTCGGAGCCCGGCCGGTGTTCCGCCCGACCTGGGGGAAGTGTAAGTAAAGTTAACTTCCACCGACGAGCTGTGCAACGGTCCCGGGCAAAGGATTAATAACGGGTGGGCAACGGTGGGCCGAGGCGGGCGACGCCGTCAGTGGACGGATTCACCCGCCGGGCTCGGCGAGCGGACTTGAAGCAGGTGGACCGCTGCCGGACGGACGCGCGGTACGCAGGTGCCGTACGCGCGCGCCGCCGGACTCAGCCGTCGGTGACGGCGAGGCCGAGGCGGTCCAGGCCCAGCAGCAGCGCGCCGTGGATGGGGCGCTGCGCGGGTACGACCAGGCGCGCGGCCGGGATCTGGGCGGCGGCGAGGGCGTGCACGCGGTCCATCAGGACCGGCTCCGCGGCGCGGAGCACGCCGCCGCCGAGCACGACCTCGGTCTCCCGGCCGAGCAGGTCGAGCCGTTCCAGCGCGACCTTGGCCCAGACCACGATCTCCGAGGCCTGACGTTCCACGAACCCCAGCGCCGTCGCGTCGCCCTGAGTGGCCACCCGCAGCAGCAGGGGGGAGAGCTCGTGGATGCGTTCCTCCGGGATCGCGCCCAGATGGATGCCGAGGGCGACGTCCAGCGCGGTCGCGACGGCGAAGTGCGCGGCCACGGCCTCGGTGAGCGCGGTGCGCGGGCCACGGCCGTCCTCGCCGCGCACCGCCGACCACAGCGCCGTGCGCCCGAGCCCCGAGCCGCCGCCCCAGTCGCCGGTGAGCTCGCCCAGCGCCGGGTAGCGGGCACGCCGGCCGTCCGGACCGATGCCCACACAGTTGATCCCGGCGCCGCAGACCACGGCGACGCCCCAGGGCCGGCTGGCCCCGGCGCGCAGCAGCGCGAACGAATCGTTGCCGACCTCGACGCTCTCGGCCCAGCCGCGAGCGGTGAAGGCCTCGGCCAGCGCCTCCTCCTCCTGCGGCAGGTCGGCTCCGGCCACGAACGCGGACAGGTGCCGGGCCAGCGGGCCGGCCGCGGGCAGATCGAGCGCGGTGCGCAGTTGCCCGACCGCCTCGGCCACCACGTCCACGGCCGTGGCCACGCCGCTGGCCTGCGGCGTGAACGGGCCGACCCGCGCGGTGGCGAGCACCTGTCCGGTCTCGGTGGCCAGCAGCACGTCGGTCTTGCTGTTGCCGCCGTCCACGGCCAGGATCGTGCCCGCCGGAAGGGGCCGGCCCGCCAGCGTCGTGCTTCCGGCGGGGGTCGCGGTGCTCAACGTTCCCCGGCCCAGGGCAGGTGCCGCCGGTTCGCGGCGATCAGGGCGTCGCCGAGGCGGTTGGCGAGGTCGTACTGGCCGATCAGCGGATGCGCGAGCAGCGCCTGGACCACCCGGTCCCGGCCGCCGTGGAGCGCCGCGTCAAGGGCCAGCTCCTCGTACGCGCTCACGTGCGCGATCAGGCCCCGCATGTGCGCGGGCAGCGGCCGCTGCGGCAGCGCCTCGATCCCGTCGGCCCCGACCTTCGCGGAGACCTCGATCACCGCGTCGTCGTCGAGGAAGGGCAGGGTGCCCCGGTTGCGCAGGTTGACCACGCGCACGTCGGCCTCGCCCGCGGGCTTGGTGAGCGAGGCGATCAGCTCCACCGCGGCCTCGGAGTAGAACGCGCCGCCGCGCTTGGCCAGCAGCTCGGGCTTGGTGTCCACGGACGGGTCGAGGTACATCTCGAGCAGCCGGCGCTCCATGTCGGCGACCTGCTGCGCCCGCGACTCGCTCTCACGCAGCTCGCGCACCACGGCGTCGTGCTCGTAGTAGTAGCGCAGGTAGTACGACGGGATCGCGTTCAGGTCGCGCAGCACCTGGGCGGGCATCTCCAGGTCCCCGGATATCTCCTCGCCCTGATTCTCGATGATCTCGGGCAGCGCCTCCTCGCCCGCGATCCGCACGCCCCTGATCCAGGTCAGGTGGTTGAGGCCGACGTGGTCGAGCTGCACCGCGCCGGGCGCCACCCCGGCGCTCGCGGCGAAGCGGCGCTGGAAGCCGATCGCCACGTTGCACAGGCCCACCGCGTCGTGCCCGGCGTCGAGCAGGGCACGGGTGACGATGCCCACCGGGTTGGTGAAGTCCACGATCCGCGCGTGCGGGGCGTACCTGCGCACCTGTTCGGCCAGGTCGAGCACGACCGGTACCGTGCGCAGCGCCTTGGCCAGGCCGCCGGCGCCGGTGGTCTCCTGGCCGACGCAGCAGAAGTCGAGCGGCAGCGTCTCGTCCACGTTGCGGGCGGCCTGGCCGCCCACGCGCAGCTGGAAGAGCACGGCGTCGGCGCCCTCGAGGCCCTCGGCCACGTTGGAGGTGGCGAGCACCTGCCCGGGATGGCCCTGCTTGGCCAGGATGCGCCGGGATACCGCGCCCACGGCCTCGAGTCGTTGCGGGTCCGGGTCGATCAGCGCCAGCTGTTCCACCGGGAGCTGCTCGCGCAGGCGGGCGAAGCCGTCGACGAGCTCGGGGGTGTAGGTGGAGCCGCCGCCGATGATGGCGAGCTTCATGATGGTCCTTACAGTCCTCGGCCCTTGCGGGTGTGGTCGAAGAGTTCTTGCTTGGTCTCGGCCAGGGCGGCCTCGATCGCGCCGGTGAGCACCGGGTCCTCGGGCACCTCGGAGAGCACAAGACGGGGGCGCGGGATGACCATCCCGTAGAGCGCGTCGGCGATCAGCTCGCGCAGTACCTCGCCGCCGGCCTGCAGCATCGCGCCGGTCAGCACGATCAGTTCCGGGTCGAGCACCGCCACCAGCGGGGCGAGCCCCACCGCGAGCCGGTCGGCGACCTCGGTCAGCAGCGGGGTGCCGACCGAGCCGGAGGCCGCGGCCCGGCGCAGCGCGGCCGCCGCGTCCGAGCCGGGGAAACCCTTGGCCCTGGCCAGTTTCAGCACCGCGGGCGCGCCGGCCAGGTTCTGGAAGCCGCCGGTGTTGCCGCGGCTGATGTTGCGCACCGGGGGCAGGCCGGAGACCGGCATGTAGCCGATCTCGCCCGCGCCGCCGGTGAAGCCGCGGTGCAGCCGGCCGTCGATGACCACGGCCGCGCCGATGCCCTCGCCTATCCACAGCACCGCGAAATCGCGGCAGGCCAGCGGGGCGTCGCGGCGCACCACGCCGCGGGTCTGCTCGGCCACCGCGGCCAGGTTCACGTCGTTCTCGATCTCCACCGCCGGGTTCGGCCGGCCGGGCCCGGTCAGCTCCGTGCGCAGCCGCTGGAGCAGGTTCGGGTCGTGCCAGCCGGGCAGGTGCCGGGCGTAGCCGATCCGGCCGGTGTGCGGATCCGGCGCGCCGCCGAGGCCGACCACGACCCGGTTGAGCTGCGCCGTGTCGATCCCGCCCTGCGCGCACGCCGCGGTGAGCGCCTCGCGGATACGCTCGAGGGCGTCCTTGACCTCACGCCGCGGCGTGGCCAGCGTGGTCTGCGCGATGGCCTGTCCGGTCAGGTCGCACACCCGCACCCTGATGTTCGCCGGTGTGACGTCGAGTCCGGCGACGTACGCGGCGCCGGGCCTGACCCGGTAGAGCCGGGCGTTGCGGCCCTCGCCGGGCAGCGCCTCGACCAGGCCGGCCGCCTCGAGCCGGTCCATCAGCTGGGTGGCGGTGGGCTTGGACAGTCCGGTCAGGGCGCCGAGCCGCGCACGGGTGAGCGGGCCCTGCTCGCTGAGCAGCTGCAGCGCGGTGCGGTCGTTGATCGCCCGCAGCAGGCTCGGGGTCCCCGGTACCTGGTCCATCGCACCTCTCTAATAAGGAAAGTTTCCTTACTTTTCGGGGTTACGGTAATGCCCGCCCCGAGTCGCGTCAAGCATAGCGAGCGGGGTTGAGACGGCGGGGGGATCGCGTGCGCGGACGGCCGCGGGAGAGCGGTGGGAAAGCACATGCCGCCCGAGGCTTTGTGAGCCTCGGGCGGCGAGAAGGGGAACACCGCTGAAGGTAGGGATCGCGGCGCGGCGGTGCATGAGAAGCGGCTGAGGCCTGGATGAGAATCCCGTGCACCGGGTGCGCGGGAGCCGCGGCGTGCGCCCGGGTCTGGCGGTGCGTCAGCTCGGTGGGTCAGCTCGGTCGGTGTGTCAGCCGCGTCAACCGCGTCAGCCGGTCACGCGGGCGCCCGCGAGCAGGTCCTCGAGCGCGGCGGCCACCCCCTCCTCGGCATGGTGGCCGACCACGCGGTCGGCCGCGGCGAGGACCTCGGGGTGCGCGTTGGCGACGGCGTGGCCGACTCCGGCCCAGCGCAGCATCGGCAGGTCGTTGGGCATGTCGCCGAACGCCACCACCTGCGCCGCCTCGATCCCGCGGCGGGCGCACAGCCAGGCCAGGCCGCTCGCCTTCGACGCGCCGGGCGGCGCGATCTCCAGCAGGCCGCGTCCGCCCGAGTGCGAGATCTCCGCGTCCACCGTGAGCGTCCGCTCGGCGAGTTCCACCATCGCGTCCGCGCTGCGCTCCCAGGCCCGGGCCAGCACCTTGATGCTGGGGCCGGAAGCCGCGATCGTGCCGAGCAGATCCTCCGTCAGCACCCTGCGTTCATCGGTGACCGCGCCGAGGCCGAACGCCGCCTCGAAGATCACCTCGTCACCGGTCTCCAGCGCGAATCCGGCGTCCGGCAGCACCGGGCGCAGCTGTTCGACGATCCGGGACGCCTCGGCCGGGTCGAAGGTCTTGATCCGCGTGCTGCGCCACGTGCCGTCGAGGGAGTATTCGGCCAGCAGCGTGCCGTTGCCGCACAACGCCTCCACGCCGCCGCCGAGGCGCGCCACCAGCGGCGCGACGGTGCGCGGCGGCCGTGCGGTGACCAGCACGACCTCGACGCCGAGGGCCACGGCCGCGCGCACCGCGGCGACCGTGCGCGCGGTGAGCTCGCGCCGGTCGTCGAGCAGGGTGCCGTCGAGGTCGGTGGCGATCAGGCGGGGGAGCGCAGGCATGAACCGATCATCGCACGAGCACACCGCGCCCCGGCCGCCCGCGTTCAGGACACCTGGACGTTGATCGTGTGATAGCCGGTCGCGCCGTCCGGCACCACGTCCTGCACCGCCGAGGTCTGCAGCATGCCGGTGCCGTCGGTGGCGCGGACCTTCACCGTGTGGTTGCCGGAGGTCGCGCCGGCCCAGGTGTAGGACCACTGCCGCCAGGTGTCGGGGGTGTCCGCGGTGGCCAGCGCCGTGGTCTGCCACGGGCCGCTGTCGATCTGCACCTCGACGCCCGCGATCCCGCGGTGGGTGGCCCAGGCCGTGCCCGCGAGCACCACGTTGCCGGCCGAGACCGTGGCGTTGTCGTTCGGGACGTCGATCCGCGAGGCGGTCTTGACCGGGCCCTGCGGAGACCAGCCGTTCTGCGTCCAGTACGCCGAGGACGAGGCGAAGGTGGTGAGGTTGATGTCGGTGACCCACTTCGTCGCCGAGACGTAGCCGTACAGGCCCGGGATCAGCATCCGGCACGGGAATCCGTGCTCGATCGGCAGCACCTCGCCGTTCATCGCCACCGCGAGCATCGCCTGGCGGCCGTCGAGCACCGCCTCCACCGGCGAGCCGATCGTCATACCGTCGGTCGAGGTGGACAGGATCATGTCAGAGCCCGCCTGCACTCCGGCCCGGCGCAGCAGCGGGGCCAGCGGTGTGCCGAGCCAGCGGGCATTGCCGCAGAGCGAGCCGCCCACCGGGTTCGACACGCAGGTCAGGGTGAGGTCATGCTCTTCGAACCCGTACTTGAGCAGTTCCTCGAAGGTGATCTCGAACGGCCGGTCCACCATGCCGTGGATCCGCAGCTTCCAGGTGTCCGGGTCCACCTGGGGCACCGTCAGCGCCGTGTCCACCCGGTAGAACTGCGCGTTCGGGGTGAAGAACGGCCCGAGCCCCGGAACGTTCGGATGCACCGAGGCGGGCGGCTCGGGCAGCACCGCCTCCGGCTCCGGCAGCTTCACCGCCTCCCGGGCCGGCTCCGCGTCGTACCGGGAGTCGATCCACGCCTTCGCCCCGAAACCGCCGACCGCCGCCACCAGCGCGGTCCCGACCAGACTGGCGAGGAAGCGGCGCCGCTCGGCCGGACCCCCGCCCGCGTCGGTGTCCTGCAACGACAGGATCGTGAGCCAGCGCAGCACGAGCACCGCGGCGATCCCGGCGAGCAGCGAGGGGAACAGGTAGCTCGGGCCCGCGTCCGGCCGCGCCACGGCCACCACCATGCCGACGACCCCGAAGGCGGCCGCGACGTAGCCGGCCAAGGTCAGATGTCTGCGTGCGAGCACCCCGGCCGCGGCCGAGACCAGCGCGAGCACGACGTACACGCCGAGCAGCAGCATGCGCTTGTCGTGGGTGCCGAAGTTGCGGATCGCCCACTGCTCGAGCCAGGTCGGCGTCAGGCTGATCGCCCACTGCCCCACGGCCACGCCGGGGGAACTGGCCTCGCCGGTCAGGACCGCGCCGAGCTCGCCCACCGCGAGCCCCGCCCCGCCCGCCGCGACCCCGACGATCGCACCGCGCACGACCCCGCTCCAGCCGCCCACGCCGCGCAGCATCCGTGCAGCGTACGAGCCGCCGGACGGCTTTCGCTCCGGCGGCTCGGGGTCGTTCTGGTCTTGCTCGCTGGCCGACATGAAGGGCACTGTAGCGCCGTTAACTGAACGACAGCGCTAGAACCGCAGCATGGCCACCACACCCCACACGATCAGGGCCTTGATGCTCTTGCCGACCCGTCCGCCGTAGGCGCGCTCGCGCATGGAGTCGTCCTTGCCGACGCGCTGGACCATGCCCGCGTGGCGGCCCAGGCTCAGGCAGTGCACGGTGTATCCGTACTCGAACGGCTCGGCCTCGCCCTTGCCCTGCGCGGAGCGGCGCAGCGCCTTGCCCAGGTACACGCCCATCGGCTCGGCGGTGGCGCAGGCCTTGCGCAGCCGGCCGACGCCGGGCAGCGTGACGGCCGCGGCGTCGCCGATCGCGTAGACCTCGGGGTGGGAGACGGAGCGCAGGTAGGTGTCCACCACCACCTCGCCGGTCTCGGTCACGGCCAGCCCGGCCTCCTTCGCCAGCGGTGAGACCTCGAAGGATCCGGCCCAGGCCACCACGTCCGCCTCGATCCGGCCCTGATCGGTCGTCAGGCCGCTCTCGTCCACGGCCGTCACCCGCCGGTGCTCGTGCAGTTCCACGCCGAGCCGGGCGAAGGCCTCGAGCACGATCGCGCGGCCCTTCGCGGAGAACCGGCCGCCGACCTCGCCCATGCACACCAGTTGCACCCGCAGGCCGGGGTAGGCCTCGGCGAGCTCGGCCGCGAGCTCGATACCGGTCGCGCCGCCGCCGACCACCGCGACCCGGCCGGTGCCGGACGCGGCCAGCCGCTCGCGCAGCTCGCCCGCCCGCTCCATGCCGTACGCGCGCTCGGGCGCCCCGGGCACCTCGTGCCATGCCGTCCGGCTGCCGATCGCGTAGACGAGCGTGTCGTAGGGCACGGCCCGCCCGGTGTCGGTGAAGACCTTCCGTCCGGCCAGGTCCAGCTCGGTGACCCGGGCCTGGACGTGGGTGACCTGCCGGCCGCGCAGCACGTCGGCGATGAGCGGCTTGGGCACCGTGCGCCCGGCCGCGACCTCGTGCTGCCTGATCCGGTTCGGGATGCGCTCCTCCGGCGCGATCAGCGTCACCCGGGTGCTGCGGCCCGCGCGCGCCGCCGCGCACAGCCCCGCGTATCCGGCGCCGATCACGACGATCCGGCCGGTCGGGGCGGGTCGCGTCGTCTTCGTGGTCATGTCGGTTCCTCCTCGTTGTGTCGTCGGGAAGGGGACGACACAGCCGCGCGGAGTGTGACGGTGACCTGGCTCACACGGGCGACGAGGCTGTCACGCGGCAGGTTCGGGGCGCGCGGCGGTCACCCGGTCGGCGCGGGCGGCAGGTGCCGGAGCTTTTCCGGGTTGGCCACCACGTACCCCGCGGTGATCAGGCCGTCGGCCACGGTGAAGCCGAGGACGCCGCCCGAGGTGCCGTCCGGATGGAAAACGACGAGGCCGGGCTCCCCGTTGACCTCGACGAACGCGATGGTCCCGGCCGGATCCCAGAACTTGGCCGCCAGACCCAGCACCAGCCGCGCCACCCGGTCCGCGCCCTCGATCGGCCGGGCCGCGGCGCGCACGATGCCGCCGCCGTCCGCGTGCCAGACGATCTCGGGATCGAGCACCTTCATCAGGCCGATGATGTCGCCCTTGACGACCGCGTCGGTGAAGGCGCGCACCGCCTGGTGGTGGGCGGCGCGGTCCACCGAGGTGCGCGGCGAGCCGTCCTTGACCTGCTTGCGGGCGCGCGAGGCGAGCTGGCGCACGGCGGCCTCGCTGCGCTCGAGGGTCGCGGCGATCTCCGGGAATCCGACCCCGAACACGTCGTGCAGCACGAACGCCGCCCGCTCGGCCGGGCTCAGCCGCTCCAGCAGCGCCATCAGCGCCAGCGAGATCTCCTCGCCGCGCTCGGCCCGGTCCTGCGGGCTCGGCTCCTCGTCGACGAGCGGTTCCGGCAGCCATTCGCCGTAGTACGCCTCCCGGCGGGCGCGGGCCGAACCGAGCTGGTCGTAGCACAGCCGGGTCACCACGGTGGTCAGGTAGGCGCGCGGATCGTGCACCGCGGAGGCGTCCACCTCGCTCCAGCGCAGCCACGCCTCCTGCACCGCGTCCTGCGCGTCGTACACGGAGCCGAGCATGCGGTAGGCCACCGCTCCGAGATAGCGCCGGTGCTGCTCGAACTCCTCGATTCCCGCCACGGCTCCAGGGTAGCCGGGCCTCGCCGTGAAGATCGCACTGGGAGCGTTCACGGAATTGTGAGCTGCGAAATCCGCTGTTGCATCTCGACTCTGACGCCGTGTGGTGGTAAATCTTGCCGCGGGGTTGGGAACGGTCCCAACGGTGGTGTGCCGGCCGACCCCCCTGAGGGAGTGGTGTGAGTGACGAAGAAGAAGTCGCATACGCGCATACGGCGATGGTGCTCCGTCGCCCTGGTCGTGGCCCTGACCGCGTCCCCGACCCTCGCCTCCGCGCAGGCCCAGGGCGTATCGCAGGGCACGGGCACGGTGGCCAACCCGGGCTTCGACCTCGACGGCACCGGCACCGCCACGCCGACCGGCTGGACCACCACCGGCACCGCGGGCGCCTCGTTCACCGAGGCCACCGCCTACGGCTACAACGGTGACGGCTTCCAGCTGGCGCACTGGTCCGCCACGGCCTACTCGGTGGACACCTGGCAGCGCGTCACCGGCCTGCCCAACGGCGACTACACCCTCGGCGTCTACGTCCGCTCCGGCGGCGGGGACACCGCGAACTACATCGAGCTGGACTCCGGGCCGAACCGCAACCGCACCGACGTGCCGGTGATCTCGGACGGCAGCTGGCTCAACATCGTCACCTCGGTGCACGTGGTCGGGCACGAGGCCGTGATCCACCTGGTCTCGCACAGCGCGGCGAGCGACTGGACCAACTACGGCCTGGTCACCCTCACCCCCGGCTACGCCTCGCTGCCGATCCGCGGCGGCGACGTCTCCAGCCTGGTGCGCAGTGAGCAGGACGGCGGCGTGTACTACACGGCGTCAGGTCAGCAGGAGAACGCCCTCGACATCCTCGGCGACGCCGGCATGAACTACGCCCGGCTGCGCGTGTGGGTCAACCCGGTCGACGGCTTCGACGACGAGCAGCAGCTACTCGAGGGCGCCAAGCAGGCCAAGGCGCACCATATGAAGATCTTCCTGGACTTCCACTACTCCGACACCTGGACCGACCCCGGCCATCAGACCGTCCCGGCCGCCTGGGCGAACGACTCGCTCAGCCAGCTCGAGACGGCGCTGTACACGTACTCGGCGAAGGTCGTGGGCGACATGGTCAGGCAGGGCACCCCGCCGGACATGGTCCAGACCGGCAACGAGGTCAACGGCGGGTTCCTCTGGCCGACCGGCCTCAACTACGGCTCCGACAGCGCTTGGCCGACCTTCGGCGCGCTGCTCAAGTCCGCCATCGCGGGGGTCAAGAGCGCGGATCCGTACACGAAGATCGCCCTGCACATCGCCAACGCGGCGGACTTCAGCGGCGTGGAGTGGTTCTACGACAACGCGATCGCGCAGGGCGTGCCCTTCGACGTCATTGCCCTGTCGTACTACTCCTACTGGCACGGTTACCTGGACGAGCTGCAGAGCACGCTCGACAGCACCGCCACGCGCTACGGCAAGCCGATCATCCTGGCCGAGACCGCGTACCCGTGGACCCTCGACAGCGGCGACCCGACCGCCTCGCTCAGCTTCAGCACCGCGAGCGAGCTGGAGACCGGCTACCCGGCCACCCCGGCCGGGCAGGAGGCGATGTTCCGCGACACCCTCAGCATCGTGCAGGCGGTGCCGGACGGGCTCGGCCTCGGCGCGTTCTACTGGGAGCCGACCTGGACCGTGGTCCCCGGCAACGGCTGGGACCCGACCGACCCGACCTCGGGTGACGGCTGGGAGAACCAGGCGATGTTCGACTACAACGACACCGCGCTGCCGGTGATCGCGGACTACGCGCCGAGGTAGGCCGGAGGCAAAGAAACAGCACCCTGATCAGGCCGCCGCGCCGCGCGTCTCCCGGCGCGGCGGCCGTTCCACCCGTGGCCGAGTAGCCGAGCGCCGGTCTACCGAGCACTGAGCAACCGAGCGCCGAGCTACCGAGCGTCGAGCAACCGAGCGGGACGGGACGGGATCAGCGCACCATGCGGTTCATCAGCCGCTCGAGCTCCGCGCCCGGATCGGCCGTCAGCCCGCCGTGGATGGGCCCGGGCTGGAGCACCGTGCTGCGCGGGGCGCTGAGCCAGCCGAACCGGTTGCGCAGGTTCGCCGCCCCGGCCTCGCCCGCGCAGGGCGCGCCCGCGCACACGTCGCGGATACCGTCGAGGGCGGCGCTGAGCAGTTCGAGGTCGACGTCGGGGTCGAGCGCGCGCAGCCGGGCCGGGTCGAGGTACACCGCGGCGCCGAGGAAGTCGGCCTCCTGGCAGTAGAGCACCGCGCCGACGTTCACCTGCTCGCCGCGCTCCGGTCGGGGCACCGCGCGCAGCACGACGCAGTCGTACCCGAGCAGACGGACCGCGGCCTTGGCACTGGTCGTGGCGCTCATACCGCACTCTCCGGCCACCAGGCGCGGTCGGAGGACCGCCGCGCGAGTAGGTACTCGGCGTAACGCTCCCGCAGTCCGGCCGCCGAGGCGTCCGCGGGGGCGGAATTCAACTTCAGCAGGAACTCGTCCGGCACCAGCGCCAGCACCTCGGTGAGTATCTCCGGGGTCACCGCGTCGGCGAGCTGCTCGTCCATCGCCTTGAGCTCGGCCGCCGGCATCGCGCCCACCTGCCCGCCGAGCACGTGCTTGGACAGGTCGTAGCGGCGCGCGGCCCAGGCCGGGACCGCGGGCCAGGAGTGCTGGAACACCAGCGCGGCGCCGTGGTCGATCGCCCACAGCTTCCGGTGCCAGATCAGCGTATTGGGATTGGCCCAGGTGCGGTCGACGTTGCCGGTGAGCGCGTCCAGCCAGTAGATCCGGGCGGCCTCCTCGGCCGGCGGCTGCCAGTGCATGCCGTCGAAGCCGATCGAGCCGGGCAGGAAGTCCATGCCCAGATTCAGCCCGACGCTCGCCAGCAGCAGCTCCTGCACCTCCTGGTCCGGCTCGCGCCGGCCGATCTCCGCGTCGAGCTCGATCAGCACCAGGTCGGGCACGCGCACCCCGAGCCGCCGCCCGAGTTCCCCGACCACGATCTCCGAGACCAGCGCCGCGCTGCCCTGTCCGGCCCCGCGGAACTTGACCACGTAGGTCCCGAGGTCGTCCGCCTCGACGATGCCGGGCAGCGAGCCGCCCTCGCGCAGCGGGGTGACGTAGCGGGTCGCGGTGACGTGTTGCAGCACCTGATCACTGTACGCCGGGATCGCGGCGCGCCGAGCCGCCCGGTTCAGTCCTCGCCCGCCTCCTCGAACGCCTCGTCCACCGTGATGGCCATGCCGAGTGACTGCAGCCGGGTCAGCGGTTCGTCGTAGCCGCGCTCGAGCGACTCGACGTCCATCAGCACGGACGGGCCGTCGGCGATGGAGGCGGCGATGACGGAGGAGTAGCCGGTGCGCACGTCGGGGACGTGCACCTGGGCGCCGACCAGCTTGGACGGGCCGTGTACGACGGCGGAGTGCAGGTGGTTGGTGTCGTGGAAGCGGCAGGCGTTGCCGCCCAGGCACATCGGGAACAGCTCGATCTCGCAGCCGAGCTGCTGCAGGGCCTTGACGTAGACGAACCGGTTCTCGAACACCGTCTCGTGCAGCACGGAAAGGCCGCGGGCCTGGCTCATCAGCACCAGCAGCGGCTGCTGCCAGTCGGTGGCGAAGCCGGGGTGGGTGTCGGTGTGCACGGCGGCCGAGCGCAGGCCGTCCGGGGCGGAGGCGGTGATGTACTCCTCGCCGATCTCGAACCGGGTGCCCATCCGGCGCAGCGTCTCGATCGCGGTGACCAGCCGTTCCTGGGCGCAGCCGTGCACCCGCACCTGACCACCCGTCAGCAGACCCGCGACCAGGTAGCTGAAGGCCTCGAGCCGGTCGCCGGAGAGCCGGGTGTCGGCCCCGTGCAGCCGCTCCACGCCCTCGATCACGATCCTGCGATCCGGCTGGAGCTGGATGCCGGCGCCCATCCGCTGCAGGAACAGCGCAAGCTCCATGATCTCCGGCTCCACCGCCGCGTTCGAGATCACCGTGCGGCCCTCGGCCAGCACCGCGGAGAGCATCACCGACTCGGTCGCGCCCACGCTCGGGTAGGGCAGCGCCACCTTCGTGCCCTGCAGCCGGCGGGTGGAGGCGTGGATGCCGTTCTCGTCCACCGTGATCTGCGCGCCCATCGCGGTCAGCGCGGTGATGTGGAAGTCCAGCGGGCGCGGCCCGATCCGGTCCCCGCCCACCAGCGGCACGAAGGCCTCGCCGGTGAGGTTGAGCAGCGGGCCGAGCAGCAGCACCGGGATCCGGTTGCGGCCGGTGAAGGACTGCGGCACGGCCGAGGCGAGCTTCTCCCCGCGCTCGACCACGAGCGTGTCCGCCTCCCGCTCGACCGAGCAGCCGAGCGCGCGCAGCATGGACGCGGTGATCTCGACGTCGCCGACCCGGGGTGCGTTGGCGATCCGGCTCGGGCCCTGGCCGAGGATCGCGGCGACCATGTGCTTGGTGACGGCGTTCTTCGATCCGCGCACGGTGACGTCGCCGCGCAGCGGACCGGTGGGTTCGATCTTCCAGGCTCGGGTCATGAGGCCATTGTGGCTCCGACCACGCTGCTATGCGTCGGTTCGATCTTCGGCCGCGGCCTGCCGGGGCAGCGCGTGGGACCGGTTCTGATGGGTCGTCCGATAGCCGAGCCGCTGGTAGACGCGGCGCGCCGGGTCGTTGGGGTGGTAGTGCGCGAGGGTGCACAAACCGTCCCCCGACGCGAAGGCGTGTCGGGTCAGCGCCGCCGTCACCGCGCCGCCGAGGCCCTGCCCGCGCGCCTGCTCGTCGGTGGCGATGGAGGCGAGGTACGCGGTGCCGGACACCCGCCGGGTGAACGCGCCGACCGCGAGCAGGCCGCCGCCCGCCTCGTCCGCCACGCCCATCCACCGCTCCACCTCCCGGTGGTCCGCGCGCACCGAGTGGTGCGGGTTGACCCGGTCCAGGAACGCCTGCACCGCGGCCAGGTCGGTGAGCGCGGCCACCCGGTCCTCGCCGGGCTGTGCGGCGGGCGCCCGGTCGCAGCGCATCAGGTCCCACTCGCCGGGCTCGCCGTCCGGGATCCAGCGGGCCAGGTCCACCCCGCGCGGCACGGTCAGGCCGCAGCAGGCCTCGCCCAGGTGCGCGATCGCGGCCTCGAGCAGCGCGGCGGCGACCTCGGGCCGGCCGGCCACGTGCAGCCAGCACGGGTCGCCGCCGTACCCGTCGGTGGAGGCGAGCGCGTAGCCGCCCTCGGTGATCCACGCGCCGTGCAGCACGTCCGGGTCGGCCTCGATCCGCACCAGCGCGTCGTCGAGGACCTCGGCGGGCAGGTGCGCGTAGGAGTCGAAGCGGGCCACCGCCGCTGTACCGTTCATGCTCTGGATTCTCGCACCCGCGCTGTCCGGGCCTCGCGTTAGGCTCGGGACATGCCCGCTGACAGCCTCTTCGACTACGCGAACCGCGAGCACCAGGCCGCGCGCGCCCCGCTCGCCGCCCGGATGCGCCCGCGCACGCTGGACGAGGTGGTCGGCCAGCGCAAGCTGCTGCGGCCGGGATCCCCGCTGCGCCGCCTGGTCGACTCCTCGCCGCAGTCCCGGGCCGTGCCGGCCTCGGTGATCCTGTGGGGGCCGCCCGGCACCGGCAAGACCACCCTGGCGCACGTGGTGGCCCGCAGCACCGACCGGCACTTCCTGGAGCTGTCCGCGATCACGGCCGGGGTCAAGGAGGTGCGCGCGGCGCTGGAGGAGGCGCGCAACCAGCTCGCCGGGTACGAGCGGGAGACCGTGCTGTTCCTGGACGAGATCCACCGCTTCTCCAAGGCGCAGCAGGACTCGCTGCTGCCCGCGGTGGAGAACCGCACCGTCACCCTGATCGCGGCCACCACCGAGAACCCGTACTTCTCCGTGATCTCCCCGCTGATGTCCCGTTCGCTGCTGCTCACGCTCGAGCAGCTGGACGAGGACGACACCAGCTCCCTGATCGACCGGGCGCTGGTCGAGCAGCGCGGCCTGGCCGGCACGGTCACCCTGGCCGAGGACGCCCGGGCGCAGCTGCTGCGGCTGGCCGGCGGCGACGCCCGGCGCGCGCTGACGGCGCTGGAGGCGGGCGCTGGCGCGGCCAAGGACAGCGGCTCGGACGAGATCACCGTGGCGATCCTGGAGCAGGCGCTGGACCGCGCCGCGGTGCGCTACGACCGGGACGGGGACCAGCACTACGACGTGGCCTCGGCGCTGATCAAGTCGATCCGCGGCTCGGACGTGGACGCCGCGCTGCACTACCTGGCCCGGATGGTCGAGGCGGGGGAGGACCCGCGCTTCATCGCCCGCCGCCTGGTCATCTCGGCCAGCGAGGACATCGGCCTGGCCGACCCGTCCGCGCTGCAGACCGCGGTCGCGGCGATGCAGGCGGTGTCCTTCATCGGCTGGCCCGAGGCCCGCATCTCGCTGGCGCAGGCCGTGATCGCGCTGGCCGCGGCCCCCAAGTCGAACGCGGCCTACCTGGCTATCGACGCCGCCCTGGCCGACGTGCGCGCGGGCCTGGCCGGGCCGGTGCCGCCGCACCTGCGCGACAGCCACTACCAGGGCGCGGGCAAGCTCGGGCACGGCCAGGGCTACGTCTACCCGCACGACCTGCCGAACGCGGTGGCCGCGCAGCAGTACGCGCCCGACGCCGTGCACGGCAAGCGGTACTACCGCCCCACCCGGCACGGCGTCGAGGAGCGCTATGCCGACCGGGTGGAGAAGTTGCGCTCGCTGCTCGGCTCCGGCGAGGCCGACGCGTCGCCCGAGCCGGCGGCGGAATCCGAGCGCCGCGAAGAGAACTGATTGCCCGCCAGCACGACCAGCGCCATGAAGACCACGAACACGGTCGTGACGATCAGCGACCAGGTCGTGACGTGCATGTACCCGCCCGGCTTGCGCGGGTCGAGGAACCCGTACGGCCACCAGTGCACCAGCGGCCCGCGGATGAGCGAGACGGCCAGGTAGAGCACCGGGAAGACGAGCCAGCGCGAGGCCCTGCCGTAGCCCAGCCGCGCGGCCGGGGGCAGCAGCAGCCAGTCGAGCACCAGGGCGCACGGCATCACCGCGTGCACGATGTCGTTCTGCCAGGTGATCGTGGCCGCGGTGGCCTGCCCGGCCAGCAGAGTCCAGTACACCAGCCCCGTGATGATCAGGTAGAGCACGGCCGCGCCCCGCACCAGGTCGGGCACCCCGGCCCGGCCCCGCAGCAGCGCCCGGCCGCCGAGCAGCAGCAGCGCGGCGCCGAACAGGTTGGACAGGTCGGTGAAGTAGAAGAAGAAGTTCACCGCGTCGCCGGTGTGCACGTCCCGGTCGTAGCCGACCACGAGCGCCACCAGCGCGAGCACGGCCAGGGCCGTGCGCAGCGCGCCCGCGACGGGGCGGGCGGCGAGCCGGCTCGCCGGCTGGATCGGGTCGGAGGTTACCGCTGGGTCGGATCGCATCCGAGAAAGGTAAGGGCCGGACGGCTCCGTCCGCCAGAGGCCGTGCGCTCGGGCGCCGTGCTCAAGGCCCCGGTCTCAGGCGGCCCGCTCGAGCACGATCTCCGCCGGGGCCTCGATCCGCACCGTGCGCGCCGCCGCCGCGTTGACGCGGCGGGTGGCCACCAGGGCGATCAGCGCGACCGCGCAGCCGAGCAGGCCGACCGCGGCCATGCCCCAGGCCGGGCCGGAGCCGTCGATGACCACGCCGATCACCGGGGCGCCGATCGCGCTGCCGACGGTGAGCGCGGCCGCGTGCAGGCCCATGGCCTGGCCGCGCCGGGACGGGGGCACCGCCCGGCTGACCGCGTCCACGGTGGAGGAGATGGTCGGGGCGCAGGCCAGGCCGGCCGGGATGACCGCGAGGCACAGCACCCACCAGGTGCCGGCCAGGCCCACCGGCACGCTCAGGGCGCCGAGCAGCAGCAGGAGCACGCCCATCGGCACCGGCCGGGGCAGCGCGCCGTGCACGAAGCCGCCCACCAGCGAGGCGGCGCACCACGCCATCACCACCACGCCGGCCCAGGCGATCTGCCCGTGCCCGCGCAGCACCGCGACGATGGCCACGTCGGTCGAGGACAGGATGACGCAGCAGGCCGTGCACACGGCCAGGATCAGCAGGAAGCTCGGCGCCAGCCAGTGCGGCTTGGCCTCCGGCTCGTCCGCCCCGGCCGCGGTCTCGCGCGCGAGACCGGTGCGCCCGGCGCTCTCCTGCCGCTTGGAGTACGCGTAGAACACCGCCGCGCCGCCCGCGATGCCGAAGCCGACCACGCGCAGGGTGGAGGTGGCCTCGCCGAGCGAGGTGATCGCCAGCACCGCGAGCGCGGGGCCGACCATGAACGAGAGCTCCACGGCCATCGAGTCCAGCGAGTACGCCTGGCGGCGCACCGACTCCGGCACCCGCTGCGCCACCGACTGGCGCACCAGCGTCATGATCGGCACCTGCAGCGCGCCGCACACCACCGCGCAGGGCAGCAGCGCCGGGTAGGGCAGCACCGGCACCAGGTTCCAGAACAGCAGCGAGACCACGCCCGTGACCAGCAGCACCGGCCGCGGGCCGCGCCGGTCGATCATCCTGCCCAGCAGCGGCGAGCCGACCGCGAGCCCGACGGTGAACATGGCCGTGGCGGCGCCGGCCGCGGCGTAGCTCAGGTGCCGGTCGAGCACGACGCTCAGCGTCAGCGCGGTGGTCCAGGCCGTCCCGGGTATTCGGGCGATCAGCGCGACCAGCATGAACGACTTCATGCCGGGCAGGTCGAGGACGGACTTGTAACGGGCCAAGTGCATGTGGGTCTCCTACTTTCGCAGGACATCCTTGCAGAAGCCCTCGACAGAATCGAAAACCTTCCCGCGCCGGGAGCCCACCGCACAGCGTACGTCCGGGTCGTACACCGTACGGTGGGGTCAAGGCGGGGCGCCGGGAGCTCAGCCGAGCGGTGCGCCTCCCGGCAGCGAGATGTTGAGCTTCTCGCCGATGGTCCGGTAGCCGATGCCCGCGTAGACCCGCTCGCTCTCCTCGCCCGAGGGCTCCAGCCAGGGCAGCCGGAACCCGCGTTCGAAGGCGAGCTCGGTCAGCCGGGCGGCGACGGCGGCGCCCACCCCGCGCCGGCGCAGGCCCTCGGCCACCGCGACGCCGGCCAGTTCGGTCAGGCCGTCGACCGGACTCGAGCAGGAGCCGCCGCCCGCAGGCTGCCCGTCCAGCACGGCCAGCAGGACCAGGCCGCCGTTCTCGTAGGTGCGGCGCAGGCGCGCGACCGCGTGGCGGTCGGGCTCGCCCGGCTCCCCGTAGGCGTAGTGCTGCACCGTCGCGAGCGCGAACAGGTCCTCGTCGGTGCGCGGTTCGAACAGCTCAAGGCCTGGCACCGTCCTCGGCGCGGTCAGGTCCCCGGGCGGACAGGCCATCAGCGGCGCCCGGTTCTCCACCTCGAACCCGGCCGTGCGCAGCGCCGGCTCGACCGCGGGCGCGCAACTGGGCAGGAACTCCAGACGCGGCAGCCGGTCCCGGTCCAGGAAGACCTGGATCAGTGCACGTATGTCCTCGGCGGTCGGCTCGGCGTGGTCGTCCGGGATGGCGTAGTTGGCCATGGGATTGGCCCAGTCCGGGTTGAACCGGGCGACGAAAGGCCCGGTGCGCGTGTGCACCGGGCTGCGCAGAACGAGGGTGCGCGCGTGCTGCTGGACGTAGAAGTCCACTCTTGAAGTCCTTCTGTGGCATGTGAGAGCACGGACATGCCGCCTGCTGCGTCAGGACTGTCGGCGGCCCGGTACGATGTGCGCGCGGACAGGCATTGACCCCACTCCCCGGTGATCGAGAACACGATGTTCGGCGCCGGCCCGGCTCCCCCCACGGCTCACCGGTGCTCGGCCTGCCGATCGTGCCATTGCCGTCGGCTGGTCGCAAGGGTGCGCCAGGCGCCGCGCAGCGCCCGCCGGGCCAGCGCGGCCGGTCCCTCGGGGTCGGCCGCGGTGCCCGGGCCCGTCCAGCGCACCTCGCCGCGGCGCACCCCGTGCAGGGACGGCGCGGCCGCGGCCGCGATGATCTCCCGGTCGAGGAACCGCCGGCGCAGCCCGTCCACTTCCTGCGCCCGCGCGTTGACGTCCCGCAGCACCTCCGGGGACTGCCAGGGCTCTTCCAGCCAGTGCGCCGAGAGCGAGGCGCCCGCCCAGCCCTCGTCCGCCGCCCGGGCCAGCTCGGCCAGGCTCGGCCGGGACTCGGGCCGGGCCCGCTGGCTGGCCTCGATCGGCTCGCGCAGCGCGCTGGGGCACGCGCCCACGGCCGGGCTGAGGATGTCGCCGCAGCCGTGGAAGGCAGGGCGCCCGGTGACCGCGAGGTAGAGCACCGCCCCGAGCGCGCGCACGTCGTCGGCGAGGCACCAGTCCCAGGACTCGAACTCGCCGCCCGTCTCGATCCGCCCGCCGGTGCCCTCCACCCGCGCGAATCCCGGGTCGACCAGCACCGGCCCGGTCCGGCCGAGCACGAGATCGGCCGGTTCGAGCCCGCGCCCGGCCAGCCCGGCCTCGTGCAGTCGTCCGGTCAGCTCGATCAGCCCACGGGCCAGATGCCGGACGCCCTCGCGCGAGAGCGGCCCGAACCGCTCAACCGCCTCCGGCAGCGGCGGGCCCGGCACGTACTCGGCCGCCACCCACAGCCGTCCGCCGGCCCCCTCGCCGATCTCGAAGTGCCGGGCGGCGCACGGCGAATCCAGTGCGTTGATCAGCTCGGCCGTCTCCTGCATCCGGCTGAGCACCAGGTACGGCGCGGACTGCGGCGGATGGAAGGCGACCGCCCGCGCCCGCCGGTCGGGCCCGAAGCCCAGCACGGTGGGCGGCCCGCCGCCCGCCAGACGCGCCGCCGGCGGATACGGCGAACCCGAATACTGCCAGAGCTCGTCGTCGAATTCCTGAACGAAGACTCTCCCCATGGCGTCAGGGTACTTCGGCCCCCGCGCCCCCGATGCGCCGCCGCCCGCATCCGCCGTCGCCCGGGTCCGCGAGGCCTGACCGCGTCGGCGCCCCGGGACGCGATATCGTCTAGCGGGTCTGGTCCCTCGGGGGATTTCAGACGGCAATCCCACTCGGGTGTGAGCGAAGGGACGGATCCCACGTGTCGGCAGGAGCAGTCGTCGGACTGATTTTCGCGATCTTCTTCGCGATCGGGGTGGTGTTCCTGTGCGTGGTCCTGCTGCGCCTGGCCCAGGTGCTCAAGGAGACCAGGGAACTGGTGGCGGGCATCGGGGAGAAGACCGCGCCGCTGCTGACCGAGATCACCACCACCGTGGTGACGACGAATCAGCAGCTGGGCAAGGTGGACGTGATCACCGACAACGTCTCGAACATCTCCACCAACGCCTCCGCGCTCGCCTCCACCTTCTCGGCCACCGTGGGCGGGCCGATGATCAAGGCGGCGGCCTTCTCCTACGGCGTGCGCTCGGCTCTGGCCAGCCGCCGCCGGGCGGATGTGGAGAAGCGGGTCAAGTCGGAGATCAAGGCCGCCCGCAAGACGCGGAAGGGCTGAGCGACATGGTCAAGCGGGTGTTCTGGGCCGCCCTCGGGGCGGGCGCGGGCGTGATGGTGGCCGCCAAGGTCTCCAAGGCCGCGAAGAAGCTGGCCCCCTCCAGCCTGGCCGACTCGGCCTCGGGCGTGCCCGGCCGGGTCACCTCGGCCTGGCAGGACTTCGCCGAGGACGTGCGCTCCGCCGCCGCCGAGCGCGAATTCGAGCTCTACCACGTGCTCGGCGTGGACGCCAAGGACCAGGAGACCGGCGGCCGCTGACCGGCCGTGCGCCCGGTGCCACGCGGCCGGGTCCCGTCGCGGCGCCCGGCGAGCCGCGGCCGCGGCCGGCGCGGTCCCGAGCGCCCCGCCGCGGCTGGAAGAATGGGTGCGGCAGCACGGCTGCCCGCAGACCGGTGAACGTCTAGAGATGTGAGCGAGAGGTAGTTCGACCATGGACTCCGCAGAGATCCGCCGCCGCTGGATCGACTTCTTCGTCAAGCGCGGACACACCGAGATCCCCTCCGCCTCGCTCATCGCCTCCGACCCGACGCTGCTGCTGGTCAACGCGGGGATGGTGCCGTTCAAGCCCTACTTCCTGGCCGAGGAGCCCCCGCCCGCGCCGCGCGCCACCAGCGTGCAGAAGTGCGTGCGCACCCTCGACATCGAGGAGGTCGGCAAGACCACCCGGCACGGCTCCTTCTTCCAGATGTGCGGCAACTTCTCCTTCGGGGACTACTTCAAGGAAGGTGCGATCACCTTCGCCTGGGAGCTGCTGACCGCCCCGGTCGCCGAGGGCGGCTACGGCCTCGAGCCGGACCGGCTGTGGATCACCGTCTACCTGGACGACGACGAGGCCTTCGAGATCTGGAACACCAAGATCGGGGTCCCGGCCGAGCGGATCCAGCGCCTGGGCAAGAAGGACAACTTCTGGTCCATGGGCGTGCCCGGGCCGTGCGGACCGTGCTCCGAGATCAACTACGACCGCGGCCCCGCCTACGGCGAGGAGGGCGGCCCGGCCGTCAACGGCGAGCGCTACCTGGAGATCTGGAACCTGGTCTTCATGCAGTTCGAGCGGGGCGAGGGCACCGGCAAGGACGACTTCGAGATCCTCGGCGACCTGCCCGCCAAGAACATCGACACCGGCCTCGGCCTCGAGCGCCTCGCCGCGATCCTGCAGGGTGTGGACAACCTCTACGAGATCGACACGTCCCGGATGATCCTGGACAAGGCAGCCGAGCTGACCGGCACCGGCTACGGCAAGGACCACAAGACGGACGTGGCGCTGCGCGTGGTCACCGACCACATCCGCACGGCCCTGATGCTCATCGGCGACGGCGTCATCCCCGGCAACGAGGGCCGCGGCTACGTGCTGCGCCGGATCATGCGCCGGGCGATCCGCAACATGCGCCTGCTCGGCTCCGCCGCGCCCACCGTGGCGGCGCTGATCACCGTCGCGATCGACGCGATGGGCCCGCAGTACCCCGAGCTGGTCACCGACGCCAAGCGCATCCTGGCCGTGGCCACCGGTGAGGAGACCGCGTTCCTGCAGACGCTGCGCACCGGCACCGGCATCCTGGACAACGCCATCGCCGCGGCCAAGTCCGCCGGCGCAGACCGGGTGAACGCGGCCGAGGCCTTCCAGCTGCACGACACCTTCGGCTTCCCGATCGACCTGACCCTCGAGATGGCGGCCGAGCAGGGCCTGTCCGTGGACGAGGAGGGCTTCCGCCGGCTGATGGCCCAGCAGAAGGCCAACGCCAAGGCCGACGCCAAGGCCAAGAAGACCGGCCACGTGGACGTCTCGGCCTACCGCGAGCTGCTCGACGTCGCCGGCACCCCGGAGTTCACCGGCTACCGGGAGACCACCAGCGAGGCCCTGATCCGCGGCCTGCTGGTGGACGGCGCGGTGGCCGGCAGCGCGGTCAGCGGCCAGGAGATCGAGCTCGTGCTCGACCGCACCCCGTTCTACGCCGAGGGCGGCGGCCAGCTCGCCGACCAGGGCCTGATCCGGCTCGGCAACGGCGCGCTGATCGAGGTCGTGGACGTGCAGAAGCCGGTCGGCGACCTGATCGTGCACCGGGCCGTGGTGCGCGACGGCGAGGTGACGGCGGGTCAGTCCGCCGAGGCCGTGGTGGACGTGGCCCGCCGGGTCGCCATCTCCCGCGCCCACACCGCGACGCACATGGTGCACAAGGCCTTCCGGCAGCTGCTCGGCGACACCGCGACCCAGGCCGGCTCGGAGAACTCGCCCGGCCGCTTCCGCTTCGACTTCGCCCACCCGCAGGCCGTGCCGCACTCCGTCCTGGCCGACGCCGAGCAGCTGGTCAACGAGGTGCTCATCGACGACCTCGCGGTGACCGCGCAGATCATGTCGCAGCCCGAGGCCAAGGCCATGGGCGCGATGGCGCTGTTCGGCGAGAAGTACGGCGACCGGGTCCGGGTGGTCTCGGTGGGCGAGTGGGCGCACGAGCTGTGCGGCGGCACCCACGTGGACAACACCGGCCGGCTCGGCCTGGTCAAGCTGCTGCACGAGTCCTCCATCGGTGCCGGCGTGCGCCGGGTCGAGGCGCTCGTGGGCGCCGACGCCTACGGCTTCCTGGCCCGCGAGCACGTGCTGCTGGCCCAGATCGCCGAGGCGGTCAAGGCGCGGCCGGAGGAGCTGCCCGAGCGCATCAGCGGCATCATCGGCAAGCTGCGCGACGCGGAGAAGGAGATCGCCGCGCTGCGCGCCGGACAGGTGCTCGCGGTGGCCGCCGAGCTCGCCGCCAACCCCGTCGACGTGCACGGCGTGTCCTACGTCGCCCACCGCGCGCCCGACGGCACCGGCCCGGACGACCTGCGCAAGCTCGCCCTCGACGTGCGCGCCCGACTCGGCTCGCGCCCCAGCGTGGTCGCCGTGGCCGCGGTCGCCGGCGAGCGCCCCGTGGTCGTGGTGACGGCCAGTGAGGCGGCCCGCGAGCAGGGCCACAAGGCCGGCGCGCTGGCCCGCACCGCGGCCCAGACCCTCGGCGGCGGCGGTGGCGGCAAGGACGACATCGCGCAGGGCGGCGGCACCAACGCCGCGGCGCTGGACGACGCGCTCGAGGCGGTCCGCCGTCAGATCGCGGGAGTGTAAGCAGAAAGCCATCACCTCAGCACGATCATGTAGACCACAGCTTGCTCGGCGGAGAATCTTGGGGACGAAAACCGTGTCCCCAAGAGCCTCGCGGCGCCGGGGTGGTGTCATCCCCGAGGCCCGTCCGCCAAGCGTGCGGGCCTCGTTCGTGCGAGGCTGAACCCTGACGGTGTGCGGGTGCGTGTACCCGTATGTCGGGTTGGATCTGGAACGGAGCAGGTGTGAGAGCGGGCAGAAGACTCGGTGTGGATGTGGGCGCGGTACGCATCGGGGTGGCCGTGTGTGACCCCGAGGGGCGCTTGGCCACTCCGGTCGAGACCGTCTCGGCCGGGGACGGCGACGTGGCCCGGATCGTCGAACTGGCGCACGAGTACGGTGCCGTCGAGATCGTGGTCGGTCTGCCCCGTTCGCTCTCCGGCGCCGAGGGCCCGGCGGCGGCCAAGGCACGGGCGTTCGCCGACCGCATCGTCGGGAAAATCCACCCCATTCCGGTGCGAATGGTCGACGAGCGGTTGACAACCGTGACGGCGACACGTGGACTACGCGAGTCGGGTGTGCGCGGGCGCAAGAGCCGTGCGGTGGTGGATCAGGCCGCCGCGGTGGTGATCCTGCAGAACGCCCTCGACATCGAGCGCGGTTCGGGCACCGCGCCCGGTACCCTGGTCGCCCTGGAGCAGGGCACCTCGCCGCACGCGGCGGCCCCCGTGAAGGAGAGCGAATGAGCGACGGCGGCTGGTACGGCTATCCGCAGGAGCCGGATCCCTACGCACAGGCGCAGGACGATTGGAACCGCCCCCCGCTCGACTACAGCAACCCTCCGCAAAACCCCGGATACCCCTCGTACGGACAGACCGGCCAGCAGCCTGCGGCGCAGTACTACGACTACCCGCAGCAACCGGCCCAGCAGCCGCAGGCTCCCCAGCAGCCGCAGCAGCCCCCGCAGCAGCAGCCGCAGCCGCCGCAGGGCAACCGCGGCCCGCGTCCGGCGCAGCCGCCGCAGGATCCGCGCTACCGGCAGCAGCGGGCGCAGCCGCCGTCGCAGAACCCGTACGTCCAGCCGGGTCAGCCGGCCCAGCCGGGACAGGGCTACGCCTCGGGCGGCTACGACACCGGCGGGTACGACGGCGGCTCGTACGACGCGGGCGGCTACGACACCGGCGGGTACGCCGCGCCGCGCCAGCAGTACACCACCGGCCAGCAGCCGCGGCTGGGCTACGACGGCTACCCCCAGAGCCCGCAGAGCCCGCAGAGCCCGCAGAGCCCGCAGGCCGGCTACGACACCGGCTCCTACGGCTCGGGCGGCTACGAGACCGGCGGCTACGGCGCCCAGACCCAGAACTACGCCTCGGGCGGCTACCCGACCGGCGCGGGCGCCGCTCCCGGCGCCCCGGCCGGATCCCGCCGGCGTTCCGGACCGCCGGCCGACCCGTACGCCGAACCGCGCGACCGCGACCCGCGCGACCCCAGGGACCCGCGCGAGGCCCGCGATCCGCGTGACCCGCGCGGCGTGCGCGACCCCTACGGCGACCTGTCCGAGCTGGCCGAGGGCGAGGAAGGGTACGACTACCCGGCCCGCGGCGGCCGCCGTCGCGCCGAGGCCGAGCAGCCCGGCCTCGGGGAGCGCGGTGAGCGCGGCGACCGCATCGGCCTGCTGACCCCCGAGCGCTCCGACTCCGACGGCGGCGGGTCCGGCGGCGGCAAGCGCGGCGACGGCGACCAGCCGGGGCGCAAGCGCAAGAGCTGCCTCGCGGTCTTCGTGGCCTTCAGCGTCCTGGCCGGAATCCTGGGCGGCGGCGTTGTCTACGGCTGGAAGTACTACGAGTCGAAGTACGGGCCGCCCGCCGACTTCACCTCCACCACCGGCATCGCGGCCACCGTCGTGGTCCAGATACCCGACAACTCCGGCGGCACCGCCATCGGCGCGCTGCTGTACAACGACGACGTCGTCAAGAGCCAGCGCGCCTTCACCAAGGCCTGCGAGGCCAATCCCAAGTGCGGCAGCATCCAGGCCAACACCTACCTGCTGCACAAGGAGATGAGCGCGGCCGCCGCGGTCAACGCGCTGCTGGACACCAACAACGTCTACAACAAGTCCCAGCTGCTGGTACGCCCCGGCGAGCGCGCCTCGGACGTCTTCCTCGACCTCGAGCAGAAGACGGGCTGGACCCAGGCGCGGATCCTGGCCGCGATCGGCAGCGGCAAGGTGGACCTGCCGAGCTGGGCCACGGCCAAGACCGGCAAGAACTTCCCCTTCGCCAACGTCGAGGGCCTGCTGTTCACCGGCACCTACCAGCTGCCCGACTACAAGGACCCGACCTCGCTCGTCAAGGCGATGATCGACAAGCAGCTGGACATGTTCGACGCGCTCGGCCTGACCACCAAGGCCAAGTCGGCCGGCGGGATGAACCTGACGCCCTACCAGGTCCTGATCGTCGCCTCCATGGCGCGGGCCGAGGCCGGCACCGACACCAAGGACCTGGGCAAGATCGCGGGCGTGATCTACCACCGGCTCAAGGACACCGCGGACTTCGCGCACCTCGGCTTCGACACCACCACGCTCTACGGCATGGGCGAGACCACGACCGTGCCGGACAACAAGGACACCACCAACCCGTACAACACCAGCGTCTTCGGCATCAAGGGCCTGCCGCCGGGTCCGATCGACAGCGTCGACCAGACCACCCTGCAGGCGGCGCTGAACCCGACCGACTCGACCGACCTGTACTTCTGCGCGGTCCAGGGCACGGTGCTCTACGCCGCGAACAGCACGCAGTGGGCCGCGCTGGGCAACGCACACAAGGGACTGTGCGGGAACTGATGCGCCCGAACGCCCATCAGGCCGCCGTGCTCGGCTCGCCGATCGCGCACTCGCTCTCGCCGCTGCTCCACCGCGCCGCCTACGCCCGTCTGGGCCTGGCGCGGTGGAGCTACGGCCGGCACGAGGTGGACGAGGCGGGCCTGGCCGGCTTCCTCGACGGCCTGGACGAGAGCTGGGCCGGACTGTCGCTGACCATGCCGCTCAAGCGCGCGGTCATCCCGCTGCTCGACGGCATAGCGGACACCGCCCGTGCCGTGAACGCCGTCAATACCCTGGTGTTCGGCCCGGATGGTTCGCGCCACGGCGAGAACACCGACGTACCCGGCCTGGCCGCGGCCCTGCGCGAACGCGGTGTGCAGCAGGTCGCCGCGGCGGCCGTGCTCGGCGGCGGCGCCACGGCCGGCTCCACCCTGGCCGCGCTGGCCGGGCTGGTGCACGGACCCATCGCGGTCTATGCGCGCACCCCGGCCAAGGTGGCCGAGTTCGCCCCGCTGGCCGAGCACTTCGGCCTCGAGCTCCAGCCCCGGCCGTGGAGTCAGGCGCGCGAGGCGACCGAGTACGAACTCGTGGTCAACACCACCCCGGCGGGTGTGGCCGACGAACTCGCCGAGGACCTGCCCGTCAAGGTCGGCACACTCTTCGACGTGATCTACCACCCGTGGCCGACCCGTCTGGCCGAGGCCTGGACGCGGCGCGGCGCCGTCGTGCTCGGCGGCCGTGACCTGTTGCTGCATCAGGCGGTGACCCAGGTGGAGCTGATGACGGGCGTGCACGGGCGTGCCGGGGACATCCTAGACGCGATGCGTACCGCCCTGGCCGCGCGGGACTGACGCTGCACTGAGCCGCCGCGCCGCCCTTAGTGCGGCGCGGCGGCTCAGTGCAGCGAGATGCCGGTGAGCACCCCGTCCGCGGACAGATCCGCCGTGAACGAGCCGAGTCCCGGCGCGCTGACCTCGATCCCGTCCGCGCCGCGGCTCCACTCCCAGTCGTGGTGCTCGACGTAGCCGAGCACACAGTCGGCCGCGTCCTCCTCGAACTTCAGCACACCCTGGGCCAGGTACTGCGGCACGTCGCCGAGACCCGGCTCGGCCAGCGGGATCGCCTCGTCGAAGGCCAGGTAGTAGATCCGCCCGCGGGAGCCCTGGCTGTGCCCGATGTACGCGCGCGCCCCGGCCAGGCCCATGACGCACCAGACCAGCATCTCCGCCGCGGTCTCCGGATCGTCGGCGTCGTCGGTCACGGTCAGGTCCAGGATCGGCGAGGCGAGCTCGGCGATGTCGAGCTCGCGGCCCTCCTCGCACAGCGCCCGCACCCGCTCGGTGATGCGCGGATCGGCCGACCACGCCTCGGGCTCGGCCCAGGCCCACCACCACCGGCCGTCCTCGGTCAGCCGCCCGAGCGCGTCCACCGTGAACTGCCGCCCAGCCTGGCGGTAGATCCGGGTGTCGTGGTCCACGCTCCAGTCGTCGACCGGCATGAACTCCAGGAACGTCTCGATCTGCTCGAGCACCCACGCCGCGTGCCGGTTGCCGACCTCGGTCAGCGCGCGGCTGAAGGAGACCACCGGCCGCGCTCCGTCGGGCAGCCGCGCCGCCGGGGCTTCGGGAGCCGGGTCGGCGGGCGGCTCAGGGGACGCCGCGGAAGCCGCTTCGGGGGTGGCGGTGTCGTCAGGGGCGGCGGCGGGCTCCGGCAGCCAGAGCGAGCCCGCGGGTTCGGGCTGCGGCTCTTGCGGCCGCGGCTCCGGCTCTGACGGGCTCTCAGGAGCCGCCTGCGGCTGCGGCTGCGGTTCGGGCGTCGGCGTCGGCTGCGGCAGCGCCGCCGGGCGCGCCTGCTCGGTCTGCTGGCGCTGCCGGGCCGCCGCGAGCTCCTCGAGCATCTGCGCCGCCGCGGCCTGCCTGGCCGGCTCCGGCACCGCGCCGACCTCGAATCCACGGGCCCTGATGTGCGCGACCAGGTCCGGCTGCGGAGGCAGCCGGTAGCGGAACAGGTAGTAGCCGACCGCCGCGGGCCAGATCCAGTACCCGTCCGTGTGATACGCCCGCGGAACCGCCATGCCCGCGTCCGGGGACATCTCGTCCTGCGCGGTCTTCGTCGTGGCCAGCGCCACCGGAGCCGTCGTCAGATACCGGGCCAGCGCCTCGAACTCCGCGTCCGGCACCGCCGGGCGCTTGATCAGCACGCCGCCGTTCGGACCGCGTCCGTCGAAGACCTCGGCCACCCGCATCCGCTCCGGCGCGTCCGCCGCGACGCCGGGCCCGGTCGCGACCGACCCCGTCTCCGGCTGCACGCCGGGCGCCGTGCCTCGCTCGTCAGTCACGCTCCGGGTTCCCCTCGAGCCTCCGCCGCCCGCGGGTGGCGGGTTCGCCTCCGGGCGGTTGGGACGCCGCCCTGCGGGTGGCAAGTCTAGGGGCTGTGCGAGGTCCGGATCCAGGCGAAACGGCCCAGCGCCCTTGGGGCTTGCCTTCGGCGCCGGGCCTTCGCCCGGCCGCACGCCCGAACCACCCACAGACGACCAAGTACGAGGATGTTCCGGGCGCGCGCCCAGACTCGGCGCTGAGCCGTTTCGCTGATCTGGATCCGGACCTCGCACAGCCCCTGGGAGCAGTGCGGGGTGCAGATCCAGATCACTCGTTCCCCGGCCGCGCCGCGCCCGTCCCCGGCCGGCTCGGGCACGAGCGCCTACCGCACCGCGTCCACCGCCGTCGGGAGCCGGACCGCGACCGAGTCGCCCGGCTGCAGCCCCAGCTCCTCCGCGGCCGAGTTCGTGTGCCGGGCCAGCGCGAACAGGCCGGCCGAGTCCAGGTAGCCCACCGCCTCGCCCGGCCGCACGTCGGCGTGGCTGCGGCCGAAGGGCACCCGCACCTCGCCGGTCCGGCAGTGCACCGTGAGCGTGTCGCCCACGCGCAGCCCGGCCTCCTCGAAAAGACCGGCGCCGAGCGTGGTCTGCACCGTCCCCCAGCGGTCCACCGAGAGCACCACGCCCTCCAGCCGATGCGCCGTCAGACGCGCCACCGGCTCGGGCAGATGCACCAGCGCCTCCACCGGCACCTCGGGCCCGAGCGCCGCGGGCGAGAGCCCGGCCGCGATGTGCGCGGCCACCGGGGCGAACAGGTCGCGGCCGCGGAAGGTCGCGGAGACCGGGTGGCGCATGTGCGTGCGCGAGGTGATGGCGTACGCCGCGCTCGCCCCGCCCAGCGCCCGCGCGGCCGGCAGCAGCAGCCCGTTGTCCGGCCCGACCAGCACGCTGCGCCCGGCGGTCACGGCCAGGGCCCGCCGCCGTGTCCCCGCACCCGGCCCGGTCGCCGGGTCCACCACCGCGAGCAGTACCCCTGGCGGCAGGTACGGCGCCGCCTGGGCCAGCAGCGCGCCGCCGCGGCGCAGATCCCCGGGGGGCACCTCGTGGCACAGGTCGATCACCCGGGCCGTGGGCGCGGTCGTCGCGATGACGCCGTGGCACACCCCGACATGGCAGTCGCTCAGCCCGTAGTCGGACAGGAACCCGATCCAGGACCTGGTGTTGGCGCTCATCCCCGCACTCTAGGCAAGGCAGATGGCCGCGCCGCGCCAGCAGCGCGAGCACCGCGGTGCGCGTCCCGTCGCCGGAAACCGAACCCGCGCCCCAGCGCATCGCCCCTCCCTCGCCGTGTCCTCGGTCCATCCGCCGGTACCTGCGCGCGCCGC